>NZ_KE992875.1:0-29692 GCF_000466485.1 [Clostridium] symbiosum ATCC 14940 | reverse complement strand
CACCCTGTAAGCCCTGAGGTCCCGGTTCGCCTTGTAGTCCCTGAGGCCCAGCGGGCCCTTGCGGTCCGGTTTCGCCCTGTAAGCCCTGGGGCCCAGCGGGCCCCTGCGGTCCGGTTTCGCCCTGTAAGCCCTGAGGTCCAGCCGGCCCCTGAGGCCCAGGCTCGCCTTGTAATCCCTGAGGCCCGGCGGGGCCCTGCGGACCGGGTGCTCCCTGTACACCCTGCGGTCCTGGTTCACCCTGTGGTCCTTGCGGTCCCTGGCAGCAGTGGCGGCAATTGCATCCACCGCAGAAATCACAACAACAATTGCATAAATTCTTATCCTTATAACTGTCAGCATCATTGTATATTTTCATATTAATTCAGTCCTTTCCCATAGATTTGATGTGTTTTGCGGAATATATCTGCAAAATATCCGTTACACATTGTCTTAAACTAGCTTATGCAAAAGATTGACAAACAGTTCTGTTTTACAAATGACGGCAACCTGACATGCCTTAAGAATGAATGGACATTAAGCGGACAGCTCCGTGTTGCACAGGGCGGGATAGTGTTTAATGATGCATTTTTGTGATATTCAGAATGGAGAGCGAAGTCTCTCCTTGCTGATTCGCGCTGCCAATACAATTGTTTAACATCATCCCCGCTCCGTTTTGGATGTGTCCTCCCATCATCAATGAAACATCCGCATTTATGTATGGTCAAAACGACCGGATTTTGATATAATGGTTCTGTTTTAAATGTAGATATAACAATGAAAGCAACAATGAAAGCTGTATACAGAGTGAGATAATAGGCGGACTGAAAGGGATTAGAATGACGTTAGTGGCAAGACGCAGCCTTGGCAGGGAGCCGGGCAGGGAAGCAGAAATTCAGTGGGAGACATACCGGGACTGGACGGAGGGACAGCTGTCCGCCCTTCTGGAAGAACAGTGCGGGAGGCTTGTTCCGGCTGATAAGGAAGCGGAACGGGCGGCGGCATTCCGCTTTAGTAAAATAGCAAAACCTCTAGGGAGCCTTGGAGTTCTCGAGGAAGACATTATTAAAATAGCCGGGATGACGGGTTCTGCGGCTGTAAAGCTTGATAAAAAGGCGTTGATTATTTTCTGTGCCGACAATGGCGTCGTAGAGGAAGGCGTTACCCAGACGGGGCAGGAGGTTACGGCGGCGGTCACCTCTAATTTTACAAAGGGGGAAAGCTGTGCCTGCCTGATGGCTGAAAAAGCAGGAGCGGATGTGTATCCGGTGGATATCGGGGTGGCCTGTGAACTGGGAGAGACGGGAACCGTACATCCTCTGATTGACCGTAAAATCAGAAAAGGTACCGATAATTTTATAAAGACAACCGCCATGACCAGGAGGGAAGCGGTTCTTGCCGTTCTGGCAGGAATTGAGCTGGCCGGAGAATTGAAGAATAAGGGGTATCAGATAATTGCAACCGGTGAGATGGGGATCGGCAATACCACGACGAGCAGCGCGGTGACGTCCGTCCTGCTGGGACTGGATCCCGCCGCTGTGACCGGAAAAGGTGCCGGGCTGAGCGATTCGGGGCTTCAGCAGAAAATCCGAACGATCAAGAGAGGGATTGAACTCCACAAGCCGGATCCATCGGATGGCCTGGATGTTTTATCTAAGGTCGGCGGTTTCGATCTGGCAGGACTGGCAGGAGTATTTCTTGGCGGAGCCATCTTCCGTATTCCGGTTGTAATCGACGGCTTTATCTCGGCAGCCGCAGCCGCAGCCGCTGTGGCAATTAATGAGACGGCAGGCGGATATATGCTGGCCGCCCATGTGTCGGCGGAACCGGCAGGCAGGAAAATGCTGGATTTTCTTGGGAAAAAACCGGCCATCGAAGCTGGAATGTGCCTTGGGGAAGGCACCGGGGCGGTTGCCCTGTTTCCTCTGCTGGATATGACGCTGGCGGTCTATGAAAGGATGAGTACTTTTAAAGACATTGAGATTGATGAGTACAAGCCTCTCTAACGCCGAATTTATTTAGCAAATCAGCTAAAGGTTTCTGTTTGCAGAGCTGCGCCTTTTGCAGGTCTGTGGACAATACAGGAAAAAGATGGGAGATACATATGCTGCATGTTGTGACAGGCGGAAGCGGAAGCGGAAAATCGGAATATGCGGAGAAGCTGATAGCGGAGAGCGCATTACACCGCCGGATTTATGTGGCAACGATGATGGTATGGGACGATGAGGGCCGGAAACGTGTCAGACGGCACCGGGAAATGCGCAGCGGGAAGGGATTTATAACCATCGAACATTATACCGGCCTATCCTCCCTCGAACTGTCCACCTGTGATAAGCAGTCCACTGGCGATAAGCTGTCCATCGGCGAAAAAATGGCTTTGGCCGCCGCAGTGCGGGAAAAGGCCTTGCCGCAGGCCGGAGAAAATACTTCGGTTCTTTTGGAGTGTATGTCAAATCTGGCATCGAATGAATTTTACCGGGATGAGAAAAATGCCCTGAACAATATTTTGGAGGGAGTGGAGCATCTTCGCCGCCAATGCCGGGAACTGGTGATTGTGACGAATGAAGTCTTTTGCGATGGGATGGATTACGGGGCGGAAACCATGCGTTATATCCGCCTGCTTGGCGAAATCAACTGCCGCCTGGGACAGATGGCGGATACGGTAACGGAGGTAGTATACGGCATTCCGATCCGTATTAAGGGGCAGGGAAGGGAAATGAGAAAATGAATCTGCTTGGAAGCTTTTTGATAGCGCTGTCCATGTATTCGAAAATACCGGTGCCGCAGGTGGAGTGGACAAAGGAACGTATGAAATATGCCATGTGTTTTTTTCCGCTGATTGGATTGATAACAGGCGCAGTCCTGGTTTTGTTTATCTGGCTGGCGAAGAGGCTGGGAGCCGGAGAATTGTTCATGGCGCTGGGAGGCGCCGCCGTACCGCTTCTGGTTACCGGAGGAATACACATGGACGGCTTTCTCGATGTGACGGACGCAAGAAGATCCTACGGTTCCCGGGAAAAGAAACTGGAAATCTTAAAAGATCCGCATACAGGGGCATTTGCCATAATCGGACTCGGAGTATACCTGCTTCTTTACGGAGCCGCATTCTCGGAGCTGGAATTTTCGGATATCTGCCTGCTGTCATACGTGTTCGTGGCGGAAAGAGCGCTCAGCGGCCTGTCGGTAGTCAGTTTCCCAAAGGCGAAGAAAGACGGTCTGGCCGCCGAATTTTCGGGAAAAGCCAAGACGAAGACGGTTCAATTCATTATGGCTGCATATCTGGCCGCAGCCGCTGCGGGGATTATGCAGGCAGGGGCAATTAGCGGGATTATCTGCATTGTTACTGCGGTTATGGTTTTCTGTTATTACTACAGAATGACGGTAAAAGAGTTTGGCGGAATGACCGGAGATCTGGCCGGTTATTTTCTGCAGATATTTGAACTGGCACTTATCATTGCAATGGCAGCCTGCCGCCTGGCGGGACTGCGCTGACGGAAGACGGTGATCGATGCGCGGAGCGTGCCGGTTATCGTTGGCGGCCAGGAAAGGAGATAACGATTATGATTCGTTTGAATACGATTCACCATGTTGCAATTATAGTATCGGATTATCAGAAATCCCGGGATTTTTACGTTAATAAGCTTGGCTTTGAAATTATCAGGGAGAATTACAGGGAACAGAGGGGCGATTATAAACTGGATTTAAAGCTGGGGGACTGCGAGCTGGAAATTTTCGGAATACCGGGCAGTCCTGCCCGGCTGAATTATCCGGAGGCCTGCGGCCTGCGCCATCTGGCTTTTAAGGTGGATTCCATGGAGGAAGCGGTAGAAGCATTAAATGCCGCCGGCATTGAGACGGAGCCGGTCCGGGTGGACGAATTTACGAATAAAAAGATGACATTTTTCAAAGATCCCGACGGACTGCCCCTGGAGCTGCATGAATGACGGAAAAACAGAGAGAAGTTCGGAAAGGAAGAGTCGTGATATGATATTTATTACAGGCGGACAGGCCCAGGGAAAGACGGAGTTTGCCTACAGCTTCTTTCAGGATAAGGACATAGCCGCCGCCGACGGGCGCTGTTCCGGCTACGGGGAAGCTCTGGAGGCTGAGCTGATTCTCCATCTGGAATGTTATGTCCTGCGGTTAATGCAGGAAGGGACAGATCCGGCCGTATTTGCTGGGGAGCTGATAGAAAAGAACGGCGGGGCCGTGGTGGTGGCCGATGAAATCGGCTGCGGAATCGTTCCGGCTGACGCATTTGCGCGGGAATACAGGGAGAAGGACGGCCGTGTCTGCCAGAAAATCGCCGCTTTTTCGGATGAGGTCTACCGCGTTATATGCGGACTGGGAAGCAGGATTAAATAGTTATTGTTCACGTCCCGACAAAATGCGGTGCGCTGCTAACAATAACGCGCTTCGCGGAACGCAGCCGTGTAAACCGTACCATTATAAAACGTAAAACAGCATTGGAGATAAATCATGGACAGTGTAAAGATTCATATGGCGTCGACATTGGCGGGATTTATTCTGGATGCCTGCTTTGGGGATCCCCATTTCCTTCCCCATCCGGTGAGAGGCATCGGGAATCTGATAAGCCTTTCGGAAAAAGGAATCCGCCGCCTGTTCCCTAAAACGGAAAAGGGAGAATTGGCCGGGGGGGCGCTCTTCGTTCTGCTGGTGCTTGGAATTACGGCCGCATTGTCGTTTGGTTTATGGTATGCGGCTGCGGCGGCCGGGAACACGGCGTTGTTTCTGGCGGAATCAGTTATGGTTTATTTTCTTTTGGCGGCCCGTTCCCTGAGGGATGAGAGCATGAGAGTCTATTACTCTTTAAGGAATGGGGATGTTGAGGAAGCGAGAAGGAATGTCTCCATGATCGTAGGCCGTGACACCAGTGTGCTTGACGCACAGGGCATAGCCAGGGCTGCCGTGGAGACAGTGGCTGAGAATGCCTCCGACGGGGTGATTGCCCCTCTTTTTTATCTGGCGTTGGGAGGACCTGTTCTGGGCTGGGTCTATAAGGCGGTTAATACAATGGATTCCATGGCAGGATATAAGAACAAAAAATATTTCTGGTTTGGCCGGGCCGCGGCCAGGCTTGACGATGCGGCGAATTTTCTTCCCTCCCGCCTGTCCGCCCTGCTTATGATAGCAGCGGCGGCGGTGTGCCGGTTAGATTATAGAAATGCCTGCCGCATATTTAAAAGAGACCGCTTTAACCATAAGAGTCCGAATTCGGCACAGACGGAATCCGTCTGCGCCGGGGCGCTGGATATCAGGCTAGCAGGCGATGCCTGGTATTTCGGGGAGCTGTGTAAAAAACCATTTATCGGTGATGCGCTGCGCCCTGTGGAATATGAGGACATCAGAAGGGCGAACCGGCTGATGTATGCGGCGGCAGTTTTCGCGCTGATACTTGCGCTTATCTGGCAGGCTTTGGCAGGAATGTGGATTTGATAGTTTACGAGGATATGGAGGGACGGCGAAGTGGAATATCTGCATGGGGGAGACATCTATACGGACAATAAAATCAGACTGGATTTTTCGGTAAATACGAATCCCTTCGGCATGCCGGAAGCGGTTAAAAAAGCTGCCGCCGCTTCGGAGCAAAGCTGGGAGCGGTATCCCGACAGCCTGTCCCGGACCATCAGGCAGTCTCTGGCAAAATATTACGGGGACGGGATTAAGCCGGAGCATCTGATATGCGGCAACGGAGCATCCGACCTTTTTTATACGCTGGTCTTTGCCCTGCGGCCGGGTAAGGCCCTTGTCCCTTCTCCGTCCTTTGCGGAATACGAGACGGCCCTCTCGGCCGCCGGCTGTAAAACAGAACGGTTTTACCCGGGAGAAGAGTACGGATTTGCACTGGATGGCGGGGAGCGGGATTTTTTAAGCCGCGTTGCGGACAGCTCCGGCACCGATATGGTGATTATCGGCAATCCGGGGAACCCGACCGGAATGGCGGCGGACAACGGCTGGATTGACAGACTGGCCGGTCTGTGCAGGGAAAAAGGGATTTTTCTCGTGGTCGATGAATGCTTTAACTGGTTTTTAAAAGACAGGGCAAAGTTTTCCGTGATTCCACTGATAAAGAAACGGCCGGAGGAATACGGGCATGTCATGGCTGTCAATGCATTTACAAAAGTATATGCCATGGCAGGACTTCGGTTCGGCTATGCCCTCTGTACGGATCAGATGATTTTGGAACGGATGGAATGCTGCCGCCAGCCCTGGAGCGTATCGGCGCCGGCCGAGGCTGCCGCTCTGGCTGCCGTGAGGGAGGCTGCCGTGAACGGCGGGTGGATTGACAGGACGGTGGCTGCGGTGGAGCGGGAGAGACAGTTTCTGTCTGACGGCCTTGAGTGTATGGGATTTACCGTGTTTCCCTCAATGGTAAATTATATCCTTTTTAAGTCTGGGAACTGTTTTGACTATAAGGAATTTTGCAGGGACAGGGGGATTTTAATCCGTTCCTGTGAAAACTTTGACGGACTGGATAAACGGTATTACCGGGTCTCCGTCAGACTGCACGAGGAGAACAAAGCGCTGCTTGAATGCATGAAGGCAGCAGGAGGGAAGGGATAATGGCAAAGGCAATTATGATACAGGGAACCATGTCAAATGCGGGGAAAAGCCTGCTGGCCGCCGGACTGTGCAGAATCTTTTGCCAGGACGGCTATAGGGTGGCTCCTTTTAAGTCCCAGAATATGGCGCTTAATTCGTTCATCACGCGGGAGGGGCTTGAGATGGGCCGCGCCCAGGTGGTGCAGGCCCAGGCCGCGAAGGTCAGCCCCTCGGTGGACATGAATCCCATTCTCTTAAAGCCGTCCAGTGATACCGGTTCCCAGGTGATTGTAAGCGGCGTTCCGGTTGCAACCATGGCAGCCAGGGATTACTTCCGCTATAAAAAGAGCCTGGTACCTTCCATCATGGAGGCATACGGGCGTCTTGACCGTAAATACGATATAATCGTGATTGAAGGGGCCGGAAGTCCGGCGGAGATCAATCTGAAGAGTGATGATATCGTCAACATGGGAATGGCCAGGATGGCAAAGGCGCCGGTGCTTCTGGCCGGCGATATTGACCGGGGCGGTGTTTTCGCCCAGCTATACGGCACTGTGATGCTTCTGGAGCCGGAGGAGAGGAAGATGGTTAAGGGCCTGATAATCAATAAATTCCGCGGAGATAAGTCAATCCTTGACCCGGGTGTGGAAATGATAGAGGACTTATGCAGG
The DNA here is from genome assembly GCF_000466485.1 of [Clostridium] symbiosum ATCC 14940. Taxonomy (GTDB): domain Bacteria; phylum Bacillota; class Clostridia; order Lachnospirales; family Lachnospiraceae; genus Otoolea; species Otoolea symbiosa. Next base: position 22,481 of record NZ_KE992875.1, on the reverse strand, counting down.
ATTCCGGTCGTAGGAGTGACGCCGTACATGGATGTGGATATCGAGGATGAGGACAGCCTGAGCAGCAGGCTGACGGCCATTTTCCCCGGGGAACGGCAGGAACACGGTGTTTTTGCCGATATCGCGGTGATACGTTTTCCGAGACTGTCCAATTTTACGGACTTTCATGTGCTGTCGGCGATGAAGGGAGCATCGGTACGGTACGTAAGCCGGTCTTCGGAGCTTGGCAGACCGGATATGATTATCCTTCCCGGCACAAAGAACACGATGGGAGATTTACTGTGGATGCGCCAGAACGGCCTGGAGGCATTGATCCTTAAAGCGGCTGCGAAGGGAACACCGATCTGGGGAATCTGCGGCGGATACCAGATGATGGGGGAGAGCCTGGTGGATGAAGCAGGTACGGAAAACGGCATTCCGGGACAGCTGGCGGCCGGGATGGGCCTGATTGGTGCGGTAACGTCTTTTCACGAGGAAAAGACGAGGACCAGGATTACGGGCCGTTTTGAGGCGGTGCCGGGTATCTTCAAAAACCTGTCCGGAATGAAGACGGAGGGGTATGAAATCCACATGGGTAAGACAAAGATCAGGGAAAACGGGACCTCCCTTCTTTCACTGACAGAGTACCAGAACGGTGCCGGCGCCGGTAAAAGAGACGGAACGGCCTGCGGAAATATCTATGGTACCTATGTACACGGAATCTTTGACGGTCCGGGAGTTGCAGCCGCAGTTACAGAAGCTCTTCTGGAAGCGAAGGGGATTTCCGGTTTAAAGACGGAGAACGGAGACTTTGATTATCATGCTTACCGGGAGAGCCAGTACGACAAGCTGGCGCAGGAGCTTCGAACGAGCCTCGACATGGAGGCAGTCTACAGAATATTGGAGGATGGTTTGCGATGATAGAATTGGAGCAGGTGCTGCCGGAGGAGATTGAGAGACGGAGCCTGGAGATTATAACAAAAGAGCTGGGAGACAGGACCTTTCCGGCCGGGCAGGAGCAGGTGGTGAAACGCGTGATCCATACCACCGCTGATTTTGATTATGCGGACAGTCTCATATTTTCAGACGGCGCCGTGGAAAAAGCGCTTGAGGCGTTAAGAGAGGGCTGTACCATTGTGACCGATACAAATATGGGAAAAGCCGGAGTGAACAAAAAGTCCCTCCATAAAATGGGCGGGGAAGTCCTCTGCTTTATGGCCGATGAGGACGTGGCCGGGAAGGCAAAGAGCGACGGGACAACAAGGGCGGCAGCCAGTATGGAGAAGGCGGCGGGACTGGGGCGCGACTGTATTTTTGCTGTGGGTAACGCACCGACGGCCCTTGTCAGGCTCTATGAGCTGATTCAGGAAGGAAGGCTTAGGCCGAAGCTGATTATCGGCGTACCGGTCGGCTTTGTCAATGTTGTCCAGTCAAAAGAACTGATTCTGTCATTGAAGGATACGCCTTATATAGTGGCCAGGGGAAGAAAAGGGGGAAGCAATGTTGCGGCCGCTGTCTGTAATGCCCTGATTTATCAGATAAACAGAGAACAGTGAGAAAACGATAATCTGCACGCTCTGCGCACAGATCATCGCCTGCAACGAAAGAAACTGCCGGGAAATCCCGGCAGTTTTTCAGAATACCGGCCGAACGGATTGCTGCGGAAGAACTCCGCTTTGAATTCTGAGGCAATCCGGGGCCTGAAGGGACAGATGTATTAGCAGCAGAATCCGCCGCCGCCACCGAATCCGCCGCCGCCACAGCAGCAGCACAGCAGGATAATCCAGATCAGGCAGTCACATCCGCCGCCGAATCCACCGCCGCATCCGCATCCGCATCCGCCGCCGCAGTTATGTTCACAACATCCACCGCCGCCGCCGAAGCCGCCGCCACAGCAGCAGAGTAAGATGAGAATCAGGAAAATCGAGTTTCCTCCGCCACATCCGCATCCGCATCCACATCCGCCGCCACAGGTATTCTCACATCCACATCCGCAGTTTGTTGCTGCTAAATCACTCATATTAAGTTCCTCCGAGATTTTCTTTACACTCCATCATATGCCCGGCGGCTTGCCACAGTTTCCTGATTTTTAAAATTAATTTTAACGGGAACATGATTGAACATGGTGAAAACTTGTGTATAATAGGAGTATCGCGGAATTTGATAAAGAAAGGAAATAAAGATGGAAAAGCTGTATTACCGTATTCCCTATATCAGGCAGTTTGAGGCAAAGGTTGTCTCCTGTGAAAAAGGGAAAAAGGGATTTGAAGTGATACTGGACCGGACTGCCTTTTACCCGGAAGGGGGAGGCCAGCCGTCTGATACGGGAACGCTTGGAACAGTCAGAGTACTGGATGTCCATGAGAGGGGAGAGGAGGTAATCCACTACACGGATCAGGAACTGCAGGAGGGACAAACCGTCACCGGTGCGATAGACTGGGATAACCGTTTTTCTAATATGCAGCAGCATTCGGGGGAACATATTGTATCGGGATTAATCCACGGCCGTTACGGGTATGATAATGTCGGATTCCACATGGGCCATGAAGAAATGACGATAGATTTAAATGGAATACTGACCTGGGAAGAACTGATGGAAATAGAAAAAGAAGCGAACGAAATCGTTTTTGCCAACAGGCAGATAAAGGCTACATACCCATCGGAGGAGGAACTGCAAAAGCTGGATTACAGAAGTAAGAAGGAACTGAGCGGCCGGGTCAGAATCGTGGAAGTTCCCGGCGCCGACTGCTGTGCCTGCTGCGGAACCCACGTTGAATATACCGGTGAAATCGGAGCGGTTAAGTTCCTGTCCATGATTCATTATAAGGGCGGCGTGCGTATATCCATGCTCTGCGGCGCTAAGGCCATGGAAGATTACAGAAGGAAGACGGATCAGACCGCAGCCATCTCAAACCTGCTGTCTGCAAAACCAGACAGGCTAAAGGAAGCGGTAGAGCGTCTGAAAAACGAAGCGGCCGAAAAAGACGCACGCATCGGAGCGCTTACGAGAGAGCTGCTCAACCTGAAGGTAAAACAGTATGAGGCAGGCCAAAAGCTGCTTCTTGTATTTGAAACAGGGATGACGGCGCTGCAGATAAGGCAGTTCTGCGACCGGCTGCTTGAAGGCGGTAAGGCAGAGACGGCAGCCGTTTTCTCAGAGGATGCGAAAGGCGGTTTTAATTACTGTGCGGGCAGCCGCTCATTTGATATGAGGCAGGCCGGAAAGACCCTGAACGGAAAGCTTAACGGGCGGGGCGGCGGAAGCGCTCAGATGATTCAGGGAACATTTAAGGCATCGGAAGAAGAAATCAGAAATGTATTTGAAGAGATATTTTGAAAGGAAACAGAATGGATATAAACCGGGAAACAATGAAAAAAATTATGCTGTTAATCCTGTACACGGTCATAGTGCTGGCGCTTGCCATGCAGTTTGAAAGAGTACTGGTATTTATAGGCTGGATCATACGGCTTGTATTTCCGTTCCTATGCGGTTCGGCCATTGCTTTCATCCTGAATGTGCCGATGCGGTTCGTTGAGACGAGGCTTCCGGAGAAGAGAGTGAGAAAGCACAGGAGAGTGATAAGCCTGACGGTTGCACTTCTCTTTGTAATACTGATTCTGGGAATCGTATTTTTCCTGGTAGTGCCTCAGATAACCGATACGCTTGTAAGCTTAAAGGATTTGATTCCGCAGTTTTTTATGAATGTCCAGGTAATGCTTGAAAAGAAATTTGGCGAGTACCCTGAGATTGTGGAATATATCAACAATATCAATCTGCAGATTGACTGGAAAGATACGTTTGAGAAGATAGCCGGATTTGTCACGACCGGAGCAGGCACGGTGCTGTCGTCCACATTGACGGCGGCAATGTCAATTGCCAGCGGAATTGCCACATTTGGAATTGCTTTTATTTTTGCAATTTATATCCTTTTGCAGAAGGAAAATCTGGCCCGTCAGTTTAAAAAACTGTTTTATGCTTATTTTCCGGAGCGCGCGGTAAATGAATTTATCCGCATCTGCCGCATGGCGGAGCAGACCTTTTCGAAGTTCCTTGCAGGCCAGTGTACGGAGGCGGTGATACTGGGAACAATGTTCTTTATCACGCTCAGCCTGCTCAGACTGCCTTACTCGCTTTTAATCGGAGTGCTGATTGCATTTACAGCGCTGATACCGATTTTCGGCGCGTTTATCGGCTGTGCAATCGGAATTTTCCTGACCCTGGTGGTGAACCCTGTACAGGCTGTCTGGTTTACGATTGTTTTCTTTGTACTTCAGCAGATAGAGGGAAACCTGATTTATCCCCATGTGGTGGGAAACTCAGTGGGTCTTCCTTCGATATGGGTACTGGCGGCCGTCTCCATCGGCGGCAGTATGATGGGAGTCGTGGGAATGCTGATATTTATCCCGCTTTGTTCAGTGGTTTATGCACTGGTAAGGGAGGATGTGAACCGGAGGCTGAAACGGCGGTAATCCGGGAGAATATAAAGACAGCCGTCCCGCGGCGGATGAGAAACGGTTTTAACGGTTTCCAATCTGCTGCGGGACGGCTGTATCCGGGTAACGCTGGCCGAAGCCGAACTGTTACAGCTCTTATTCTCCCTGGTACATGAATTTGATAAGACGATCGATATCATCTTTATCATAAGCAACCAGTTCCAGCTCTTTAATATATCCGTTTGAAAAGATAGTTGCCATGGACAGGTACTGGGTCAGTTTGGATTTCAGGTTGATGCGATCTCCCTCCGGTGATACCAGCTCGACTGTTCCTTTGCACTGATCAATAACGGCAAAAAATTTGTTTACGTCTGAAATATTTTGAATCTTCATGATAAACCCTCCTTTTAATTCTGAATGGAAAATGGGTTAATGTTTTAACAATCATATTATAACAAAAGTGTCTGTATAAAACAAGGAGGATAATTCCCAAAATTAGGAACAAAAAAAGGAAGCTGTCTGTGAAAATAGCAGGCAGCTTCCGCGGCTTGTTTGTGAATTATATGTCAAAATCTATATGAAACGTGCCTGATTTTGACGTGATATGAACATAAGAGAGATTGAAGTTATCATCCATTACGTCGACTTTATACTCAAAAACAGAGTTATCTTCTTTTTTGGAGAGAAAGAGATAGGAGCCGTTCTCCTTTTCCTCAATGTCGTCGCAGATTTCATTATAGATTTCTTCACCGCTCACCTGTCCCGGATAGCCAGATGCGCCAATCTTATCCTCAATAGCCTTGAAAAATTCTTCCATACCGGTACCTCCATGATTTACTGACGGATTTAGTACTGCCTTGCATAACCGTATACCGTACAAGTATACCGTGAAACGGATAAAGCCGCAAGCGTTAAAATGTGATTTGAATGTAGGGGGCTTTTTGTGTATAATGGGGGGAAGCGTTACTGTTCACGGGTAGTATCCCACAAGGTGTTATCGTGCGCATTTTGCACAGAAACGACGAATTGAAGAGAAAGGGTGGAGGTATGTCTTACTTTCCTTTGTTTTTTGATATAAAGAACTATAATGTGCTTATAACGGGAGCCGGTCCGGTCGCGCAGAGACGGATCAGGGCTTTGTCAGAGTCCGGCGCGGCGGTTACCGTAGTTGCGAGAGAGGTCGGCGGCCAGGCGGAGAAACTGTTTCGGAAGCTTTCGGAAAACGGATTCGTAAATCTGTACAGGATGGATTACAGGGAATACAGAGAACGTTATCCGCTTGCAGAGAAGGCCGGCCCCGCCGGGGAGGGAGGCTGGTTCCTCGTTCTGGCGGCCACCGGGGATCCGGAGGCCGACCGCCTGGCGGCTCTGGACGGAAGGAGAGCCGGAGCCTTTGTTAATGTTGCGGGAAAAAAGGAAATGTCGGATTTCTATTTCCCGGGTCTGGCAAAGCAGGGACCGGTTGTGGCAGGCGTTACGGCCGGAGGAACCGATCACCGTCTGGCAAAACGAATGACCGAGGCCGTGCAGAAGTGCCTGGAGCGGGAAATGACAGGAGGAGAGATAGAAAGATGATAAACGGAACCATTCGGATTGGAAGCAGGGAGAGCGTTCTGGCAGTGATTCAGTCGGAACTGATAATAGAAGAGATAAAGCGGGTCTGTCCCGGCGTGTCGGCACAGCTTGTGACAATGAAGACAACGGGGGATATGATACTTGATAAGTCTCTGGAGCAGATAGGCGGAAAAGGGCTTTTTGTAAAGGAGCTGGATCGTGCGCTCCTGGATGGCCGGTGTGATTTAACGGTTCACAGTCTGAAGGACATGCCGATGGAGGTGCCGGAACGGCTGCCGATACTGGCCTATTCGAAACGGGAGGATAAAAGAGACGTTCTTGTGCTCCGCAAAGGCCTTGAAAGCCTTCCGGCCGGGCCGGTAATCGGAACCTTCAGCAGAAGGCGGAGGATGCAGGCGGCCAGGCTCTATCCGGATGCGGTGTTTAAAGGAATCAGGGGCAATCTTGTCACCAGGCTCAGGAAACTGGACGACGGGGAGTATGACGCCCTGATTCTGGCGGCTGCCGGTCTTATAAGGATGGGGTTTGAGGGAAGAATCAGCCGTTATTTTTCTGTGGATGAGATCATTCCCTCTGCAGGCCAGGGAATTATGGCGGTCCAGGGTAGAAAAGAAGATTATTTTCCGTTTATGAAGGAGGTAGATGCGCCCGATTCCCGGGCAATGGCTCTTGCAGAACGGGCATTTGTCAGAATACTGGACGGCGGATGCAGTTCTCCCTGCGCGGCCTGCGCCGAAGCAGCTGCCGGCCGTCTGTATCTCAGGGGCCTTTATTACGACGAGGCATCGGACCGTTATATAACGGGAGAGATGGAAGGGATGGCGGAGGAGGCGGAGCAGCTTGGGGTGAAGCTGGCGCTTACGCTGAAAAATGCTTTTGAGCAAAAATAAGGACTTAAAGTAAAAGAGATTATAAACAGAAATTGGAGACGGAAGTGGAAAATCAATATTTTGATAAAAAAGTGTATTTGATAGGCGCGGGACCGGGAGATGCCGGCCTGATGACCGTAAAAGGGCGGGAACTGCTGGCGGCGGCGGACACCGTTATTTACGATGCCCTGGCGGGCGACGGGATTATGGGCTTTATACCGGGCACGGCAAAACAGATTTATGTGGGAAAACGAAGCGGCTTTCATTCCGCTTCCCAGGAGGAGATTAACCGGATTCTGGTGGAAGAGGGAAAGAAGGGAGGACTGGTAGTCAGACTGAAGGGCGGAGATCCCTTTGTCTTTGGACGGGGAGGCGAGGAGGCGCAGGCGCTTAGGGAAAATAATATCCCCTTTGAGATTGTACCCGGGGTTACGTCGGCGGTTGCAGTCCCCGCATACAGCGGAATCCCTGTGACACACCGCGGTTTGGCATCCTCTTTTCATGTGATTACCGGCCATTCACAGGCCGGTAATGAAGGCGCCATTGATTATGAAGCCCTCGTGAGAGCCGGGGGAACCCTGATTTTTCTGATGGGTGCCGGAGCGGCCCCTGAGATCTGCAGAGGACTCATGGAAGCGGGGATGGCGGGAGGCACACCGGCCGCCTTTTTACAGGAGGGTACGACGGCAGGTCAGAGGACTGTGCTGTCAACGCTTCAAAGGCTTATTGAGGACGGGAAGGAAGCGGGGATCCGGCCGCCGGCGGTTATTGTGGTCGGTGAAGTCTGTAACCTGGCCAAAGTCTGTTCCTGGTCCGGGGCGAGAGGGCTGGCAGGGAAAAAGGTTCTTGTGACAAGGCCTCGCGAAAGAGCGTCCCAAATGACGGCCCGGCTGCGGGCTGCCGGCGCGGAGGTGGTGGAACTGCCTGCCGTGGAAATCGAACTGCCGAAGGACCGGAGCGCAATACAGGAAGCGCTTGCCCGGCTTGGCGATTATGGCTGGCTTGTATTCACAAGTCCCAGCGGAGCCGAGGTCTTCTTTGAACTGATGGGAGAGATGAAAACGGACATCCGCGCCCTTGCGGGCGTAAAGCTTGCGGTAATCGGAAGGGCAACGGGTGAAATGTTCGTGAAACACGGAATCTATCCGGACTACATGCCCGGACAGTATTATGCGAAGGATCTGGGAGAGGGCTTGTCGGAGATAGCAAAAGGAGAACGGATTCTGATACTGAGAGCGGAGAAGGGCTCTCCGGAATTGATAAAGCCATTGCAGAAAGCCGGGATCGAGTACCGGGATATCGCCCTTTACCATACCCGTTATCCAATCTGCAATGCACAGACGGAACGCGTGAAAAAGCTGCTCACGGGACAGTGCTTTGATTATGTCACGTTCACAAGCGGTTCCACAGTCAGAGGGTTTATGGAAACGCTGAAGCCGTCCGCTGAGATGCTGAGAGGCTTTAAGGCGGTCTGTATCGGGGAGGAGACGAGGAAAGCGGCGGCCGCCTGCGGGATGGACTGCATCACTGCTTTAATCCCTACCATGGACAGTCTGGCGGAATGCATGAAAAAAGACGCGGGGAATATCTAATTCCCGGCGTCTTTTGCAAGCGTCTTTTTTATATCATCCAGCAGAAGCCGGGAGATGCGCAGCCCGCCTCTTCCGGAACCAATGGATATATCAGGCTTGTTGGAACCGTGAAAATCGGAGCCTCCGGTGGGGAGAAGGCGGAAGCGGAGGCACATTTCCCTGAGACGCATACTGTCGTTTTGGGTATGTGACGAATAATAGACCTCGATTCCCTTAAGTCCCATCTCTTTAAGACCTGCAATCATCCTGCCGGTTTTTTCCCAGCCCAGCTTGTATTGGACCGGATGCGCCAGCGCGGGAAAGCCCCCGGCGTCAAGAATCAGCCGGATTGCCTCGGCGGGAGGGACGGTTTTCTTTGGCGGACAGTATTTCCTGCCATGCTCCAGATATTTTTTAAATGCCTGCTCCATCGTGGAGACATAGCCGGCCTCCATCAGCGCCCGGGCAAAATGCGCCCTTGTGATGACGGACAGCGATCCGCCTTTTGTCAGGGCGTCCTCCGTAATCATGAAGCCGTCTTTTTGGAAAAGGGAGAGCATTTCCATATTGCGGTTATCGCGATCCTTTCGAAGCTGCGTCAGCGCCCTTACCAGCTCAGGGGAATGATGGTCAATGAAGAGGCCGATTATATGGATTTCTTTTCCCTCATATATACATGAAAGCTCTGTGCCGGGAATCACCTCCAGTCCGGTTCCGGCGGCAGCCCTCACGGCTTCGTCGATGCCGTCCGTTGTATCGTGATCGGTGAGAGCGTAGGCGTACAGTCCCTTTTCCAGCGCCAGTTCAGTTACCAGGCCGGGGGCGAGCGTGCCGTCCGAAGCAGAGGAATGCACATGAAGATCAATAAATTCCATAAAATACCTCCTGATTATTGGTGCGGATGAAAATTCACCTTTCACCGTTTTGGTAAAACAGTACATTTCCCGGCAAAAAAAGTCAAGAAAAAAGTATTATTTTAACGTAAAAAGAAATTTAAGAAATAAGTTATTTTCTTTTCATAGATTTGTGCTATACTGTAGCATGAACGAAACAAGATTATGTAGACAGGTGAAAGATTATGAGTGATTATAGTAACGGATCTTCCAGAAGAAGGACATCAAATACAAGCTCTTCGAGAAGAGCGGGCAGCGGAGGCAGCAGAAGGAATACCCGTCAGGGAGCCAGAGTATCGGGAGCATCGGCCGGGCACAGTTCCCTTAACAACAGGGGCAAAGGCCATAATAAGAGAAGAAAGAAGAATGATTATGATATCACGCAGATTCTGATGTATGGAATCGGTGCAATTATTGTAATACTCTGCATCGCACTTGCGGTGAGGGGATGCCGTAAGGCAAGTACGACGGGAGAGAGCGCAGAGTCATCGTCAGTGAGTGAATCCTCCAGCGCGGCTGAAAACCAGATAACCGTCGACGGAGTCGATATTACCGGAATGACTCAGGACGAGGCCAGAGAGGCAATTTTAAAGCAGTACAACTGGAACATGAAGGTGAAGTACCAGGATAAGGAAGCTTCGGTTAACAATATACTTGTCGAAAAGGTGAATAATATCCTGGAAGAAATTTATGCGGGCGATATGCAGGAAGCCAAAGCGTATGAGACGGATCAGAACCTGATGGAGGCGGCAAAGGCTGAGGCGGCCCTGATAGCCGGCAACTGGAACATGGTGGCCAAGAACGGCGGTATTTCCGGTTATGATAAGGAAACAGGCAAATTTACGTTTTCGGAGGGCACAAACGGTCTTGTCATCGACCAGGACAAGCTTGCGGCCGATATGGTGGAGGCCGTTCACAATAAAGATTACGATGCGGTAATCGAGGCAAGCGTGAAAGAGGTTTCCCCGGAGCTTACTGCGGCACAGCTCAAAGAGAAGTATAAGACGATTGCAACCTATACCACCAAGACAACATCCAACAGCAACCGTAACGAGAATATCAGGCTGGCCTGTGTGGCGCTGAACGGGACAATCATTAATCCCGGACAGGAGTTCTCATTTAACGAAACGACGGGAGCGCGTACCGAGGCCAAAGGCTATAAGCCGGCCACTGCATATCTGAACGGAGAGGTGGTTCAGGAGCCGGGCGGCGGAGTATGCCAGGTTTCCTCCACTTTATATAATGCCGTTATTTTTGCAGGACTTAAGAGTACGGAGCGCCATGCGCACAGCTACGAGCCGTCCTATGTAACACCGGGTGAAGACGCGGCCGTGAGCTTCGGCGGACCGGACTTCAAGTTTGTTAATAATTCCAATTATCCGGTGGCGATTAAGACCAACTTCGTCAATCAGGAGCTGACCATTTCCATCTATGGAGTGCAGATCGTAAAAGACGGTCAGAAGGTCCGCATGGCTTCTGAGAAGACAAGCACCATCGATCCGCCGGTTCCGGTATATGAGGAAGACCAGACACTTCAGCTTACGGAAGAGAAGGTCGTGAAGGAGGCCGTACCCGGCAGCAGATGGACTACTTATCTCGTAATCTATGAGGATGGCAAGGAAATCAGCCGTGAATTCTTCCATAACAGCAGTTACAGAGGAAAAGCGGCGATTATTAAGAGAAATACATCGGGTGTGGTTATCACGACCGTAGATCCGTCCGCCTCCGTTGCCGAGACAGTTCCGGTAAGCGAGGGAGAGACAATTCCAGGCCAGAGTGATGCCCAGGGACCGGCAGGCCCCGGCGGCGAGTCATCGGAGGCACCGTCTCCGGGCACCGTATCTCCGGGAGGACCGACGCCGGGAGATGGCAGCGGCAGCAGTCCGGGACAGGAAGCCGGAGGCAGCCCCGTTGTTCCGACGAATCCCGTGGTCGACGTTCCGGCAGGGCCCGGAAGCAATTAACATCAATAAATTATTTATGCAGGGAAAACCTTTGTAACAGAAGGTTTTCCCTTTGATGTTTTGTGGGACGGCTAAAGAAAAGCAGTTTTATATTGAGTTTATATAAACGATTTGGTACAATGATGATGCGGATGATATAATAACCGGGACAAAGGGAGACTGCTTGAATGACTTACATAGGACTGGGATGCTTATGCTTTCTATTTTTTATTCTGTATGATTTAAATCAAATCCATAAAAACCACAGGGGTATCAGGTCGCTGTTCGCAGTGGGCTGCATTACGCTTTGTGTGCTTACAATAACTATGTCAGTAACGGAATTCGAGAGTGATTATCAGGTCACCTTTCCTGCCGTTGCTGTTTTTTTCTTGCTGGCAGGGATACAGCTTATGCTGTTGGTTTACACACTGTTCTTTGCCGTGCCTTTTCAGGAAGCTTATGTGGAGGGCTCAAAACAAAAAATTTGTAAGACAGGGGTATACGCATTGTGCAGACACCCGGGGGTGTTGTTCCTGGCCGGATTTTATCTGTTTCTGTCTTTGGGGCTTGGCAAGCCGTTTATGCTGCTGGCGGGCACGGTATATACAGGGATGAACCTGCTGTACATATTGCTTCAGGACAGATATACATTCCCCCGTTTGTTTGAGGGATATGATGACTACAGGAAAGAAACTCCATATCTGATACCTGATGCAGACAGCATCAGAAAATGCATCAGTGATTTAAAGACCGGCAGAATGGAGAAAACAGCGGGCAAAGGGGGAGACGAAAGTTGAATTACGGACAGAAGGTAAAAAAACAGCAGTACCGCGAAATATGGGAAGAATATTGCAGCTTTCTGGACTTATCCATTGAGGAGTATATGGAGATCCAGAAGCGGCTGCTGGAAGAACAAATCAGCGTCTGGTCGGCGAGCGGGCTGGGCCAGATGTTCCTTAAAGGAAGACAGCCGCAGACAATCGAGGATTTCAGGAGAACCGTTCCCCTTACCACTTATGGGGATTATGCGGATATCCTGTTGGCAAAGAAGACGGACATGCTGCCCGGGGAACCGGTTATCTGGCTTCAGACTACATGGGAGGGCGGCAAACATCCGGTCAAAGTAGCGCCCTACACCAGAAGCATGCTGGACGTTTTCCGCAGCAATCTGATGGCGATAACTACATTATCTTCCAGCAATGAGACGAAAAAGGCAAGACTTAAGAATGGTGACAAGGTACTGTTCGGCCTGGCCCCGCTTCCGTTTGTTACGGGGCTCTTTCCCGTAGTATTTGAAGAAGAAATCGATTTCAAATTTCTGCCTCCGGTGAAAGAAGCCCACAGTATGTCCTTCGGCGAGAGGAATAAAAAGGGGTTTTCCCTGGGGATGCAGAAGGGGATTGATCTGTTCTTCGGCCTGAGCAGCGTGGCGTTTTATATTACGGAGAACTTCGCTTCGTCGTTCCAGGGCGGGGCATCGGGAGGGATGCTTAAAAAGGCGGTTAAAATGAAACCCCTGATGCTGTACCGTTTTCTCAAAGCCAAATACCAGTGTGCCAAGGAAGGGCGCGATATCGAACCCAGGGATCTTTTCAGCCTGAAATCACTGGTATGTGCGGGAACAGATACGGCTTCCTACAAAGATGCGCTGAGGGAGGCGTGGGGAATCGATCCGCTGGAGATATTTGCCGGTACCGAGGTTTCGATTGTAGGCACGGAAACCCACTCCCGCAACGGGATGGTATTTTTTCCGGACTCCTGCTTTTATGAATTTATCCCGGAAGATGAAGTGTATAAATCCATGGATGATCCGTCCTACCAGCCGCTTACCATCCTGATGGATGAACTGGTCGCCAATCAGAATTATGAGCTGGTTGTGACGGTGTTGAAAGGCGGAGCATTTGCGCGCTACAGGATCGGGGATATGTTCCGCTGTGTCAGCACCGGTGGAGATAAAAGCACGAATCTGCCCCAACTGGTATTCCTGGATCGGGTGCCGTGGGTGATCGATATTGCAGGCTTTACCCGGATTACGGAAAATTCCATCGAGGATGTGATTCGTCTGTCCGGCCTGTCAATCAAACACTGGATTGCAAAAAAAGAATATGACACAAAAAGACGTCCTTACCTCCATATCTATGTGGAGCTAAATCCGGCCGACCTGGGAAGGATGGCGGTCAGCACCCAGATCCTGAAAGAGCATCTGGAAGTATATTTTACATTTTTTGATACGGATTACCGTGATTTGAAAAAAATGCTGGGCATAGAACCGCTGCAGATAACTGTTCTGAAATGCGGTACGATGGAACAGTACCAGGAACTTACGGGGAAAAAGCTACGCAGGGTAAATCCGTCTTCATTTGAACTTTCAGAATTTTTAAAGTTTGATACGTATCAGATAAACGGCGACAGGAGGTATGGAAGATGAGCGGAGTGATTCCTTTTATCTGGGTGCCGATACTGGCAGTTTTTTGCTATGCATTTTTGATGATTGCGCTGTTGTCGGCCAAGAAAAACCCACTTATTAATTCTTTTATCCAGCTGCTTTTCTGTTTTACCATATGGACGGGCTGTTCTCTTCTTATGAGGCTCAGGCTGTATCCCGGTTATAAGCTGTGGTATGAGCTGTCCATACTGGCTCTCTTTGCGGCGCCTTATCTGGTATATATGTTCCTGTACCATTTTGTGGAGTCGAGAGACAAGTACATGAAAAAGGTATGGCTGCTGGTTACGGCAGTGATTCTGATCCTGACCCATTTTGAATTGTTTTTAAAGGCTCCGGAGCTGGTGGAAACAGGGGACGGGAGGTTTGTATTTCTTTATGAGAGCAACTGGAAAATTCTGATTCCGACCTTTTTAATAGTACTGATGCTGATCCATGGGGCCAGGATGGTGGCCTATGGCGTAAAAGAGCGTGACGTGCCGGTGCGCAGCCTTCTGCCGATCATGATTGGACCGCCGGTTCTGATTATCGGCAATCTGATTTCAATATTGCCGGGCAACTATTTTCCGTGGGACACGCTGTCGGGCATTATTTACGCAAGCCTGATGTTTTATGCGATGTACCGTAAGAGGCTGTTCCGTATGACGCTTCTGGTGTCAAGAGGCGTGGTGCTGGCGGAAACCATGTGCCTTTGTTCGGTTATGGGTGCCTACCTGATCCGGCCGACGGAGCAGAAGCTGCAGACTTATTTTCCGGAATTTGAAGGTTACACGACATTAATTATAGCAATCCTGTTCGCCGTATCCATGATGCTGATTTACCAGCTCCTGCAAAAAATATTAAACAACCTGTTTTTGAGGGAAGAACAGATACAGCAGGAACGTCTGAAGGAATTCAGCACGGCGGTATCCCAAAGCCTGGATTTACAGGAGATTTTAGCTCTGCTGGTGCGGGTAATCTGCGATTCTATCCGGGTGAATAAGGCTTATGTCTGCCTGAAGGATCAGACGGGAAAGCATTTCAGGCCGGTATGCTCGGCTGCGCCCCTGGATGAGAAGGCATTTTCCATCTCCTCCGACAATCCCTGCATCACCTGGTTTAATACCCGGGAAAATTGTATGTTTATGTCGGATTTCAAACGTTCCTCCACCTACAAATCCATGTGGGACGCGGAGAAAAGGCTGCTGTCTGAGCTGGAGGCAAGCTGTATCGTACCGCTCAAACGCGACGGCGATCTGGTGGGCGTTGTGCTGATTGGCAGGAAGATGAAGGGGAGCGAATATACCTTTGACGATATATCATTCCTGGAGTCCGCGCAGTCGATAGCCGCGATAGCTGTGAAAAATGCCAATTTATATGAACAGGCAAAGCGCGAGGCTACAGTAGACCATCTGACGGGGCTTTTAAACCGAAAATCATTTATGGAAAGACTGAACGAAGTATACAATGATAAACGGAACGATTCCGTAGCGCTTATTATATTGGATTTGGATGACTTCAAACTGTTTAACCAGCTTTACGGCACCTATGCCGGAGATAATGCGTTAAGGCGTACGGCGCAGATCATACTCAGCACCGTGGGAAGAAACGGAATATCGTGCCGCTACGGTGGAAAAGAGTTTGCGATCTGCATGCCCGGATACAACCTGTATCAGGCGCTGGAGCTGGCTAAAAATATCAAGCAGCAGGTAGGCCGGCAGGAGACCGACGGAAGCGGCGTCCTCTTAAAAGCCCTGACACTGAGCGGCGGAATCTGCGTGGCTCCGTACAGCGCGTCTTCTGTGAAGGAACTGCTGGAGAATACGGACATGGCTGTTTACAACGCCAAACGGAGCGGGAAAAACAGAATCTGCCAGTATTCGCTTGCAGAGGCCGATTCGGATATTGAAACGGCCCGCAGCAATATAATGACCGGAAACTATGAGGAATATGCGGCAACGATTTATGCTCTGACCGCCGCAATTGACGCGAAGGATCATTATACCTTCAGTCACAGCCAGAATGTGGCGAATTATGCAAAAACCCTGGCAAAGGCGGCCGGACTGAATGAAGAGCATGCACAGATGATTTATGAAGCGGGACTTCTGCACGATATCGGAAAAATCGCAATTCCGGAGAATATTATCACAAAGCCGGGACAGTTAAGCGACGAAGAATATGGTATTATGAAAACCCATGTGGAGCATTCGATTGCAATCATCCGGCACCTGCCCAGCCTGGACTACCTGATACCTGCCGTTGTAGGCCACCATGAGCGCTGGGACGGACGGGGCTACCCAAGGGGAATTACGGGCGAGGAGCTTCCGATTGGAGCCAGATGCCTGGCCGTCGCGGATGCCTTTGACGCGATTACCTCGGTAAGAAGCTATAAACCGTCTTATCCGGTCGAATACGCCTGCCAGGAGCTTCGCAAACAGGCCGGCCGGCAGTTTGATCCCACGCTTGCAGAGCTGTTTGTCAAGCTGGTGGAAAATGGGAACATAACCGTAGAGAACGCGGCACAGGGAATGAAAAATTGATCCGGGCCCTGATAGAAAAAGGCGGTGCTAATAATAAGAAATTTTATTGTTTTTAAAATAATACGCCAGAACAATTCAAATTCGTTTGCATTTTAACAAAAAGTTGTTATAATATTCTCAGGTAAATTTCCGAGAGGGGATTCAACTATACATTCACTTTAAAATAACAGGAGGAACATTCATTATGGCAAGAAAAATGAAAACTATGGATGGTAACCACGCAGCAGCTCATGCTTCCTATGCATTTACTGACGTAGCGGCCATCTATCCTATCACCCCATCTTCACCTATGGCGGAAGCTACAGACGAGTGGGCAACCGATGGAAGAACGAACATTTTCGGCCAGACAGTGCAGATTACAGAGATGCAGTCTGAGGCTGGTGCAGCAGGTGCCGTTCACGGATCCCTTGCAGCCGGAGCTTTAACAACCACTTATACAGCATCCCAGGGTCTGTTGCTGATGATCCCGAACCTTTACAAAATTGCAGGCGAGCAGTTACCAGGCGTATTCAACGTATCTGCACGTGCACTTGCAAGCCATGCATTATCTATTTTTGGTGACCACTCAGACGTTTATGCATGTCGTCAGACAGGCTGTGCCATGCTCTGTGAATCCAGCGTACAGGAAGTTATGGACCTGACAGCGGTTGCCCACCTTGCTGCAATTAAAGGAAAGATTCCATTTATCAACTTCTTCGACGGTTTCCGTACATCTCACGAGATCCAGAAGGTTGAGGCATGGGATTATGAAGACCTGAAAGATATGGTGGATATGGACGCCGTTGACGCATTCCGCAAGAACGCGCTCAACCCGAACCATCCGTGCCAGAGAGGTTCCGCTCAGAACCCTGACATCTTCTTCCAGGTAAGAGAGGCATGCAACCCATACTACGATGCATTACCGGCGATTGTCCAGGAATACATGGACAAGGTTAACGAAAAGATCGGTACGGATTACAAGCTGTTCAACTACTACGGCGCACCGGATGCAGAGCATGTAATCATTTCCATGGGTTCTGTCAACGATACTATCGAAGAGACAATCGACTACCTGGTAGCCCAGGGCAGAAAAGTCGGCGTTGTAAAGGTACGTCTTTACAGACCATTCTGTGCCAGCGCATTAGTGGAAGCAATTCCGGATTCCGTAAAACAGATTTCCGTATTAGACAGAACAAAAGAGCCTGGCTCTTTAGGCGAGCCGTTATACCTGGATGTTGTCGCAGCGTTAAAGGGAACGAAGTTTGACCAGACACCTATCTTCACAGGACGTTACGGCTTAGGATCCAAAGATACGACTCCGGCACAGATCGTAGCCGTTTATGACAACACAGAGAAGAAAGTATTCACAATCGGTATCGTGGATGACGTTACAAATCTGTCCCTGGAACTGGGCGCTCCGCTTGTAACGACACCGGAAGGAACCGTTAACTGTAAATTCTGGGGTCTTGGAGCCGACGGTACGGTAGGCGCAAACAAGAACTCCATCAAGATTATCGGTGACAACACGGATATGTATGCACAGGCATACTTTGACTATGATTCCAAAAAATCCGGCGGCGTTACGATGTCCCACCTCCGTTTTGGACATACTCCGATTAAATCCACCTATTTAATCCGCAAGGCTAACTTTGTAGCCTGCCATAATCCTGCTTATATCCGTAAGTACAATATGGTTCAGGAATTAGTGGACGGCGGAACATTCCTGTTAAACTGCCCATGGGATATGGAAGCTCTTGAAAAACATTTACCGGGACAGGTTAAGAAGTTCATCGCAGATCACAACATCAAATTCTACACCATCGATGGTGTGAAGCTTGGTATTGAGACCGGCATGGGCCCGACACGTATCAATACAATCCTTCAGTCCGCATTCTTCAAACTGGCATCCATTATTCCGGAGGAGAGAGCAATCGAACTGATGAAGGCAGCCGCTGAGGCAACTTACGGCCGTAAGGGTGAGGATGTCGTTAAGAAGAACTGGGCAGCTATCGATGCAGGCGCTCAGAATGTCGTAGAGATTCAGGTTCCGGAGAGCTGGAAGACAGCAGAGGACGAAGGTCTTGAGATGACTCACGCTACAGAGGGAAGAGAAGACGTTGTCAAGTTCGTTAATACGGTTCAGGCTGCTGTTAACGCTCAGGAAGGCAACAACCTGCCGGTATCCGCTTTCGTTGATTATGTTGACGGTACGACACCATCCGGTTCCTCCGCATATGAGAAGCGCGGTATCGCAGTTAATGTTCCGGTATGGAATCCGGATAACTGTATCCAGTGTAACTTCTGTTCCTATGTATGTCCGCACGCAGTAATCCGTCCTGTAGCTCTTACAGAGGAGGAGGCCGCAGGGGCAGAGGGAATGAAGACACTTCCTATGACAGGAATGCCACAGTACAAATTTGCCATGACGATATCTGCTCTTGACTGTACAGGCTGCGGTTCCTGTGCAAATGTCTGCCCGGGCAAGAAGGGTGAGAAAGCCCTCGTTATGAACAGCCTTGAGAAGAGCCTCGGAGAGCAGAAGATCTTCGATTACGGCCAGTCGCTTCCGATTAAACAGGATGTAATTGAGAAATTCAAAGAGACAACTGTAAAGGGAAGCCAGTTCAAACAGCCGTTACTTGAGTTCTCCGGCGCATGCGCAGGCTGCGGCGAGACACCTTATGCAAAATTAATCACACAGTTATTCGGTGACAGAATGTATATCTCCAATGCGACAGGATGCTCCTCCATTTGGGGTAACTCTTCACCGTCCACACCATACACAGTGAACAAAGAAGGCAAGGGTCCGGCTTGGGATAACTCCTTATTTGAGGATAACGCAGAGTTCGGTTACGGTATGCTTTTGGCTCAGAACGCTATCCGCGACGGCTTAAAGAAGAAAGTGGAAGACATCCTTGCATCAGCAGAAGCTTCCGAGGAAGTAAAAGCAGCATGCAAAGAATGGCTTGACACATTCGGAATCGGAGCATTAAACGGAACTGCTACAGACAAGCTCGTTGCCGCATTGGACGGAATTGACTGCCCTGTATGCAGGGACATCGTTAAGAATAAAGACTTCCTCGCTAAGAAATCCCAGTGGGTATTCGGCGGCGACGGATGGGCTTACGATATCGGCTTCGGCGGTGTTGACCATGTGCTTGCTTCCGGCAAAGACATCAACATTATGGTATACGATACGGAGGTTTACTCCAACACAGGCGGACAGTCCTCCAAGGCTACACCTACAGGCGCTGTTGCACAGTTCGCTGCAGGCGGAAAAGATGTGAAGAAGAAAGATCTTGCTTCCATCGCCATGAGCTATGGTTATGTATACGTGGCACAGATTTCCATGGGCGCTGACTATGCACAGACTGTAAAGGCACTGGCAGAGGCAGAGGCTTATCCGGGTCCGTCTCTGGTTATCGCTTATGCACCATGTATCAACCACGGTATCAAGAAAGGTATGGACAAGGCTCAGACAGAAGAGAAGCTGGCTGTAGAGTGCGGTTACTGGCACAACTTCCGCTTCAATCCGTCTGCTGAGAAGAAGTTCAGCCTTGACAGCAAGGCTCCGACAGGAGACTTCCAGGCATTCTTAAACGGCGAGGTCCGCTACACATCCCTTGCGCTTAAGAATCCGGAGAGAGCAAAAGCATTGTTCGCAAAGAATGAGGAAGATGCAAAAGCAAGATATAACTATCTTACTAAGCTGGTTACTCTGTACGGAAACGACTAATTATTAAATGATGAAAGCGGGCAGCGTTAAGCTGTCCGCTTTTTTCTTATCGGCGGAGGAATAAATTTGTTATTGTTCACACCCCGCCAAAAAGCGGCGTGCTGTGAACAATAACATAAATTTTCAGGACATCCCGCCGGATTTTTGGTATAATAAGGATATTGTAAAATTGACCGGAGGAACCAGAATGAACCGTTTATTTTCCGACAAGGAATTGAGACTGCTGATAGTACCGCTGATAATTGAACAGATACTTGCCATAACAGTGGGAATGGCCGACACGATGATGATAAGCTATGCAGGGGAGGCCGCCATTTCGGGTGTCGCACTGGTAGATCTCATCAACCTTCTGCTGATGAATGTGTTTGCCGCTCTTGCCACGGGAGGGGCTGTCGTGTCCTCCCAATATCTGGGGAAGGGGAATAAGGATATGTGCAGGGAGTCGGCTGGCCAGCTCCTCATTGTCACGACTCTGATTTCTCTCATAATTATGGCGGCCGTCCTGCTGACAAAACGTCATTTTCTCGGACTGCTGTATCCGTCGGTGGCCCGGGAGGTCATGGATAATGCGGTTACATATCTGAGAATATCGGCCTATTCCTATCCGTTTCTGGCGGTTTTTAATTCCTGCGCCGCATTGTTCCGTTCCATGGGAAACTCTAAAATATCAATGAAAGTATCTGTCCTGATGAACCTGATCAATGTGGCGGGTAATGCCGTCCTGATTTTCGGCTTTTCAATGGGGGTCGCAGGCGCCGCATGGGCAACCGCCTTTTCACGGGGAGTGGCCGCTTTGATTATGGTT
Source organism: [Clostridium] symbiosum ATCC 14940 (assembly GCF_000466485.1). GTDB lineage: Bacteria > Bacillota > Clostridia > Lachnospirales > Lachnospiraceae > Otoolea > Otoolea symbiosa. The sequence goes on along the minus strand of NZ_KE992875.1, from coordinate 1,735 downwards.
TGGCTTTTGAGGGACAGGAGGAACGTAATTTACATTAATCTGCGCTCCCTGTGCCGTCTGAATGGCTCTGTCATCAGAAAGATTCTGTACATAGGAATTCCAAACGGAATCGAAAACGGACTGTTCCAACTGGGACGCGTACTGATTGTCAGCATTATCGCCGGATTCGGGACGGTTCAGATAGCTGCGAATGCCGTGGCGAATAACCTGGACAATATGGGACTGATATCCGGCATGGCGCTGAATCTGGCGATGGTGACGGTGGTCGGCCGCTGTGTCGGCGCTAAAGACTATGAGCAGGTAGAATATTATGTGAAGAAACTGATGAAAACCGCATATATAGCCGGTGCCGTTGTAAACGGCCTGGTTCTTCTGAGCATGCCGCTGGCCCTGAACATTTATTCCCTCACCCCGGAGACGGCGGAGCTTACGAAAATTCTCGTATGGATACACTGTGCAGGCGCTATCGTTATGTGGCCGGTGGCCTTCACTCTTCCCAACGCACTGCGGGCGGCGAATGACGTCAGGATGCCGATGGTGACTTCGGTCTTTTCAATGGTGGTATTCAGGATTCTGTTCAGTGTCATTCTGGGGATCCATTTTCAGATGGGCGTAATCGGAGTCTGGATAGCGATGATCATGGACTGGATATTCCGCCTGACGCTCTTCATCCTGCGATACCGTAAGGGCAAATGGAAACAGATGAATCTGATATAAGGACAGGAGAAAACAGTATGGGCAGCAGATTTGATTTTTATATTCCTTCCAGCGACGGTCTTTCCAGAATCCATGGGATCCACTGGCTTCCTGATTCGGACGCGGCCGCTGTAATACAGATATCACATGGCATGCTGGAGCATGCCGGGCGGTACGGCGCTTTTGCAGAAGCGATGAATGCAAAAGGAATTGCCGTGATTGGACACGATCATCTGGGACATGGAAAAACAGCGCGTCCCGGCTGCCTGGGAACATTTTCCGACCGGGACGGGGCCTTTTATGTGCTGGAAGACATCAGGCGCATATCAGATTTTACAGAGCGCCAGTATCCTTCGGTTCCTCATTTCATACTCGGTCACAGTATGGGATCCTTTTTTGTAAGGCGTTTTCTGACTATCTGCGGGGAGCAGGTGGACGGTGCGATAATCATGGGAACAGGCAGCAAGCCGGCCGTCGTCCTGAAGCTCGGGACAATGGTGGTCCGCCGGGCAATAAAGAAGGAAGGGCGCGATTATCATAATGAAACGCTGCACAGACTTGTTCTGGGAAGTTACAACAAACCATTTGAGCCTGGGGAAACGGAGCATGACTGGCTGTCCAGGGACATTGCGGAAAACAGAAAATACGAGGCGGATCCGGATTGCCGTTTTATCTTTTCCAATGGAGCTTATGAGGATTTCTTTCAGGTGATGACTGAACTTGTGCAGAAAAAGCAGTTTGAACAGATACCAAAGACGCTGCCGGTCCTCCTGCTGTCGGGAGCGCAGGATCCGGTCGGTGATAAGGGAAGAGGCGTCAAAAAAGTCTACAGAGAGTTCTGCAGTCTGGGGATGAGCGATGTCAGGATAAAATTATATCCCCGGGCGAGGCATGAACTTCTCAATGAACTGAACCGGGACGAGGTATACCGGGATATTGAGTCTTTCGTCCTGGGGGAAGATGGTTTGGGGTTGCGGGCGAAGATAAAGTCTGCGAAAAACACGTAGTGGCCGCGACAGGGCTCTCCCCATTTAAGGTT
>NZ_KE992874.1 GCF_000466485.1 [Clostridium] symbiosum ATCC 14940 | reverse complement strand
ACAAATCCCACCCCAACTATTGACAAAGAGCCAATAAAAAACGGCCTTCGCAGGACACTCCTGCAAAGGCCGGATAAATCGGCATTCCAAAGCTGATTTTATTTTTTATTCTTTACGCCCCGGTCAATCATTCTGAGAATAAACTCTACCGTACCGTCGATTCCATAACTTGCACTGTTAATACAGAGATCATAATTATTCGCATTGCCCCACCGGCGGCTTGTATAAAAATTATAATAATGGGAATGCTGCCGATCCAGGTGTTTCAGAAGACGCCTTGCCTTCTTCTCCCCCATTCCGTTATGGATTTCCATTGTGTGGCGCACCCTCTGTTCAAAGGGCGCCGTGATGTAAATACTGATATGCGGGATTCTGTTATTCGTCATAATTGCATCACCGCAGCGGCCCATAATGATAAAGTCTTCTTTTCTGGCCATATCGCACAGCAGGTCACTCTGATTAAAGAATATGGCATCTTTCTTGGAAAGGCCGTGATATCGGCTGAATTCACGCATTCTCTGCCGAAGAGTCAGGCTCTTTGTCTGTTCAAATGCACTGGCCAGATTCGGATTCAGATCCGGATTGCTTGAATAGCCTATCGAATCGCGGACCGTATCCTTCTCTGCCTCCAGCCGCTTTAACACAGCCTCAAATATTTCGGCATCATAATAGTTGATTTTCAATTTATCGGCCAGTTTGAAGCCGACATCAATGCCGCCGCAGCCATACGTCCAGCTAATGCAGATAATCAGGTGATCTTCGCTGGAAAAACGGTCCTGGAGATTGAATGCGTTCAGCTTCGCCATCTCCGGATCGATAATATCACCACTCACAAAGCTGGTAGGAAGGCTCATTACTTCCTGAAGAATCCGGTTGTATTCCGTCATAACCAGCTTCCGCTCTTCTTTATCCTTAATCGTGCGGGCCATGTTGGCAATCAGCGCCAGTTCACTCCGCATCAGATGGCCCTGGGGCCTGGTCAGCATTGTATTAACCAGTTCATCCACACAGCTTTCGCGGTTCCTGTTAAAAACACGGCCCAGGGAAGAACCTAACTGAGCATAAACCTCCGCATCCAGATCGTAGATGCGCTCCGCCAGTTCCCGGAGCTGCTCTTCATTATTTAACATCGTTCATCCCCCTCCCTATAAAAAGAACAATATCATATCCAGTGCAAAGACCGGAATCAGAATTGCGAGCGACCAGAGAAGATAGCCAAAAAAGGACGGCATGCGGACACCGTTCTCATCCGCTATAGATTTAACCATAAAATTGGGAGCATTGCCTATATAAGTATTGGCTCCCATAAATACGGCTCCGGCCGAGATTGCCATCAGCATCTGTAACGGCACAACCCCCAGAACCGTTGTCATTCCCTCCGTAAAATCAAGCGCTCCTGCCGTGGTCAGGAATACAAGATAGGTGGGCGTATTATCCAGAAAGCTGGAAAGGAGTCCCGTGCTCCAGAACATTTGGTACGGCTCCGTAATGCCCAGGCTGCCGCCATTGGCTTTCAAAAGCATGAGAGCCGGCTGCATTGTGATAAAAATTCCCACAAATAAAACGGCAACCTCACGGATAGCGCTCCATGTAAAATGGTTCTCCCTCCGGATCTCCGAATCCGTAGTTTTAAAGGAAAGTAATGCAGCCAGCAAAATAATAGCAATTTCAATCAGCGCCGGATATCCCAGGCTTACTTCCCCAAAAATATGAATTCCCTTCACATTTCCCGCCGCATCCTGAAACGCCGGATGTCCCGGCAGGGTGCCGCTCAAAATAACTGCTGCCACAATCATAATCAGAAAAATCAGATTATGCGCTCCCCTGATCTTAACCTCCGTACCGGGCTTACTGATATCCGGTTTCAGGCCGAGGGCAATATCCTTGCGGTATGCACGCCTGTCCAGCCAGTAAAACAGGAACAGCAGCACTGCCATATTAAAGATAAGAAGCGGAAAAAGCTTCAAACTCCAGAAAAATGGGACACCTCTCATAAAGCCCATCAGCAGGGGCGGATCCCCAATCGGGGTGAGACAGCCGCCTATGTTGGAAACCAGAAAAATAAAAAACACAATAATGTGGCGTTTCCTTTTTCTCCATGAATTCATCTTGATGACGGGGCGGATCATCAGCATGCTTGCGCCGGTGGTGCCTATCCAGCTTGAAAGCAGCGTCCCCAGAGCCAGCAGCCCCACGTTTACCCTGGGCGAGCCTGCCAGGTCCCCGGACATCGTAATGTTGCCGGAAACACAGAACAGGCCGAAAAGCAGGATTATAAATGTCAGATAATCGTTCACGATGCATTCCAGAACGGTCTCTAATGCAGTCCCTGCACTAAATGAAAGAGCGAATGGAACAATAAAAAGCAATGACCAGAAAATCACCGCATGCGGCTGATGCTCTTCCCACCACTCGGCCTTAATCAGCGGCAGCACCGCAATACACAAAAGAAGTCCGGCAAAAGGGATACACAGCCAGATTGGTACGGCTGTTTTCTCACTGCCGGCCACATGTTCTGCTGCCAGAGCCGTCATCGGACTGAAAAACAGCATCAGTGCCAGGCTCCCGCAGAAAGCAGTCAATTTTTTCACCTCAAAAATCCTCCCTATCCTTTTCCGAACTATTTTTATAGTTCAGCCAATAATTATAACAACTTTATCAACGAATTACAACCGCAGATTCTGCAATGACCGCAAAGAGCTTCAAAATTCGGATTTTCGGCAAATCTATTTATTATTTATGAACGTATGGGAGCCTTTTTCTGTCTGCGGCGGGTCGCTTCAGCGACATTATTCCCTGCCGTCGCAGGCATTGGCTCACTTAGCGAGTGTAACGAGCTTAGTGAACAAGCCCTCTTTAGAGTTGCGTTCCTCCGCGGAGCGGTTTTTATTTAACAGGAGAACTTTCCTGTTAAACGATAGCCTGCACGCTCTGCGTACAGACCACCGTCTTCAAATAAAAATACTGTCCGGCTAAGGCCGGACAGTAAATAAATTTATTTTCAGTTATCTGCTAATCCGGCGCACGCCTAAAAGCCGCTTTGCCTTCCTTATTGCCTTGCCGGTTTCTGTCTCAGTTTCTGTAACCGTCCGGATTCATCGACTGCCATCTCCAGGAGTCTTCGCACATTTCCTCTATGCCGCGCTCTGCCTCCCAGCCAAGTTCCTCTTTCGCCTTAGTTGCGTCTGCATAGCAGGTTGCGATATCCCCGGCGCGTCTCGGCTTAATCTCATAAGCAATCTCTCTGCCGCTGGCTTTTGCATAAGCTTTTACCACGTCAAGGACACTGTAGCCGTTCCCTGTTCCCAGATTGTAGATGGTAACCCCTGCCTTCTCTTCTATCTTCTTCAGGGCTTTGACATGGCCTACCGCTAAATCCACTACATGGATATAGTCACGCACTCCGGTACCGTCGGGTGTAGGATAGTCGTCCCCAAAAACTCCGAGGCATTTCAGCTTGCCTACTGCGACCTGCGCAATATACGGGACAAGGTTGTTCGGAATCCCCTTTGGATCCTCGCCGATTAAACCGCTCTTATGAGCTCCGATTGGATTGAAATAGCGCAGCAGAACAACGTTCCATTCCGGATCGGCCACATGCAGGTCCGTCAGAATCTGCTCAAGCATGCTCTTCGTCTGTCCGTATGGGTTCGTTATCTTTCCCTTCGGACACTCTTCCGTAATCGGTACGAATGCCGGATCTCCATAAACAGTAGCCGAGGAACTGAATACGATATTCTTAACGCCATGGTTCCTCATAACATCGCAGAGGAGCAGCGTTCCGGTAATGTTATTATGATAATATTCCAGTGGCTTTTGAACAGACTCACCCACCGCCTTCAGTCCTGCAAAATGAATCACGGAATCAATGTTCTCCTTATCGAATACAGCCTCTATGGCAGGCTTATCCAATAAATCAGCCTCATAGAATTTCACCTGTTTCCCTGTGATTTTTTCTACACGTCTTAAGGATTCCTCGCTGGAATTACTGAGATTATCCACCACTACAACCTCATATCCTGCGTTCAGAAGCTCTACACACGTATGGCTTCCTATGTAGCCTGCACCGCCTGTAACTAAAATTGCCATAATCAACATCCTCCTTCTCGCAATGAAAACGCGTTCCGCAAATTTTTCACTGCCATCAATCAAAACTTCAAGCTCAGCTTTCATTATATACGGAGGATATTTATAATACAATCAGAAATATTGCGATAAATTATCGAATTTATGCTGTCTTTTTCCAGGCGGCCGGTTCGGCAACCGGTCTTCTGCATATTTTGCAGAAACCGGTTTGCTGACAGACGCAAATCGTCCCCGACATTCAAAATTTCCGGTTCACCCATTCTTCTCAAATTCCAGCCTCAGTTTTTCCAGGGCCTTCTTCTCAATACGGCTGACATAAGAACGTGAGATACCCATTTTACCGGCTATCTCTCTCTGAGTGCGTTCCTGCTCCCCAAAGAGTCCGTACCGCATGCTCAGTACCTCCTGCTCCGTGTTTTTCAGACATTTCCGATAGGCATCATAGAGTTCAGAGACATCCTGCTCCAATATAATCGTCTCCAGGGCAGCTTTATCATCCGCTTCGATCACATCGATCAGGTTAACGGTCTCTCCATCCTTATCAACTCCTATGGGGTCATATAAGGAGACATCTTTGGAATGCTTTTTACCGGCGCGAAACAGCATCAGAATCTCGTTTTCCACACATTTCGCTGCGTAAGTAGCCAGTCTGGAGCCGCGGTCCATCTTAAACGTATTCACGGCTTTGATCAGCCCGATTGTCCCAACCGACAGAAGGTCTTCCATCTCATAATCAGTATATTGATACTTTTTTATGACATGGGCCACCAGCCTTAAGTTACGTTCAATCAAAACGGCCTTGGCTTCTTCGTCTCCCTCTTTGCAGCGTTTTAGATACTCACGTTCTTCACTGGCCGTCAATGGTTTTGGAAATGTTTTCAAAGAAAGCCACCTCAAAGCTACGTTAATCTATCTTATGCGCTCCGGGAGACTTAAGTGCTTTTACAACTTTTTACAGGCTGGTACTATTTTAGCAGAAACCATAAATCCGTTTATCTGTGAGATACGGCCTGTTCCAATAATGATTCATTGACAGACGCACAAACGGGATCCGGCCAACCGCCGGCTCCCTATTCTCTGTCATCGTTTTATAGTTCATGGCCTGTTCTTAAGCTGTTCCATCTGTCTGAGAAAGATTGCCTCATTCTCCTCTGCCGATTTGGTCGGATCGCTGCTTTCATAGAGAGGACACGGCAGCCGGCGGCATTTTCCGCAATGGGGCAGTTTCTTTTTATATGTACAGCATTCATAAATCCTGCAGATTTCTTCCCCTGTATATTTAAGCCAGAACGGCTTGCCCTGTATCTCATCACATCCGGCACACCTGTCCTCCTCTGTCCCGAAATACTCACAATCCGTGCAGTCAACTCCGCACAGGCTGATCGACTCTGTTTTCCGCTTTACGGAATATACATGATGCGGCATCGTAACACCTTTATAGTGCTTAACAATCGTATCCCTGTACCTCATCCCAGTTCTCTGTGCCACCTTCTGGGAAGCGGTATTGCTGTCCCTGATGATGGAATAGACTTCTTCTGCATCTAGCTGATTAAAGGCGTAGTCCCGGCATGCGGCGGCAGCTTCAACGGCATACCCATGATGCCAGTATGCTTTTTCAAAGAGATAGCCGACTTCAAGCACCTGTTTTTCCCTGTAATCCTGCATCGTAAGGCCGCATTGGCCTATCATACGGCCGCTGTCCTTCAAAGTAACGGCCCAGAGTCCGAATCCATATTGATGATACCTCTCTGTCTGCCTGTCCAGCCATTCCTGTACTTCTCTATCGCTGAAAGCTCCTTCGTAGGCATACATCACATCATTGTCCTTTAATATCCGGCAAAGCGCTTCGTAATCCTCCTGCCCCATGTTTCTCAGTATCAGCCTGTCTGTTTTAAGAACCATCTCATCGCCCCTCTCTCCGGATAGACGCCAGCGCCTCGGCAATATCTCTCATTACCAGAGAGCTCATACTGTCCCTGTAAATGCCCGGATTGGCCTGTTCCAGCGCGGTGCAAATACAATCATAAAGGTCAGGCTTATACTTGACAATTGACGGCAGGGCTTTGATACACTGTCTCGATGTGATAGGCTTAACATCCTCAATATGCTTCAGATAGCTGTCTATCAGCTCATCAATCTTATTCTCCGTGTCCCAACGGGCATTGGCGGCAATCAGCAGAAGCCCCCTCGTTCTGACATAGGAATTTTCATCTTCTATCATATCTGCAAAAAGGTCAAAGAAGGGGTATACATGATCCGTATCGGATGATTCCTTCTCCAGTAACTTAAAACATTGATAAGCCTTTGTTTCGTCTTTCGACCTTAACGCTTCAACCAGTTCTGCGGCTTGTCCGAAATCCATGCTATGCGCTTCCTTTCTTTTGTCTCTTCTTTCTGTCCGCAATCCTCTGGCAGCAGGTAGGATACTTACCTTCTGCTTCGTGTACCGCTCTGCACTCGTTACAGTTCCCGTGGCGGATACAGTCTCTCTTGCAGGGACAGTTAGGGTTTAAATTAGTTTGTGGGGTTATCTCTGTGCCCTTTGCACTATCTTTCATGTACTGGGGTTCTGTGTCTGTTTTGGATTTTTTCAGCTTCTTTTCAGTCATATCAGCAGATTACTCCTTCCGGATGATTGATCAGCAGTTGCATATGTGGATGGAAATCAGATATATCCATATTTACACTGATTTATCAGTATTTGCAATCCGCGTGGAATTATGCCTGAATTCTTCTGCTGTTGTGAAGTTGTAACTGGGGTTCTGTTCAATCAGCTAATTGGTCCCCCGTTTCCTCCACTTTTGCAGTCTGTCCCAAATGTCATTCCCCAAAGCCACGTAAACAGAGAAAAACAGAAACCCCGCATAGAGCAGCAACGCAAGAATTGTTCTCCTGATTTTCATCACACCCCCCTCTCTCTTTTACTGTACTGTCATTAATCGGTTATTTTGCTCATAATAATATTATATACGATATCTAATAATTCCTGAACGTCTTTTGGAAGATTTTTTATCTCTATATATTTTTCCTGTATCCCCAGAAAATTCATCCGGCTCATCCTGGCCTGTTTTAACAGATGACAGGATTCATTCACCTCAAAAGGATGATGAGTCTCTGAAAATAAAATAAAATCCGACTTTTCATCCGAAGAAAACTGGCGATACGTCAAATCGGCCTCCATGTGGATGCTCTCTTCACAGTACCAAACATGGGCTTTAAGTCTGTCTTCATTCTTTGAATCCAGAAAATCACGTCTCCCCTCTCTGTCGATTTCATTGTCCTGATACCAGATTTTATATTTAACCCGTATCGTTTTACATCCCATAAAACGCCCCAGCAGCAGCGATGCATGGAACCCATCGGAAAACGGAAACTGCTCAAACCAGTTCTGGACAGCCTCTTCGTATATTTCCAGTTTTGACTGTTCTCTCCGGACTTGTTCAATCGCATCTGCAAATTTTAAAATCCGGATAACCACAGAACAAAATGAGTAATAGTTTCTCAGCCATGGAGCAAAGTGGCTCAGGGAAAGTCCGGCTTCCTCAAACCGTTTAAAATACATGAGGCATTTCTGATATTCGTCCAGATGACAGCAGTAGAAACAAAGGCGGAGCGCATATTCTGCTGTTTTTGGGTGCTGGATCATTTTCTCTAATTTAGCTTCTACAAGCTGCATCTGATTCTGCATCTCTGCAGCATAGATGGGCTTATGATGTTCTGTCAGGTTTAAGGCAAACGTACCTTCGTCCAGGATAGCCATACGCGTATCAAGCGCATCGATTTCCAAATGGTTTTCCTCATAAACGGCCGTAATATCCTCCAGCATTTGTTTCACCTTCTCAAACCGGTATTCCTCAATATGCATTCTTTTCATCCCGGCCAATTCTTTGCGGTAATGGCACCGTTCATATACGGCTTCTGCCGGTAGGGAGTCGATATAGTTCTGGATCTCTTTTTCCGCCTGAAACGCCATATAGTTTTCCACCGCCCTATCCAAATCATGATACTGTCCCAAAAGTCTGTCATCGTACAAATCACGAAACAGCAAATCAATCTCCTTCCATGTACGGTATCGCGCCGGCATGGGAAGTCCTGAGAGCTTCTCTCTGTCTTTCTCAAGCGCTTCAAGACAGTTGGTTGGATTAAAACGCATCGAGCAGACGATCCTTGCCATACTGCCCTCGTAAACACATCTTTCCTGTTCCGTTAGTCCATACTTCAGTGTCTGTAAAAATTGTCCCTGGATCCATTTTTCAGTCTCCTGTGTATTTTCCTCTGTCTGGCGGAGCAGCTCCAATTCAATATTGCATACGGAAATAAAAGCTTTCGCCTTCCCCATATCCAGTAAATCACGGTATTCCTCCAATATTTTTTTCCAGTCTCCCCGTTTCATGTCCTCGCGAATTCTGCACAAATTAAAACAATAATTATAATAAACCGGTTCCAGAATCTCCATATTCATTTTCTTGTTTTGTCCGGCCGCCGCAATCGCCTGTTTGAAGTAGTAATCTGCCTCCTGATAATTTCCCTGGCATACGTAAAGCACTCCCCGGTTATTGAGAATCTGAATGTACAGTTGGGGAGGCGTATTTTGCTGACAGCATTTTTCCGCCTTCATCATTGACTCACCCGCCCGGACTATGTCACCTGCAGACATTTGCTTAAAACCATGGAAAAAGTAAAACAACGGACCGTCCGTGACCCCCAACTGTGAAAGATATCTTTCCGCTTTTTCCAGATCTCCCAAAAGTAACAAGACGAAGAGGCAGCGCTCCAAATATTTCTTCTTTATTCCGGGAGTCAGGTTCGAAAGCGGAATTTCATTTAATTTCTTCCATGCAGAAATAATATCCTCTGATTCTGTTTTTTTCATCACTTTGAGAATATGGCAGTAATGCTTGTATCTTATGAATAAAATAGAAGCTGAAAGCAGGCAGACTGCACCGGCTCCCCATAAAAATGCCCAATATTTACCGGTGGACGGTTCTATAAATAAAATGTCGGCCGTAATGACTATGACGGCTCCCAACACAGCAATGAATGAGTTTCTTATATATTTAATTACCAGGTAGGAATGAAACAGTTTCCCTGCACCGATTACCGCCAAAAGGTACAGCAGAAGAATAAGGATAAACTTTTTCATTTCCGGAGCATCTATGTAGCTTAGCAGTTCTAAAATTGTATCAATCATTTTATCCTCACCAGATTTATATTTATGTATTTATCTAGTTTAGCACATGATGATCCTTTATAGCAACGGTAGAAGCCTGCTATTATTTCATCCAGCTTATAAGCATGAATTGTTGCAGCATTCAGTCCAAACACTCAGCGATTTATCGGCGGAAAGACTGAGGTTTGATGCAGGTCATACCAGGATAAAATAAAAACGGCTCAGATATTCTTTGGCAGTTTCCCCCAAACTATTATCTAAGTCGTTTTTTATATTCGTTTCTATTTCATCAACGTAACCATAACCGCCTTCTGCGCATGCAGCCGGTTCTCCGCCTCTTCAAATATCTCATCCGCATGCTCTTCAAAGAGCTTATCCGTGATTTCCTGGCCCCGGTATGCGGGCAGACAGTGCTGAACCATGGCTCCGGGTTTCGCGGCGGCCATCAGCTTGTCATTTAACTGATACCCCTGGAAGGCCTTCATACGGACTGTTTTCTCCTCTTCCTGTCCCATGGACGCCCAGGTGTCCGTTACCACGATATCGGCATTTTCCGCCGCCTTCATTGGGTCATCCGTCAATGTGAATGCTTCACCGTATTCGGAAGCAAAGTTAAGAACTGTTTTATCCGGCCGGTAGCCTTCCGGTGTCGCAACCGACACATTCATATCCATCTTCAGTCCGCCCACAATCAGAGAGTTGGCCATGTTATTTCCATCACCGATATAGCACAGCTTCAGGCCGTTTAGAACCCCGTATTTTTCCCTGATTGTCATCAAATCCGCCAGTACCTGGCATGGATGACAGAAATCGGTCAGACCGTTTATAATCGGGATCCGGCCGTATCTGGCAAGGTCCTCCACTTCCTTCTGCTCATAGGTCCGTATCATGATTCCGTCCAGATATCGCGAGAGAACCCGGGCCGTATCCTGAACCGGTTCGCCGCGGCCAATCTGAAGATCCCTTGACGATAAAAACAGAGCCTGGCCGCCCAGCTGGAAAATTCCTGTTTCAAATGAAACCCTTGTTCTGGTGGAGGATTTCTGGAAAATCAGGCCAATCGATTTTCCCTCCAGAAGCCGGTGTGTAATGTTATGCTTTCTCTCATATTTGAGCTGATCCGCCAGATCCAGAATCGCTGTGATTTCCTCTTGTTTGCAGTCCAGCAGTTTTAATAAATGCTTCATTTTCAGAAAACCTCCTTCATAACGGCAACGGCGCTGTCCATCTCTTCATAGCTGATAACCAGAGGCGGAAGGAGACGGATTGTCTCTTCCCCTGCAGTAAGCGCCAGGACGCCCTTTTCAAGCAAACGGTTGACCATTCCTGTACGGCTTTCTTTATCTACGACGATTCCCAGCATCAGTCCCATGCCTCTGACCGTTTTAATCTTGTCGGAGCCGATTGCCAGAATGGCGTTTTTCAAATATTCGCCCTTTCGCTGCACTTCTTTTAAGAACTCCGGTTTATTGACAACCGACAGCACGGTGCGGGCCGCTGCGCAGCAGAATGGATTGCCGCCGAATGTCGTTCCGTGAGTGCCTGCCCCCAGCACATCCGCGCATATCTCTGATGCCATAACCGCGCCGACCGGTACGCCGCCGCCAAGGCCCTTAGCCATACTGACGACATCCGGCTTTACTCCGTACTGCTCATAGCAGAACAGACTGCCGGTACGGCCGATTCCTGTCTGAACCTCGTCTATCAGGAAAAGAATGTCCTTCGCTCTGCAAAACTCAGCCGCCTGCTGCACATATTCTTTATCCAGCGGCAGGACGCCGCCCTCACCCTGGATCAGTTCTATCATCACGGCACAGACAGAATCATCGGCCTTATCTTTAAGCTCTTTAATATCATTAGCCGCAGCATAATCAAACCCTTCGGTGAACGGATAGAAATACTGATGGAATTTCTCCTGTCCGGTTGCTTTAAGCGTGGTGACGGTACGGCCGTGGAACGACTGCTTTAACGTGATGATCTTATTTCTGCCTTCCCCATATTTGTCATAGGAATATTTCCGGGCCAGCTTAATCATCCCTTCATTGGCCTCCGCGCCGGAGTTGGAGAAAAATATTTTTCCCATGCCGCAAGAGGTTACAAGCTCTTTTGCCACCTGCACCATCGGCTCCGTCAGATACAGATTGGATGCGTGCAACAGCTTATGGGCCTGTTCATTCAGCGCCGATACAAGGGCCTCGTTGTCGTGGCCCAGGCTGCTTACTCCGATTCCCGACGTCAGATCAATATACTTTTTCCCGTCGGTATCCCAGAGAGTGGCTCCCTTCCCATGGTCGAGCGCAGCCGGAAAGCGGCCATATGTATGCATTAAATAAAGTTGTTCTTCGTCTTTCAATTCCTGATATGTCATATTTTCCTCCTGCTTATGAGAACATCGTTCCCACGCCGTCCTTGCTGAGCAGCTCAATCAGAATCGAGTGGGGAACGCGGCCGTCCTGTATATTGGCCCTCTCAACCCCCTGGCGTACCGCCTCCACACAGCAGTCCACTTTCGGAATCATGCCGCCCGAGATGATGCCCGATTTAACGAGAGCCGGAACCTCCGATACCTTCAGTTTTGGAATCAGAGTGCTGTCGTCCCCCGGTACCTTCATCAGTCCTCGCACGTCGGTTAAGAGAATCAGTTTCTTTGCCTTTAAAGCCACCGCCAGCTTCTCAGCCGCCGTATCTGCGTTGATATTATAATTTGTCTCCTCATCGACACCGGCCGCCACGGAGGATACCACCGGGATGAATCCCTCCTCCAGCATATCCAGCACCAGTTTTTCATTTACCTCGGTAATCTCGCCGACGTACCCATAATCCGTTCCATCCGGATCCCTGAGCCTGACAGCCTTGAAGAGGCCACCGTCCATCCCGCCGAGACCGACGCCCCTGCCGCCTGCTTTCTCCAGAAGGGAGACAAGATTTTTATTTACTTTGCCGCAGAGAATCATCTGGACGATATCCATCGTCTCCTCGTCCGTATAGCGCAGACCTTTGACAAAGGTCGATTCTTTGCCGATTTTTTTCAGCATTTCCGATATCTCCGGGCCGCCGCCATGCACAAGGACGACCTTGATGCCTACCAGATTCAGAAGAACAATGTCCTGAATGACCGCTTCTTTGAGCACTTCGCTCACCATTGCATTGCCGCCGTACTTTACCACGATAATCTGGCCGGCATATTCCTGGATATACGGCAGCGCTTCCACCAGTATTCCGGCCCTCGTCTCAGGGGTTAAATTCATCATGTCCGATAATCTCCGTTTATTTTCACATAGTCATAAGTCAGGTCGCAGCCCCAGCACGTGACATTGCCGCTGCCTTCCTGCAGGGTTACGTTAATTTCAACCTCTTCCTGATCTAATATCTCTTTCGCCAGCTCCTCATTGAACTCCAGGCCGCGCCCTTTCTCACAGACCGTGACCGTACCTGCTTTAGAGGCAAATTCCACTGTCACCTCTTCCGTATTGAATGCTGCGCCTGAATAGCCCATTGCACAAAGCACGCGGCCCCAGTTGGCGTCGGAACCAAAGATTGCGGCCTTGACAAGGGATGAGGAACAGATAGATTTGCAGAGCTGCTCGGCTGTATCCTCGTCCAGTGCGCCTGATACCGTACAGGTCATCAGCTTGCTGGCTCCCTCTCCGTCTGCCGCTATCTTGCGGGCCAAATCTTCCGTCACCATATGCAGCGCCGCACAAAATGCGTCATAATCCGGCCCCTCCTTCTCCACCGGGAGGTTTCCCGCCATGCCGTTTGCCAGGATACAGCACATATCATTCGTGGACGTATCGCCATCCACCGTCACACGGTTGAACGTCTTTTTTACATCCGCTTTAAGCGCTTTATCAAGCATTTCCGATGAAATGGCGCAGTCCGTCGTGATAAAGGACAGCATGGTTCCCATATTGGGATGAATCATTCCGGAACCTTTGCAGATTCCTCCGATATGGCAGGTCTTACCGTCCGCCTCAAATTCCACCGCAATCGTTTTTACTTTTGTGTCGGTTGTCATAATGGCCTCTGCGGCAGCCATAGAATTTCCGTATTTCATTTCCATGCTTCCGGCATGTTCTTCGATGCACTCCACGCTGAGAGTCTGGCCAATTACGCCGGTGGACGCCACAACCACATCCTCCATCGCGACATGGAGCGCACGGGCCGCAGCCATTGCCTCTCTTCTGGCATTCTCAATCCCAAAGGGGGCGCAGGCGTTTGCATTGCCGGAATTGACGATCACCGCCCTGGCCTTTCCGTTTGAAAGGTTTTCCATCGTTAAAAGTATCGGGGCCGCTTTCACCCTATTTGTCGTATATACGGCAGCCGCGCTGCATTCACAGTCCGAAAGAATCATTGCCAGGTCTTTCTTTGTCTGGGATTTTCTGATTCCGCAGCGTATTGCACCCGCTTTAAAGCCCTTTGCAGCACAAACTCCGCCATCTATGATTTTCATCTCCAAAGTTCCTCCTTTTTCATAATGTTGCAATGTCACAGCTACTGCTCATACGGTAACGTCCCGCGAAGTGTTTTCGTGTATCACAGATTCAGTCCCTGCGTCTCCTCAAATCCAAGCATCAGGTTCATATTCTGCACTGCCGCCCCTGATGCGCCTTTTCCCAGGTTATCAAACAAAGCCGTGATAATGGTCTGATCACTGTGTCCGTTTACAATCAGTTCCAGACTGTCCTTCCCGGCCATGGTTCCGGCAGCTATCATTTTGTCATAGCCAAAGGGATGGACTTTTACCAGCTTCCTGCCCGCATAGTGCAAGGTCAGAGCCTGATGAATCTCTTCTGCCGATTTCTTTCCATTTAGCAGCCTGTTTTGCAGCATCACCGTCACTGCCATTCCCTTATAGTAATCGTCCACCACGGGGATGAATACCGGCGGATACTGTAGTCTGCAGATTTTCTGCATTTCAGGGAGGTGCTTATGCCTCAGATTCAGGCCATAGATCCGCGGGGTATCATAAAGCGGCGGCTTTTCGGCTGCCTCATACTCCGCTATCATCTTCTTGCCTCCGCCGGAATAGCCGGTCAGTGAAAACACGGTCAGCGGATAGTCGCGAGGCAGAATCCCCGACGCTGCCAGCGGATAGACCGCCGTGATAAAGCCGGTCGCATGGCAGCCGGGATTGGCTACCCGTTTTGACGTCTCCACCAGCCTTCGATGCTCCTTTGAAAGCTCCGGCATCCCATAAGCCCATCCTTCTGCCGTTCTGTGGGCAGTTGAGGCGTCGATAATCCGTGTGGCCGGGTTTTCAGCCAGCGCTGCCGCATGGATCGCTGCCTCATCCGGCAGACAGAGAAAAACGATATCCGCCTCATTAATCAGTTTTTTGCGTTCGGGTGTATCTTTTCTTTTTTCTTCCTCAATCAGCAGAAGCTCAATATCGCTTCGTCCGGCCAGCCTGTCATAAATCTGAAGTCCGGTCGTACCTTCTTTTCCGTCTATATAAACTTTCGGTTTCGCCATCTGTGGTTTTTCCTTCCTCATGCTGTCTGAACCGTTACAATGAACCGCTCAATCACGGCAATCTGCCTCGACACTTCCTCCGGGGACGGGCCTCCGGTTACATTCCGGCCTCTGACGCAGGTTTTGAGGTCAATTGCATCATAAATGTCTTCATCAAAAAGTCCGGAATGCTCACGGTATTCATCAAGCGTCAGATCCATCAGGGATTTATCCTGCTTTACACATTCCGCTACCAGCTGCCCCACTGTTTTATACGCGTCCCTGAAAGGCATTCCCTTTTTGGTCAGATAATCGGCGCAGTCCGTCGCGTTGATAAATCCTTTAAGCGCCGCTTTTTTCATATTCTCCCGGCACAGCTCCATCGTGGCAAACATCGGGGTCAGCACTCTCAGACACTGTTTTACCGTATCTATGGCATCAAATACTGCTTCTTTGTCTTCCTGCATATCTTTATTATAAGCTAACGGGATTCCCTTCAGCACTGTAAGCAGCGTAAAGAGGGAACCGTATACGCGCCCTGTCTTTCCTCTCACCAGTTCACAGACATCCGGGTTCTTCTTCTGCGGCATGATGGAGGAGCCGGTGGAAAATGCATCATCCAGTTCCACAAATTTGAACTCCCAGGAACACCATGCAATGATTTCCTCCGAAAAACGTGACAGATGCATCATCAGGATGGAGAGCGCCGAACAAAGCTCCACACAGTAATCCCTGTCGGATACCCCGTCCAGGGAATTATCCGTCACTCTGGCAAATCCAAGCTGCTCCCTGACAAAATCACGGTCAATCGGATAAGTTGTGGACGCCAGGGCACCCGAGCCAAGCGGCATGTCGTCCATTCCCTCAAGGCAGTTGTCAAGCCGGATGACATCGCGTTTCATCATATTGGCGTAAGCCATCATATAGTGGCCGAAGGTCACCGGCTGCGCCCTCTGAAGATGGGTATAGCCCGGCATCACCGTATCAAGATTTTTCTTCGAACTGTCGCAGAGCTCCTCCATGAAGCCGATGACCAGTTTCTTTATCTCGCCGAGTTCCTTTTTCACATAAAGGCGCATATCAAGAGCTACCTGATCATTCCGGGACCTTGCGGTATGGAGACGCTTTCCCGCATCCCCAATCCGTTCCGTCAAAATCTGTTCCATGGCCATATGGATATCTTCATATTCCGCGGAAAACTGAATTTTTCCTGCCTCTATTTCTTTTAATATCCCTTTCAGGCCTTCTATTATCTTGTCAGCCTCTTCCTCCGCGATAATTCCCTGCTTCCCCAGCATGGCCGCATGGGCCATGGAGCCGGTGATGTCTTCTTTATAAAGACGGCAGTCAAACGAAATGGAGGAATTAAAATCATTAACTTCCAGATCCGTCTCTTTCCCGAAACGTCCTGCCCATAATTTAGCCATTGTCTCTATTGCTCCTTATCATTAAAAATGTTCAGCACTCTGATTACTTGTAACAGTTCAGACAGCATGAACTGTTACGATTACTCCACTTCCGGAAAATGTTTCCCTGTCTTCGCAGCCAGTGCCTGGTCATTTAACGCACGCACCTTGATTGGAAGGCCGAAGAGGTTGATGAAACCGGCAGAATCGGCCTGGTCATAGCAGTCATCCTCGTCAAAGGTAGCCATATCTGCAGAATAGAGGGAGTACGGCGACGTTACGGAGGCCGGAATAATATTTCCCTTATAGAGCTTTAACTTCACATCGCCGGTCACCGTCTCCTGTGTGGAATCCACAAAAGCGCTCATCGCTTTGCGAAGAGGGGTATACCACTGCCCGTTGTATACTAAGTCGGCAAATTTCAGGGCAAGCTGCTGTTTGTAGTGCTGTGTCTCTTTGTCCAAAGTGATTTCTTCCAGTTTTTCATGAGCTTTATAGAGAATCGTTCCGCCCGGAGTCTCATAAACTCCGCGGCTCTTCATGCCCACAAGACGGTTTTCTACGAGATCGAGGATTCCGCAGCCGTTCTCTCCGCCCAGTTTATTAAGAACTTCGATTACCTTTTCACAATCCATCTCCTCGCCGTTGACGGAGGTAGGAATGCCTTTTTCAAAATGAATCTCCACATAGGCTGGTGTATCAGGCGCCTGCTCCGGTGAAACAGAAAGCTCTAAAAATCCGGGTTTGCCAAGCGGCGCTTCGTTGGCCGGATCCTCCAGATCCAGTCCCTCGTGGGAGAGATGCCAGAGATTTTTATCTTTTGAATAGTTGGTCTCTTTTGTGATTTTTAACGGAATGCCCCGCTGCTCGGCATATTCTATCTCTTTCTCACGGGAGTTAAGCTCCCAGAACCGCCATGGCGCAATTACATCCATCGAAGGCGCAAACGCTTTGATTGCCAGCTCGAAACGGACCTGATCATTTCCTTTTCCTGTACAGCCATGGCAGATGGCGTCGGCCCCCTCTTTTTTCGCAATCTCTACAATCCGTTTTGCTATAATGGGACGCGCGAAAGAGGTTCCCAGCAGGTAATTCTCGTATGCGGCTCCCGCCTTCATCGTGGGAATAATATATTCATCCACAAATTCTTTCTTCAAATCTTCTATGTAAAGTTTGGAAGCGCCTGTCTTAAGCGCCTTCTCCTCAAGTCCGATAAGCTCCGCGCCCTGGCCCACATCGGCGGATACGGCCACCACCTCGCAGCCGTAATTCTCTTTTAACCACGGGATTAAAACGGATGTATCAAGTCCTCCTGAATATGCAAGTACGATTTTGTTGTATTTCTTTTCCATAATAGTTATCCTCCATTTTGTTTGCTTTTTACTTTTATTCATCACCTGTGCGCTATCCGGAAACAGCCTCAGCCCACTTGAAGTTTAAAACACCGTTTCGCGCTGTGTTTAGCAACGTTCAATGGGCTGCTGTGAAATTGGCATAATTATACCTCTATGGGAATAATTATGCAATACCTTTTTTGAATTTTTATTAAAAAATATTGTATATATAGTGTATATTCATTTTTAATATGCATAAATATAGCATTTTATACATATAGAATGTATATTCCCGGCAGTTTTCCGCCTTTTTATGCCTGCCTGTTTATTCACGATTCCAGAATCGTCCCGAGTACCCCTGCTTTATCCTCCAGTTTTTCTCTTCCCTGATAATAAAGTACCAGCACCTTCTTTCCCCGTCTTGCCACCAGAATCTGGCTTTTCCCATCTTCCAGTAGTGAAAAGCTGTCATACCCCTCTTTCGCAAGTTCCCTGTATCCGCCGCCGTGGTGAGACAGGTGTTCCTCCACCAGTTCACGGCACAGTGCCTCAGAGAGCCAGGTGAAACGCGCGTCATACAAATCTGCCTTCAAAAATGAAAGCTTGTCTTTGTTTTCCGAGTTTTTCCCCTCTCTTTCCACATACCCCTGCTGTCTTATCTCATACCGCTCTTTCAAAAAAGGATTGAAAAAGAAGATAACATTACCCGTATCATTTTCACCGGGTGCTGCCGTCACCCCGCCTGTCTCCAGCTCCTACAGGACCGGCAGTTGGCGCTCCCTTATCTCCTGTTCAATCGGGCCTCCTGTTCCGACGCCCGTGAAGACAGTCAGGATGGAAGCAGCAATCAAAAAGGTCACTGCATAACCGGCCCGGGAGCTGTAGCGTATCCTGCATAGCGCTTCCGCCCCATCTTCCCCGCTTTTTCCATTTTCCAGATCTTTTCTCAATTTCCAAACCTTATAAATGGCGGCAGCCGTTCGAAGCGGCATGATAAGAAGCAGCGTCCCGACCACCGCATTCTGCAGAAACAGAGGGCTTGCCAGGAATAAAGCCGGTCCGGATACCTCTGTGCTGAACAGACGGTAAATGCCCATTATCAGGACGCCTAAGATGATCATATCACTGAGTGCAATCGACCAGAGTGATTTTTGATATTTCTGAAAAAGCATACTCTTGACAAAAGGGTCTGTATGAAGTTCCTCTGCCGTCCCCGATTGGGCCAGATAGATGTGATACCAGTCCTTGTGGCTCGCTACATACTTCCATCCCATTTTCTCATAATCCTCATTCTTCAGGTGATCCAGTTTCCCGTCCCTCTCCTCGACCGGTTCCAGCCGGTAGCGCACCTCTTCCGGCTCATCCTCATAGAAGCGCCACCAGCTACTGCCTGTACTGCTCAGGAAAAGGCCACAGGCCGCCATGTCGTTCAGCCACCTTTCCACGGCCTTTATATCCATATCATTCACCGGAATCCTGCGTATACGTTCTTTCTTCAATATCTCCGCCTCCTCTCTGAAACCAGAAGCTCACCTATCAACTCTGTTTTTTCTTTAAGCATCTCCGGGCCGCTGTACTCAATCAATATCACATCATCTTCCTGCCTGGCCGCCGCAGCCTGTGTCCCATCCTCCCCGATGCCGTAAACTATGGTAAAGGCTCCCAGAGCATTTTCCGCCGTCAAAGGATCCCCTGCCGTCAATGTGCCGCTGATATATTTTCTTTGCACCTCTGAAAACAAGGCTCCGGTCAGACAGGGAAAGCGCATCCTGAAATACTGTACATGCAGTGACGAGGCCGGCGCATCCGTCTTCTTATCCGCATCCCTCTCATATAATTCGTAATTCCCGGCTGTCAGTATATTAAAACGCTGCCATACGGTGCCTCCGCTTTCCCCCTCCTCTTCTGTCTCCTTTGCTGCCCAGCCTGCCCCTTCCTCTCCTCCTCTCTCTTCGAGAAGCTCCAGGGTAAGAAAGCGCCCGGCTTTCATTGCCTGCTCAAGCGGTTCTCCCATCCGCTCCGGAAAAAATGACAGGACCAGACCGGCTATCAGAAAGCCAATGCCAATCCGTTCCAGAGTATGTCCGATTCTTTTCTTCCTGATCCGTTTTCCGGATACCTTTTTTACCTTCACCGGTATTCCTTCCGCCAGCATTTTCCTGAGTTTATGCACTTTTAAGACGAGGAAAAGCGTTTTAAAAAACCAGGCGGCCATAAACAGTCTGTACAGGATTACCGCAGGCCGGAGTTCAATGAATGAGAGGACCGGATACCGCAGAAAATGGGTGGACGAGAAAAAAGAGTCAACTGCAATGAATGCCCAAAGCACAGCCAGAAAAACTAAATCCTTCCTGATCTTTTTTTCCAGCATTTTAAGAGAAAAGCTCTCCACTATCCGATCCGTATGAAGTTCCTCCGTCTCCGGATGATCCGCCATAAAAATATGATAATATGTATTATATTTTGCCACATAATGCCATCCCATAGCTTCATAGTCCGCCTGCCGATCGGCATCCAGTTTTCCTTTTTTCCCGGCGGCGGGCTCAATCCGGTACCGCACGGTTTTCGGTTCTTCTTCCGCAAAAAGCCATGCATACGGCCCGGCCTCTTTCAAGAACAATCCGCGGCCGGCCATCTCTTCCAGCCAGACTTCGATCTCCTTTATGTCCAATGCATCGACGGGAGGATATTTATATCTTTCATTATTCACAGAATACACCTCACTTTCCCTTTTCCAGAATTTCCTTTATTATCCCGGTTTTCTCCTTCATATCGCTCTGTCCGTCGTACTCCACAACCAGGATCCGGTTCCCCTCTGCCGCCGCCACCACCTGTTTCTCCCCCTCTTTTACATACACACACTGATCCAGACCGGTACCTGAAGGCGCTGACTGAGCCAAATCACTGCTTTCGGCTCCCGTATATTTTCTTTCCAGTTCCTTAAATAACGGCTCTGTCAAAACCGAAATCCTGCTGTCGAAATAGTAGGCGGAAATGGAGGTTTCACGGCTTTCGGCCTGGCCTTCCTTCGTCACCATCCGGGTCTCATGGAGTTCATAGTTCTCATTCAGCAGCAGATTTTTATATTCGATATACCGGTCTTCCTTACCATTGAGAAACCATCCGTCGCTTGTCTCTACCGTCCCGTCTTCAAATGCCTCCAGAACCGGCAGCCCCTCGAAATTCATCCTTCCGTCCAGCTCCACACTCTCCGGCCGGAATAAAATGCAAGCGCCGAAATACAGGAAAAACCAGATTGGAAAAAAATACCGGGACAGCTTCTCTTTCAGGCTCCGCCCCGTCAGTTCCTTTTCATACCCTGCTTTTCTTCCCTCTGCCATATACCGTCTCATCGCCCTGACATCTTTATAGGAAAAGATACAGCTCAAGACACAGCCTGCCAGCCATACGGCCAGAAAGATACGGTTAAAATCCGGCGATACGATGGATAAGAGAGGATACTGAAAAAATACATATCCGGTCATCCGGTAAAGCCAGTACCCGGCGGCGGCAGATGCTATGCAGAGTATCAGATTCGACCGGAATGTTGTCTGTAACTGCTTAAGCTTAAGGCTTTCCTCAAGTCTGTCCATGTGCAGTTCTTCTGCCTGCGGGTCCTTTGCCTGAAAGATATGGTACATTGTCTTGTGTGTAAGCAGATACTTCCAGCCCTTCTTCTGATAGCTTTCCCTCTTCTCCACACTGGGCATTGCCCCCTTTTCCGTCACTTTGTCAAGTCTGTACCGGATAGCTTCAGGCTCTCCTTCCCTGAAATACCAGGATGTTCCTGCCGTATCGCACAGGAAGAGGCCTTCCAGGGCCATCTGATCCAGCCACAGCTCGATTCCCTCCACATTCGTCTCCGCAAAAGGCAGCCGTTTCATAATCTCTTTATTCATAGATATCCCTCACTTTCCGCATCAGCGATACACATTCTGAGCCGCGTCACCTCATCGCGGTATGCCTGTATTCCCTTTTCCGTGATCCGGTAGGTTCTTTTCCTGCCTTCAACCTGAATTTCTTCTATAAAATGTTCCTCTTCAAACTTACCTAAAATTGTATACAGCGTACCGGGGCCAAGCCTGACCCTGCCCTTTGTCTTCCTCTCTACAAATTCGGCAATCTCGATGCCGCACATCTCTTTCCCCATGAATGACATCAGCACGTAAAACATGGATTCCGTCAATATTTCTAGCGTTCTTTTCGCCATAATTAAGCATCCTTTCGTACCGTTTCGGCATTTTTGATATCAACACTCAATATCAAGTATCGATATCGTATATTGATATTATAAATCCATCCGCGGCCGGATTCAATAGTGCTTCCTGTCAATTTCCTTACGGAATAATTTAGAATTGCTGTAGCACCATTCGTCACCAACAAAAAAAGTTCATAGCCTTTTGTATCAGCTATAAACTTATTTATAGGAAACGGCAATTTTTCTGCCGTTTCCTCGTAATATGCTATTCTATGCCAGCTCAAACATTCCATTATAAAGCCGGTAATACACTCCCTTCTGGGCCAGCAGATCCTCATGATCGCCTCTCTCTATAATCTCGCCCTGATCGAGTACCATGATGGCGTTGGAATTTCGCACCGTGGAAAGCCGGTGGGCGATCACAAATACCGTCCTCCCTTCCATCAGCCGGTCCATCCCCTTTTCGATGAGACGTTCCGTTCTCGTGTCAATCGAACTGGTCGCTTCATCGAGAATCAGAACGGGCGGATCGGCGACGGCTGCCCTGGCGATGGCGAGAAGCTGTCTCTGCCCCTGGGAAAGGTTGCTTCCATCGGATGTAACCATTGTCTCGTACCCCTTTGGCAGCCTTCCGATAAAGGAATCTGCATTTGCCAGCTTTGCCGCCTCTTCCACTTCCTCCATCGTGGCATCCAGTTTGCCATACCGGATATTATCTGCAATCGTACCGGTAAACAGGTGCGTATCCTGAAGAACGATTCCCAGTGAGGAACGAAGCGCATCCTTTCCGATATCCCTGACGTCAATCCCGTCATAGGTCAGGCTTCCTCCGTCGATATCATAAAAGCGGTTGATCAGATTGGTAATCGTTGTCTTACCGGCTCCGGTTGCGCCGACGAAAGCAATCTTCTGTCCAGGCTTTGCGTAGAGACTGATATTTTTCAATATCAGCCGGCCCTTTTCATAGCCGAAATCCACATTTTTAAATTGTACGTCGCCTCTGAGCGGAATCAATCCCCCATCCTCGGTTTTCCAGGCCCAGCTCCCTGTCTTCTCCGGGCATTCTGTGAGCGGACCGTCCTCCGCTCTTATTACATTCACGAGTGTGACACGGCCTTCATCCGCCTCCGGTTCCTCCTCCATAGTCTCGAAGATTCTCTCCGCTCCGGCCAGGGCCGCCAGAAGAAAGTTTGACTGCAGCGTAAACTGGTTGATCGGCATCGCCGTCTGCCTTACAAAGACAAGATAGCTTGCGAGACTTCCAATATCGGTCCAGCCTTTCAAGGCCATAAATGCGCCTACCATCGTCACGATCGTATAGTTTACATAAGAGATGCTGACAACCATCGGAACCATAGTGCCGGAGTAGGTCAGAGCGCTGACAGCCGCCTGCTTTAACTGTCTGTTCTTCTTATTAAACCGTTCAATATTCTCTTTCTCATGGTTGAATACTTTTACTACCTTCTGTCCGGCTGTCATCTCTTCAATGTAACCGTTCAGCTCGCCCAGGTATTTCTGCTGGAAATTGAAATAATATTTGCTCTTTTGTCCGCTGTACCGGATATAGGCAAACATCAGAATGTAGCAGGCAAATACAATCAGTGACAGGCGCCAGTTCAGGATGAAAATCAAGGTGAGCGTGCCGACTATCTGAATAAAGCTCTGGATTACCATTGCAAAACTGTTGTTAAGCGCATCTGAAACCGTATCCACATCGTTCGTAAAACGGCTCATAATATCGCCGTGGGTTCTGGTATCAAAATATTTAAGGGGCAGCTTCTGAATATGACAGAATAAATCCTTCCTGATTTCCGCAGTAATTTTCTGCGCTGCCATTACCATAAGCTGCGTATATCCGAATGAAGATAATACACCGGCCAGATAGACAGCTCCCATTACAAGAACGGCATAAAAAAGTCCTCTCATATTTCCCGGCACAATATAATCATTGACAATCGGTTTCAGCATATAGGTGCCGTACAGACCGGCCGATGCGCTGACCGTCGTCAGTAGGGCAACCAGAAGAAACAGGAATTTATGGTTACCCATATATCCGAGAAGCTTGCATATTGTGCCTTTCAGGTTTTCAGGCCTCTTGGCGCTAAACTGTCTTGCCATCTTCATCAGCTCCTTTCTGCTGGGAATAATAAAGCTCCTGATAAATCGGATCCGATTCGAGGAGGCTTTTGTGGGTCCCGGCCGCATGTATCTCTCCATCTTCAAGAATAATAATCTGATCGGAATCCATAACGGACGTAATTCTCTGGGCTATAATGATTTTCGTCGTGTCGGCGAGGCCGGCCAGATGCTTTCTGATCTTTGCATCCGTGGCCGTGTCCACAGCGCTGGTGGAATCATCAAATATCAGGACTTTCGGCCTCTTAAGAAGCGCCCTGGCGATGCAGAGTCTCTGCTTTTGTCCGCCGGATACGTTGACTCCTCCCTGTCCCAGATCCGTATCATATCCCTCCGGAAAACGTCCGATGAACTCATCCACACAGGCCGCCCGGCAGGCCCACTCGATTTCCTTCTCATCTGCATTCAGATTGCCCCATTTCAAATTCTCCCGGATTGTACCTGAAAAAAGAACATTCTTCTGGAGTACAATACCTATGGCATCACGCAGGTGTGTAAGGGAGTATTCACGCACATCCCGCCCGTCCACTTTCACGCTTCCCTCTGTGACATCATAGAGGCGCGGTATCAGAGAGACAAGAGTGCTTTTGGCGGAACCGGTTCCCCCGATAATTCCAACCGTCTGCCCCTCTTCAATGTGTATATTGATGTCATTCAGGACATTGCGCTTTGCTTCCTTCTTATATTTAAATGAGACATGCTCAAAATCGATGGTTCCGTGTTCGATTTTGGCTTCCGGCTCGCTCCCGTCCATTAAATCCAGCGGTTCATCAAAAACCTCGCCAATTCTCTTTGCGCTGGCCAGAGAGCGGGTCAGCATCAGAAATACATTGGATATCATCGTCAGGGAATTCATAATCTGCATAACATAGCTCAGGAATCCCGTCAGCTCACCGACCTGCATTCTTCCTGTTTGAATCATCTGTCCCCCAAACCACAGAATCAGTATAATTGCCGCATACATGGTCAAAAGAAAGGACGGCATATTGAGAACGGCAAAATGGAAGGTTCTCTCGCTAGTTCTCTTCAGATTATTATTTACCTCCGCAAATTTTTCCTCCTCGTACTCCCCCCCTGACGAACGCCTTTACGACGCGGATTGCCGTCAGGTTCTCCTGAACCACTCCATTGACACGATCAACCGCCTTCTGCAGCCTGCCGTACATCGGCGCCACTCTGCTGATAATCACAATCAGAATTGCCGCCAGCACAGGTATGCAGACGGCAAATACGAGCGCCAGCCGCGCATTCATATAGCAGGCCATGATAAGCCCCAATACCATCATGACCGGGCCTCGGATTATCGGCCTCATTCCTCCGACAATTGCATTCTGCATTACGGTCACATCTGTTGTGAGTCGTGTGATAATGGAAGAGGTCTCAAAATGATCCAGATTCCCGAAGGAATATTCCTGGAGTTTTTCATACTCCGCCTCACGCAGCCCCGCGCCAAACCCTCCTGCCGCCCGGGCGGAGTACCTGGCATACAAAAGGCCGGTGCCTAGTGAAATGAGCGAACAAGCTGCCATCAGACCGCCTCTGGAAAAAATGTAGTTCAAATCCCGGCCGGCAACGCCCACGTCCAAGATTCCGGCCATGATCATTGGGATGATCAGTTCAAAGCTGGTTTCAATCACGACAAAGAAAATTGCCAGCGAGAAATCTAACCGGTATGGTCTAGTAAACTTTAAAATCCGTTTTAAATCCTTCATGACTCTTATGCCTCCACTGAGTTGCTGTTTAGCTGTTACGGTTCACAGAAAACGCGTTTTTCTGCGGGGCTGTGAATAGTAACGTTCTGCTATCTTGCCTCTTTACCACTCATATTTTTATAAGCCCGGCACAAAAAATCGCCAAACTGCGCCGTCTCCTCCACCGTAAATCCGGTTAGCATGGAAGCCTCCACCTCGTGACAGTGCCCTACCCACTTTTCCACAACTTCCCGTCCTTTCTCCGTTATCAGGATACTGCCTGCGCGGCGGTTTCCCTCCATCGTCTTGCGGACAATAAAACCGTTTTTTTCCAATGTATCCAGCACACGGCTTGTTGTGGCCGGCTCAATGTCACAGTGCTCCGCGACGTCCTTCTGCATACAGCCATCGTGGCCGGCCAGGTACAGCAGCACCTTCGGCTGGCCCGGGGCCAGGCCAAGTTCCGCCATGAAGGGCCTCAGGCACTTCCTCTGGGCGTGAAAGGCCCGGTACAGCAGCATGTAAAATGATACTTTCATAAGTTCTTCTCCTCACTCTCCTTGTACTGCATAGCATAAATTATTAGCATTATCACTGTTAGATAGCTAACTTTAACCCTGCTTTTATTTTATTCCTGGCTTAAAAAAATGTCAACCGCAAAATCATACCTGGTTTGGAGATTTGGTTACGGTTCACAGCCAATGTCAGTTAAGCAAGATGGAGATTTAAATAAGCAGGTGAGGACGCCGCCGGTACG
>NZ_KE992873.1:34287-46252 GCF_000466485.1 [Clostridium] symbiosum ATCC 14940 | reverse complement strand
GGACGCGTCCTCACAACCTCAGTTAAATCTCCATGATCAGGTTAGCCTTGCCAGACCGGCATCCAGCAGCTTCTGGAGCGACATAAGAATCCCAAGCTTTGCATGGTACCAAGTCAGTCCGCCCTGGAAAAACACGGAATAGGGAGGCTTGATGGGCCCGTCGGCAGACAATTCTATTGAAGAGCCCTGGATGAATGCCCCGGCTGCCATAATGACCTGGGAATCATAGCCAGGCATGTCCCAGGGCTCGGGTGTCACATAACTGTCCACCGGGGCGGCCGCCTGGATTCCCTGGCAGAATGCGATAACGCCTTCCGGTTTTCCAAAGGTGACGGCCTGGATTATATCGTGGCGTGATTCGGTTCCGTTCGGTACGACCTGGAAACCAAGGGCTTCATAGATATTTGCCGCAAATACGGCTCCCTTTAAAGCTCCCGCCACCACGGTCGGGGCCAGAAACAGTCCCTGGAACAGAGCCTGATTGACACCAAGGCTGGCCCCCACTTCTCTTCCGAGTCCGGGGGAGCCGAGACGGTAGGCGGCGTTTTCAATGCATTTTTTTGTTCCGGCAATATAGCCTCCGATGGGAGCAAGGCCGCCGCCCGGATTTTTAATCAGGGAGCCGACCACCATATCGGCGCCCACGTCACTCGGCTCGATACGCTCTACAAATTCGCCGTAGCAGTTGTCCACCATACAGATGATATCCGCCCTGATTCCTTTGACAAAGGCGATCAGCTCGGCAATTCTCTTCACCGAGAGAGTCGGCCTGGTGGCATATCCTTTGGAACGCTGTATGGTCACAAGCTTTGTTTTCTCGTTAACGGCGGCTTTAATCCCGTCAAAATCAAAGCTTCCGTCCCCGAGGAGGTCTACCTGACGGTACGTAATCCCATATTCTTTCAGTGAACCGTTCGACGGCCTGATGCCGATGACTTCCTCCAGCGTGTCGTATGGTTTTCCGACTGGTGACAGAAGTTCATCACCCGGGCGCAGATTGCCGGCCAGGGCCGTATAAAGCGCATGTGTTCCGCAGGTAATCTGCGGGCGTACCAGGGCATCCTCTGTGTGGAACACGTCTGCGTACACCTGTTCCAGTGTCTCCCGGCCGAGATCATTATATCCATATCCCGTCGTACCGGAAAAATGAATGTCGCTGACCCGGTTTTTCTGCATTGCAGCAATCACCTTCAACTGGTTATATTCCGCATTGCTGTCGATTTCCTCGAAGCGCGTTTTCAGCATAGCCTCGGTCCTGCTGCCGAATTCAAGTACTTCCCGGCTGATTCCAAGGTTTTTGTATATCTCTTCCAATTCCATTTTTCATTTCCTTTCATAACGGTAAAATTCAGTGATGTGCTGTCTGCGTCTCCTGATTGAACTCCGCGATTATATATTCAAGCACTTTTTCCCTGTCATTATCAAAATCAGGCAGGTTCAGCCAGCGCACGCAGCGTTCTCTTTTAAACCAGGTAAGCTGGCGCTTTGCAAAATGTCTTGTATCACGCTTCAGAATATGGATGGCCTCCTCAAGGCTGTACAAACCATCCAGATAATCCATAATCTCTTTATAGCCAAGTCCCTGCATGGATACCATCTGTCTGGTGCAGCCCATGGCCCTGAGAGATTTCACCTCTTCTATCAGTCCGTCCCGGATCATCTGATCCACGCGGCGGTCAATCCGTTCATAAAGAATCGCCCGGTCGGTATTTACGACATAATAGAAAAACTGATAGGGTGATTCCTTCTGCCGTTCAGCCTCGTTATGATCCGATATCTTCTCTCCTGTCTGATGATGGTATTCCAGTGCTCGGATGACCCTTTTAATATTATTCGGATGAATCGCGGCAGCTGATTCCGGATCCGCCTGTTTAAGCATGGCATGGAGAAAGCCGGGACCTTTTTCACGGGCCAGCCGTTCCATCCCGCAGCGGAAAGCATTGTCCTCCTCTGTCTCCGTAAAATCGATGTCATAGAGAAGAGCCTGTATATAAAAGCCGGTGCCTCCGGCAATAATCGGCAGGGAACCGCGGGAATAAATATCCTCCAGAGCTTCCCTGGCCTTTTTCTGAAACATGACGACATTAAAGTCGCAGGAAGGCTCCAGTATATCAATCAGATGATGGGGAATTCCATCCATCTCTTCTTTTGTGGCTTTTGCGGACCCGATATCCATATGCCTGTAAACCTGCATGGAATCAGCGCTGATAATCTCTCCCCCAATCCGTTTGGCAAGGCCGATGGAGAGGGAGGTTTTTCCTACGGCCGTAGGGCCTGTTATTATGATTATAGGTTTCTTCATATATTGTTCCTGCTATTGTCCTTGCTATTATTCCTGCATATGCGGTGCTGCTTCCGAGTTGAAAACCGTTATATAGTTTACATAATTTAATTATGTAAACTTCCTATACGATTCGTTTGAATTTTTTCTCCAGCTCATATTTACTCATTGTAATTATCGTCGGCCTTCCATGGGGGCAGGCATACGGATTTTCCAGCTCCAGCAGTTCGTCAATCAGACTGTCTGCTTCAGCGGCCGACATTGCATGATTGCCTTTTACCGCTGCCTTGCATGACATGGATGCTATTTTTTCATTAATTATGTCCGGCGTTCCCTGATCGACGCCGTCGGTCAGGCCGTCTATCATCTCCATCAGTAGTTCCTTCTTGGCAATAGAGAACAGATTGGCCGGAACGGCCCGTACTGCATATTCCTTACCGCCGAAATGTTCTATCTCAAAACCAACCGCTGTAAAATGTTCCATGTATTTTTTCAGCATCAGCTCTTCATTTCCCGACAGAGTCAGGATGATGGGAGGATTGATCATCTGGGAGGTGTATTCCCGCTTTTTAAGCGAGGCCATGGTTTTTTCATAAAGTACCTTCTCATGGGCCGCATGCTGGTCGATGATATAAAGGTTATCATGAAACTGAACCAGCCAGTAAGTGTCAAAAAGCTGGCCGATCAGAACATGTTCATTTCTTGCCTGTTTTGTCAGCAGCTTTTCTTCAAAGAGATCTAACTGCTTCGGCGGCTCCTGCTCCGGAAGTATCTCTTTGGCCCCTGCCGGATTCTGTGTTTTTCCTTCTGCCGGTACCGGCCTGTACTGCTCTGGGAGCTCCAAAGGCCCGGAGGCTTCCGGCGTCTTTGAAGTTTCCGGCATTCGAAGAGTTTCCGGCTGTTCTGCGGCATCTGCCATGCCTGCCGAAGCAGGCTGCCGGCCGTAAACGGCAGGCATGTCGGCAATGGCCGGAAAAGCAGTTTTTGACACACGTTCGGTATAAGCGGAGGTCTCCGGTTCTCCCGAAAGCTCTGACGTGGCCGCAGACTTAATCAGTGATTCCGTCTGGAGCCTGCGTTTTTCAAAAGGCTCAGGCCGGTTTTCCTTAATTACAACCGGCTTCAGGCCCCTGGCCTGCGCATTGGCGCTCTCCTGGCCGCCTCCCGGCAGTTCCACCTGGGGAATCAGCTCCTTTTGGGACAGGGCCATAGAAATCGTATGGTACACCATTCTGTAGACCATCTCTCCGTCCCTGAAACGCAGCTCCATCTTGGCCGGATGGACATTTACGTCCAGAAATTCCGGCTCAATTGTAAACTGCAGCATTGTAAACGGGTATTTGTGCTGCATCATGAACGGTTTATAGGCGTCCTCAATTGCTTTATTTATCAGACTGCTCTTAATATACCGTCCGTTTATAAAATAATTTTCATAGTTCCGGTTGCCTCTTGCAATCAGCGGCTTGCCGATAAAGCCTTCGACTTTCACCGGATCGGCCCCCGACTGCACCGCAATCAGGTTGGCGGCAATCTCCCGTCCAAATATGGTATAAATGATATCCTTCAGGTTATGGTTGCCGGATGTATGAAGCTTACTCTGTCCGTTCTGAATCAGCCGTATGGAGATTTCCGGATGGGAAAGGGCAATCTTTTCCACCAAATCCGCCACATGGGCGCCTTCCGTCATCGGACTCTTTAAGAATTTCCTCCGGGCCGGCGTATTATAGAAGAGATTTCTCGCGATAAAGGTGGTCCCTTCCGGAGCCCCCACCTCTTCTAACGCTATCTCCTCTCCGCCCTCAATCTGATATCTGGAACCTGACATGCTCCCTGTGGTTTTTGTGATAAGCTCCACCTGGGCCACGGAGGCGATACTGGATAAAGCCTCTCCGCGAAACCCCAGGGAGGCTACGGTGAACAAATCCTCGACCGTCCTGATTTTACTGGTCGCATGGCGCAGAAAGGCAAGCGGAATTTCTTCTTTCGGGATTCCGCAGCCGTTATCCGTCACGCGGATCATGGAGAGTCCTCCGTCACGGATTTCCACCGTAACCGCCGTGGATTTGGCATCGACAGCGTTCTCCAGCAGCTCCTTCACAACGGAGGCAGGGCGTTCAATTACCTCACCGGCTGCGATCTGGTTGATCGTATTCTGATCTAATACTTGAATGTTTGCCATCGTTTCGCCTCCTTATACTTACTGGTTAACCCACCGGTTCCTCAGACGGGACTGCATCTTATCCAGCGTGGTCAGGGCGTCTATGGGGGACATGCGGTTGATTTCCAGTTCCATCAGTTCTTTTATAATGTCCTCCTCGCTGACCGTATCGAAGATGGACATCTGAAGCAGATCCACTTCATCCGGTTTGCTGAGTTTTTTGTGCGCCACAATGCCGGGGCCGTTTTCCGCGATTTCCTTGGCCCGGGCGGTGATATCAGCATCACTCAGCTCCTCCACCAGTTCCTTGGCCCGTTCGATTACAAGCTCCGGAACACCTGCCAGCTTTGCGACCTGGATTCCGTAGCTCTTATCGGCACCGCCTTTTACGATTTTACGTAAGAATACGATGTCGTCTCCCTGTTCCTTGACGGCGATACAGTAATTGTTGACACCGCTCATAGTGCCTTCCAGCTCCGTCAGTTCATGATAGTGGGTGGCAAAGAGTGTCTTCGCACCCAGAAGCTTTGTGTTGCTTATGTACTCCACAACAGCCCAGGCAATGGAAAGACCGTCAAAGGTGCTGGTTCCCCGCCCGATTTCATCGAGAATCAGCAGGCTGCTGCGGGTTGCGTTTCTTAAGATATTGGCAACCTCAGTCATCTCCACCATGAAGGTACTCTGGCCCGAAGCCAGATCATCGGATGCGCCGACACGGGTAAATATCCGATCGCACAGGCCGATATCAGCCTCATCCGCCGGTACAAAACTGCCCACCTGGGCCATCAGCGTGATGAGCGCAGTCTGTCTCATATAAGTGGATTTTCCGGCCATATTGGGGCCTGTAATGATGGATACCCTGTTTTTTCCGTTATCCAGATAAGTGTCGTTCGCCACGAACATTCCTCCGGACATCATCTGCTCCACCACCGGATGGCGGCCGTTTTTAATATGGATAATCCCCTTTTCATTGATGGAAGGCTTAACGTAATTATTCCTTACAGCCACCACGGAGAGGGAAGTCAGCACATCGGTGAGGGCGACGGCATGGGCCGTCTCCTGGATCCGTTTTACCTCTGCGGCGATACCGTCCCTGACCTGGCAGAATAATTCGTATTCAAGGGAGAACAGCTTGTCCTCCGCCCCCATAATCACATCCTCAAGCTCTTTTAAACGGTCGGTTGTATAACGCTCCGCATTGGTAAGCGTCTGTTTCCGGATAAAATAATCGGGGACCAGATCTTTGAAGGAGTTTGTAACCTCAAAATAATAACCAAACACCTTGTTATATTTGATTTTCAGGTTTTTAATACCGGTGCTTTCCTTCTCCTTCTGCTCCAGTTCGGCAAGCCATGTCTTTCCTTCTGTTTTGGCATGGCGCAGCCGGTCCGCCTCCTCATGAAAGCCGTCCTTTATAATGCCGCCGTCCCTGACAGAAACAGGCGGATCGTCGATGATGGCTTCGTCAATCAGCTTTTTTAAATCCTCCAGCGGATCAAGCTGTCCTTCAATCTCTGTGAGCAGCTCTGAACGGAACTCTTTTAAAATATGTTTAATGTGCGGCAGCATCTCGAGGGAATTTCTAAAGGATATCAGATCTCTGGGATTGGCCGTCTTATAGCTGATGCGTCCCAGAAGTCTCTCCAAATCGTAGATTGGATTCAAATACTCACAGATTTCCTCCCGGGAGATATAATTCATATTCAGCTCTTCGATGGCATTCTGCCGTTTTAAAATCTCTTCTTTATGAATCAGCGGCTGTTCCACAAAGGAACGGAGCATCCTGGCTCCCATCGCCGTCTTTGTCTTGTCCAGCACCCAGAGCAGGGTCCCCCTCTTCTGCTTTTCACGGAGCGTCTCAATCAGCTCCAGGTTACGCCTTGTGGAGGTGTCGAGCATCATAAACTGGCCGGTTGTATAGGGGGTGATTCTGGTCAGGTGCTCCAGTGAATTTTTCTGCGTCTCATAGAGATACTGAAGCACGGCACCGGCGGCAATGGTGCCGGTCTCATAGTCTGAAAGTCCAAGGCCTTCCAGATTCTCTACATGAAAATGATCCCGCAGAAGTTTTCTGCAGAATTCATCAGAAAAGAACCGATTATCCAGATCTGAAATTACAGCATGAAGTCTGTTCTTCAAATCATCTAAATCGATTCCCGACATATAAAATGCTTCATTGCATATGATCTCAGAAGGTGAAAATTTGTAGATTTCATCAATCAGATTGCGCTCTGATTTGACTTCGGTGACAAGGTAATCGCCGGTGCTGACATCGGCCACGGAGATTCCGAATATTCCGTCCGTATAAACGATTCCCATCAGGTAATTATTCTTCGACTCCTCCAAAGCCTGGGAATTGGTAATGGTACCCGGCGTAACGACCCGGATTACCTCTCTCTTCACAAGACCTTTTGCCGTCTTCGGATCCTCCACCTGCTCTCCGATTGCCACCTTGTAGCCCTTCTGGACCAGTTTACTCAAATAACCTTCAAGCGCGTGATAAGGAACGCCACACATAGGTGCGCGTTCCTCAAGTCCACAGTCTTTTCCAGTTAATGTAATTTCCAGTTCCCGGGATGCCGTTAAGGCATCCTCAAAGAACATCTCATAAAAATCTCCGAGTCTGTAAAACAGAATACAGTCGGGATATTGTTTCTTAGTCTCCAGATACTGGGTCATCATTGGTGAAAGCTGTGCCACGTTTTACCTCTCTTCTCTTATCTCACAATCAGTGGGTCAGTCGGATCCCATGTCTGCTCGAAGGAGAGCGGAACCAGCTCAGGCACGTCGAACGGGGAGGCTACATTTGGATCTTCATAAATCGTAACCGCTGTGCCGAGAGCACAGTTATCATAGATCCATTTGGAGTTCTCACACGTTAAGCGTACGCAGCCGAGCGATCTGGTAACTCCCAGACCATTGTATCCAACTGTCATCAGCTTGTTAATATCAGGCTCCTCATATGTAATGGAATGTAACAGGAAGCCCTGAGTGATTCTTGTTGCATACTGCGTATAAGTATCGTTTACCATCAGTCTCCAGCGGTATTTCTCAGGAGTATAGAAGGTTCCGATTGGCGTATCGTCTCCCACCGAGGTCAGCATAGCCTTTACCGGGAGAATATAGCCGTTATTCCCATCCTTTGCATAGACGGTCAGGCAGTTGAGGGTTTTATTTACCTTCAAAAGATAGCTGCTCTGTTTGCCGATTAACGGCTCCACATTCTGTACAAGGCGGCCGTAGGAATCAAAGTAGAACTTATAGCCGTCTACATACTGCCATCCTGTAAGCGCATGCCCGTCGATGAAATAATAGCGGGCATGGTCGTTGGATACCCATCCGTTGTAGCCCGTTCCATCCTCATTGACGAGTGTTGTCGCATTTTCTGCGAGGACAAGGCGGCCTGAAAGCGGAGTCACATATCTGGGAGCATCGCTCACCGGTCCCTGGGCTCCTTTCGGAACAAGTACCACTTCGATATCGAGAAGCTTCTCACCGATATCGCTGGTTCCGGCAATCTGACCGTTCATAGCCCAGCCCATCTTCCCCTGGCCTGTTGATGTGGCGCTGTAGTAGACGTCATAAAGACGCTCGGCATCTCCGGTCAGCTGGATCTGGAATGCCTCTACATAGTTGCCGTCTCCGGGAACGCCTGTCAGGCCTCCGTCATGATACCACCACAGGAATCCTCCTGTATTCGTGTAGGCACGGTAGGACACTCCTCCGATTCCGTCAAAATTCTTCAAGTCCATGGAGAAAGCCGTGATATCTCCGGCAGACTCAAACGTATAAT
This sequence comes from [Clostridium] symbiosum ATCC 14940, assembly GCF_000466485.1. GTDB lineage: Bacteria > Bacillota > Clostridia > Lachnospirales > Lachnospiraceae > Otoolea > Otoolea symbiosa. The sequence continues at coordinate 38,020 of NZ_KE992873.1, read as the reverse complement.
TTACTGCTACATGAAGAGAGGTATCCTCCACCGCTGCCTGTTCTGTGTCAGACTGTTGCTGCTGGTGCCCTGCGGCAGTTGTGCCGCCCGGACCAAAACCGCTATCGCCTGAATTGCCTGATGGTGCGGCCGGTGAGCCGGCTTCACTTGCAGGTCCTGCATATGCTGTAAAACTTCCGCCGGCCAGCATTACCGCCGACAAGGCAACAGCAAGACCCTTGTAGTGCTTTTTCATAGAAAATTTCCTCCTTATTTATCCTTAATAGAGTCCCGGGCGGCGTCAAGCTGCCTGCCCATGTAGTAAAAGCCTTTGGACTGCTCAAGGTATACTTTGACAATTTTCCCGATAAGCTCTCTGCTTCCGGGGAAGTGCACGATGGTGTTATTGGAAAGCCTTCCTGTAAGAAAACCTTCCTCATGATCATCCGGTTCCTCCACCAGTACCTCCTGTACGGTGTGGACTTCCCTGCCGCAAACCTGGGCGGAGATCGCCTGCACTTCTTTGAGAAGACGGTCAAACCGCTCCTTTACCACATCTTCCGGAACCTGATCCTCCATGGAGGCGGCCGGCGTGCCGGTACGTTTGGAGTAGATAAAGGTGAAGGCGCTGTCATAGCGGACTCTCTGAACCACGTCCATGGTTTCCTCAAAATCTTCCTCCGTCTCCCCCGGAAAACCGACAATAATATCGGTGGTCAGGGATATATCCGGTATCGCCTCTTTAATTTTCGCGGCCAGCGTCAGATATTGTTCTTTTGTATACTTCCGGTTCATCAGATTCAATATTCTGCTGCTGCCCGACTGAAGCGGGAGGTGCAGATGGCGGCAAATCTTGCGTGAATGTTTCATCACTTCTATCAGCTCGTCCGACAAATCCTTGGGGTGGGATGTCATAAACCGGATCCGCTCAAGTCCTTCAATCTGCTCGATCTGCTGTAACAGCTCTGCAAAGGTGATGGGCTTTTCCAGATTCTTTCCGTAAGAATTGACATTCTGGCCGAGAAGCATAATCTCTACGACACCGCTTGCAACCAGCGCTTCTATCTCACGTATGATATCCTCCGGATTACGGCTCCGCTCCCGTCCTCTGACATAAGGAACGATACAGTAGCTGCAGAAATTGTTGCAGCCAAACATGATATTAACCCCCGATTTAAACGGGTATTTCCGTTCGGACGGAAGATCCTCGACAATTTTCGCGGTATCCTTCCAGATATCAATTACCATTTTCCTGCCGTCAATTCTCTCTGAGAGAAGTTCGGCCAGCTTGTATATATTATGGGTGCCGAAAATAATATCGACAAAGCGGTAACTCTTCTTAAGATTCTCCACCACTTCAGGCTCCTGCATCATGCAGCCGCAGAGACTGATTATCATATGGGGATTCTTCTTTTTCAGGCTGTTCAGATAGCCCAGCCGTCCGTAAACACGCTGATTTGCATTCTCGCGGACTGTGCAGGTATTATAAAGAACAAAGTCGGATTCCTCGCTCTGCCCCTCCGTAAATCCGGCTTCCAGGAGGATTCCCATCAGCTTTTCCGAATCATGGGCGTTCATCTGGCATCCGAAGGTTGAGATAAAACAGGTCATCGGTCTTCCCAGCTCTTCGCTCTTTTCTGTGACCCATTGTCTGCACCTGGCAATGAAATATTGTTGTCTGGCAGGCTCCGTCTCAGGGGGCAGGCCGGACAGGTCGATTGTCTCGTAATCTATTGAAGTCATAAAATATGTATTTCTCCTTACATCTTCCATCGTTTGTTACTATTCACGGCCAAAAAGCGCGGTCCGCGAACAGTAACACGCTTCGCGATGCACAGAAACGGCATAAAACGCCGTTTCGCGCCGCTATCCTCGGGTTTTCTGTGACTTCCGCTACGCTTCACTCACAAAAAACGCCTCGCGGGATATTGGCCGTGAATAGTAACCATCATTTTTATACATTAGTTAATATTACTATAATGGAATGAATTTATCAAGTGCATTTCTTTTACGAATTTTCCCTCTATCTTACATTTTTACTACAATTCCCCCACTGAAAGGCTGTTTTTGCTGGAAAATGAGGAAGCAGCTTCCACTACCGGCATATAATGACAAAAACATTCACAGTACCGCCGAATAATGAGGGGACCGGTGAATCGCAAAAAAGGTAATAACTCTTAAGAGATTGTTAATTGAAACTCCTGTTCCATTTATGATATTGTAATTATGAAGTTGTTGACAGAAGAACTAAAATATGGAAGGTCTGACATCTGTGCCCGTCAAACGTATAAACGGTCAGCATAGTATTCAGAAAGGTATCTTTTATGAAAAAGTTATACTGCGCAATCCTGTTTGGAGCTATCGCTGCCCTATCCGCATGCGCAAAACCGCCCTCTGCGAGCAGGGAACCCGCCGTCTCCGTCCCTGCTGTGCCGGTTGGAGGCGAAACAGAGGAAACAGAGGAAGTAACGGCTCTCCGTTTGCAGGATGAATATATTTCCCTCGTGGAACGCTATATTGACGATGCCGTTTTCCGGCCGGTGGAAGAAAGCAGGACAAAGAAGCTGTCGGATCTGCTTCTGGGACATTATGATGTTACGGGACGGACCGACGGCGGAAAGATGGAGTATTATATTGCGGTCCGGCGTGAGGATGCGCCGGTTTACGATGATTTTAAGAATGTCAGCATTGCCAATTATTCGGGACCTGATACGGATGGTGAAGAACTGAGAATTGGTTATTACAACGGGGATGGTACGGAAATTCTTCTCTACCGCCTGGGCGGATATACATTTTTAGACATGCCGTTCGGATATGATACGCTGGACAGCTTTTGTTTTGGATTGTCGGGAGCATCAGGTAGTACGGCTCATCCGTCTTTTCAATATGCATTCAATGAAAACGGAAGGGCGGCGCTTGACTTCCTGAAAAGCAAACCGGGCCTTTCATTTTACGATGGAAACAGTCCTTCGGTCTGGTTCTATTACCAGAACGATGACACGGTGAAATTTTATTCAGAACCATATCCCTGCCAGATTTCCTTAGATGATGAAAAAGCGGAAATAATCCGCGGACTGCTGTCTTCCTCGGAGACAGAGTCCGGTATTGCCACACGTCAGGAGGCCTGGACGCGTCTGCGCAAAATGGACCGCTCTCTTTTGCCCACCGGTGCAAGTCTGATTCTGGATGACCGGGAATATGAGTTTTTTGGGAATCATGATACTCCGGGTTATATGATAGTCCATTCCAAAAACGATAATGAATTTATAGCCCTTCAGAGGAATGAAGAACTTTACCGGCTTGTAATGGAGGAAATACAGAATGTCGTTGGGACTGATTACAGGGACTTTGATCCGGATTGGTTTAAAATACCATTAAAGAGCGCCGCAATGACATTCCCTGAATTTTTGATTCCGTCGGGCAGCGGTGATGAGACATTCACCCAGGAGGTGAGAACGCAGACAATCGAAGACAGGGAAAAGCTTAATACCTTATCAAAGATGATGGACCGGGCGATAAACGATACCAATGTGTACGGCTTTTCCAAGTGTCCTTATGCGGCAACAATCGATTTCCTGAGGGAGGATGGCAGGACGCTTCGAATCTACGTGGCGACGGATTTCTGTGATTCCATGGCATATGAGGGGAGAATCGGATTTGAGTACGGCGACCAGGCTGAGCTGGCGGCTTTATTCGATGAGGCTATGTTTTATAGATTAGAATAAGCAGGTGAGGACGCCGCCGGTACGGCCGG
>NZ_KE992873.1:33898-34187 GCF_000466485.1 [Clostridium] symbiosum ATCC 14940 | reverse complement strand
GACGCCGCCGGTACGGCCGGCGGACGGGGTGGTGAGGTGGTTTTATGAGTCTTTCGTCCCCTGGGGAAGATTGTTGTGGTTTAGGGCTGCGGAGAAGATATAGTCTGCGGAGCACGTTTTCACTCGGTGGATGCATCACGCTGCTAAGCTCGACAGGACCTCGCAAATCAGCGATGGATTCCAAAGGCGTCCGCAGACTATATCTTCTCCTCCGCCCCAAAGGAAGGTTTTCGCCGGGACGAAAGACTCCGCCGTGTGTATCGGCCCCGTCCACTGGCCTGCGGCCGCT
>NZ_KE992873.1:33536-33798 GCF_000466485.1 [Clostridium] symbiosum ATCC 14940 | reverse complement strand
GCGTTAAGTGCGGGGGCGGACCTTGTCGCGGCCAGAAATATGCTATATTATAAATTGAGCGGAAATAAGGCCGGAAGAATATCACCGGTTTTAATTCCGCTCAATTTATTGTGGTTTGGTGTAAGGTTCCCTCCCCCTTTGAGACTGGAGACAATCAGCATCCGGAGCGGACCGGGTCAGGTGCCGCGAAAACCTTTGCCTGAGTCTTCCGTCCCCTGCGAAAACATGGACCAGGGGAAGTAGGCGGAATCAATTGCGGAGG
>NZ_KE992873.1:20588-33436 GCF_000466485.1 [Clostridium] symbiosum ATCC 14940 | reverse complement strand
TTCCGGCCGGATTCCCCCTCCACGACCAACCTCCACGGGGGCGGAAGACTCAGAAAAACCAATCTCACCACACCTGACCCGATCCGTTCCGGACGCGTCCTCAATTCTCAACTAAATCCTCCATTTAAGGCCGCACCTGCCCGCTGCCATAAATAATATATTTCGTCGTCGTCAACTCTTTCAGGCCCATCGGCCCTCTTGCGTGAAGCTTCTGGGTGCTGATTCCAATCTCGGCGCCGAAGCCGAATTCAAAACCATCGGTAAAGCGTGTCGAAGCATTGACATATACGGCAGCCGCATCAACACCATCCAGGAATTTTCTGGAGCTGTCGTAATCTTTTGTAATGATTGCTTCGGAATGACCTGTATTATACCGGTTTATATGTTCGATGGCATCCTCCACGGAGTCTACCTGTTTTACGGACAGAATATAGTCCAGATATTCCATTCCCCAGTCTTCTTCTGTGGCTGTTTTAAAGTCAGGTACTATAGCTGCGGACTCCTGATCGGCGCGGATTTCCACCTGCTTTTCATCCAGCCGCTTTTTCAGAAGCGGCAGGAAGTCTTTTGCTATTTTGCGGTGTATCAGCAGTGACTCACAGGAATTGCAGACGCTGATTCGCTGTGTCTTGGCATTGAAAATGATATCCAGGGCCATATCAAAGTCGGCAGTTTCGTCCACATAGATATGGCAGTTTCCTGTTCCTGTCTCAATAACCGGGACGGTGCTGTTCTCCACCACGGTGCGGATTAAGCCGGCCCCGCCTCTCGGAATAAGAACATCAATATAACCGTTCATCCTCATAAACTGTTTTGTCACTTCGCGATCCGTATCAGTAATCAGCTGTACGCAGTCCGCCGGCAGACCGCAATTTTCAAGCCCTTTTCTGAGCCACTTTACGATTTCCTTATTGGATTCCAGCGCGTCGCTTCCTCCCTTCAGGATTACGGCATTGCCCGCTTTAAAACAGAGGGCAAAGGCATCCACGGTGACATTGGGCCTGGCTTCGTAGATCATGCCTATGACGCCCATCGGTACGCGCTTCTGACCGATCAGCAGGCCGTTTGGTCTTTCTTTCATGCCCAGAACCTCGCCGACCGGATCGTCAAGGCCGATTACCTGTCTTACACCCTCGATGATAGCTGCAAGACGTTCATGAGTCAGGGTCAGACGGTCTATCATCCCCGGATTCATTCCCGTTTGCTCTGCTTTCCTGATATCTTTCAGATTGGCGGCCAGAATGAGTTCTTCCCCCTCAAGAAGAGCTTCTGCCGCGGCCCTCAGCCCTTCATTCTTTCTGACTGAGCCGAGAACTGCCAGCTTTCTGGAAGCGTCCTTTGCCTGTTTGCCAATAACCTCAAGCATATGTACCTCTCCTTTCTACAATCTGCTCAGTTCCCTTCCGGGAGTGATAATCTGATCCATTAATACATCATACTGATCCACTGCTATAGCCTCTGCAATCTGGAAATCATAACAGATTGCGATCTTTCTGTGCTGCGGTTCCTTTTCAAAGAAACGGTCATAATAACCTGCTCCGTAGCCGGTTCTTTCAAAGCGTTCCGAAAATGCGACTCCCGGCACAATGACGGGTGCGTCTGTTTCCTCTGCCGTCATACAGCTTTTTTTCGGTTCGGGAATTCCGAAGCAGCCCGGCTCCAGATCTTCAAAACAGTCAATATAGTAAAAAGCCATCTCCCTGCCTTTTACGCGCGGAACCGCTACTTTGAGTCCCTGCTCCAGATACCAGCGGATTAACGCTTCCGTACCTGTCTCACCGCGAACGCTGATATAACAGTAAATAGTACCATACTGTTTTTCCAACCCGAGATTCTTAATCTTTTGGCAGATTGCCTGATCCCAGCCGGCCGTCTCTTCTTCCGTCAGATTTTTTCTAAGCTCCAGAACCTTTTTTCTAAGGTCAGCTTTGGATGTCACTGATATTCCCATATTTTTTACCTAAGTCGGTGATAGTACCGTCTTTCTCCTTGATTGAAATATTGTTTAACGTTCCGCGCATATTTCTGCGGATTGCTTCTATATATTCTTTGCGGAGCAATTTCTGCTCCTCCTTCTCCTCTTCCGTAAGGCCGACTGACTGGCTCTTGTGGTAGAGTGTATTGATTCGGTCAATTTTATCCTGATTCATTATTTAATCTGTCCTTTCCTGTCTGAACTTTGGCAGTATTTTCGCAACAATTCAGCCATGATGTATTCCGCGAGGTGTTTTCGCTGTTTTTTGCGAAAATCCCGAGTTGTGCGGCGCGAAACGACGTTTTTTGCCGTTTCTGTGCATCATTTGTTACGGTTTAGCCGAAGGCTGAACTGTAACGTGTTTTCAGCTTTCACTGTTCAGATATGTATTCAGATCGAAATCTTTACTTTCGTGGGCGGTAAAAAGAGTTCCGCACTCTTCCCCCTCCAGAATCCTGTAAATAACATTTAAGTCGCAGGCGTTGGCAATCAGCATATCTGAACCGCTTCCGGTGGCAATCTGGGCTGCCGCCAGTTTGGCAGACATTCCTCCGGTTCCCACACTGCTCGAGGCTCCCTTTCCCATCGCCTGCAGTTCCGGTGTCAGCTCTCTGACAAGCGGTATGAATGCAGCATCCGGGTTTTTGTTCGGGTCATCGGTGTAGAGGCCGTCGATATCCGACATCAGGATCAGGATATCAGCTTCCACCAGAGCCGCCACAATAGCGGAAAGCCGGTCGTTGTCGCCGAACTGGATTTCATCGGTTGCGACCGTATCATTTTCATTGACAATGGGGATAGTCCCCAGCTTCAGCAGCTCGTTAAATGTGTTGTGCGCATTAAAACGGGACTGTGGATTTGTCACTGTATTTTTCGTCATTAATATCTGGGCCGCCGTCTGGTTATATTCGGCAAACAGCTTTTGATAGACCATCATGAGCCTGGCCTGGCCAACCGCGGCAAATGCCTGCTTTTCTTCCAGCAGCCTGGGCCGTTCGTTGAATCCCAGCGCCTGCCGTCCGGCGGCGATAGCTCCGGAGGATACAAGAATCACTTCTCTGCCCTGGCCCCGCAGATCGCTTAATACACGTACAAGCTGTTCAATCTTTCTCAGATTCAAATCCCCTGTCTCCGGATGCGTCAGGGAGGACGAACCTATTTTTATAACAATTCTCTTTTTTTCTTTTAATGCTGCCCTGAAATCTGTCATATAAAATCCTCTTTCCCCTCATAGTTTCAAAGTAATGTCACTATTAATTACAGATGTATTTCTTTCATCGTTTCTGCCAGTTTACCTCATTTATAAAATCACGTCAATAAAAAGAGGGCGAAAATCTGGTAACGATCATTTCTGCTGTCCTTATGCCGTCCATTGCAGCGGAAGTGATCCCTCCGGCATACCCGGCCCCCTCCCCGCAGGGGTAGAGTCCGCGGACTGCACTTTCGAGTTCTGGGGTCCGCGGTATCCGGACCGGTGATGAGGTACGGCTTTCAATTCCGGCCAGGATTGCATCCGGACGGTCGAAGCCGTCGATTATCCGGCCAAAACTATCGATTCCCTCCGTCATTGCATCAGTCAGAGACGGATTCAGCACTTCCCTTAAATTTCCAAAGGAATACCCTCCTTTGAAGGCCGGTTCCACATCCCCGAAAGCCCGGGAAAGGGTACCCGCTTTAAAATCACCGTAAAGCTGTACCGGGATTTTTCCTTTTCCGCAGTTAAATGCCGCTTCCTCCAGCCTCCTTTGAAATTCGACTCCGCCAAGCGGTCCGGGATTGGGAAAATCCTCCGGTGTAACGGTCACGATAAGGGCGCTGTTGGCATTGGTTCCCGCCCTGTCATGGTTGCTCATGCCGTTGACGGCAAGACGGCCGGTTTCTGAGGATGCATTGACGACAAAGCCTCCGGGACACATACAGAATGAATAAATCCCGCGCCCGGAAGAAGTCTGCTTCGTCAGCTTATAGCTTGCCGCGCCCAGTGAGCCGGGCTCCTCCACTCCATATTGGGAGAAATTTATCTGCTTTTGAGGATGCTGGATGCGCAGCCCCACCGCAAAAGCCTTTGCCTGGAGGTCCAGGCTTTTTTCCGAGAGCATACGGAAGGTATCGCGTGCGCTGTGGCCGATGGCAAGCACCACTGCCTGTGCCGGTATCGTTTCTTCCCGGTAAAAGCCTCCCTCTTCCCTCTGAGACACGGTCACCGAGATAAGGCGCCCGCCTGCTTCTGAGAAGTCGGTCAGCTTACAGCCAAAACGGATCTCGCCGCCGAGCCGGATAATTTCCTGTCTGATATTCTTTACCACCCGGCTTAAGACATCTGTGCCGACATGCGGCTTATTTACGTAGGTAATGGAAGGGTCGGCGCCTGCCTCTGCCAGGATTTCAAGGACTTTTTTATTACGCCCGGACGGATCCTTTACCAATGTGTTAAGCTTTCCATCCGAGAAGGTTCCTGCTCCGCCCTCACCGAACTGGACATTCGATTCCGGATTAAGTTCTCCGCCCCGCCAGAAAGCCTCCACCTTCTGTGTTCTGGAATCCACATCCTCACCGCGTTCCAGAATCAGGGGAGAAAAGCCGGCTCTTGCCAGCATCAGGCCGCAGAACATGCCGGCAGGGCCAAACCCAACGATCACAGGCCTGTGGCAAAGCGGCTCTTGTCCATGCTCCGGAAACCGGTATGGTTTTTCGGTATTCAGCACCACATTTACATTTTTCGCATTTTTAATTACGGCTCCTTCTTTTCCTGAAACGGTGGCATTCAGGGAATATATGTAAAGCAGCTCATTCTTTTTTCTGGCATCCAGGGACTGCCTGACCGGCACGAGGGAAAGAATTTTATCCTCCGGTATCCTCATCATCTTTGCCGCTTTTTTCTTCATATCGGCTTTTGTGTGTCCCACGGACAGTTTTAACTGATTGATACGTATCATATTACAGTCCTGCGTGAGTTCCCGCTATCGCACCGGTACTCCACGCCCATTGCAGATTGTATCCTCCGCAGATACCATCCACATCCAATAGTTCTCCTATCAGATACAGGCCTTTCTTAAGTTTCGACTCCATTGATTCAGGAGCAATTTCACGGACATCTGCTCCGCCGCAGCAAATCTGGGCGTTTTCAAACGGATTGGCCGCTGTTATTTCCGTGGTAAATTCTTTGATAACGCAGGTCAGACGGTCAATCTCTTCCACGGTCAGCAAACCGGCCTGCTTGTGTGGTTCCAGATTTGCCAGTCTTATAAATAAAGCTGCCAGCTTTTTGTGAAACCAGCCGGTGAAGAACTCCTCCATGGGTTTACTGGAACAGCTTAATTTGCGTCCCTCCATCATTCGGCGTGTCTTCTCAAATGTCGCATCCGGATAAAAATCCAGAACCGCAGTAACTTTTTCCCCACGGTCAATGGCTCTTGATGCATAACGGCTGACCTGGAATACGGGGATGCCGGAAATACCGTAATCCGTCAGCTGAATCTCCCCCTGGTCTCTTGCCAGCTCTTTGCTGCCGCATCTCAATGATACACAGCCGTCTGTGCGTACGCCGGAAATCTGTTTATAGAATTTTTCCCGGCACCGAAGCTGTACCAGCGCAGGCAGCGGTTTTATGATATGATGCCCCAGCTGCTCTGCCAGTTGGTAGCCGCTTCCATCGGAACCTGTTGCCGGAGCCGCTTTGGAACCGGTGGCAAGAATCAGGCAGTCGGAAAGGAAGCTCCCCTGAGAGGTGGAGACTTTGAACCGTTTATCTCCTGTTTCCCTGTACCGGACCGCATCAATCCGGCACTCCGTTACCGTACGGATCCGGCGGTGGTCAAGCTCCGCTCTCAGCACATCGAGAACAGAAGAAGCCTGCCCGGAGTGGGGGTACAGATACCCGTTCCTGTCTTTTACGACGATTCCCAGATCTTCAAAAAAGGAAAGTGTTTCCTCCACGGTAAAACGGCTGATTACCTCCATGGGAAAATCAGCCACTCCGCTTCGGTAACAGGTTTCCTCCATAAAACGATTGGAAAGGTTGCATTTACCGTTCCCGGTAGACAAAATTTTCTTTCCAACCCGATCCATATGCTCCAGCAGGGTTACCTGGGCGCCCTGTCTTGCGGCGAAGATAGCTGCTGTCATGCCGGAGGCTCCGGCGCCAATGATTGTTACCTGTTTTTTCATACTTAATCCGACTCCTGTCTCGTTTTTTTCGGCGGTATTGATCACATTGTTACAGTTCAGCCTTCGGCCAAACTTCAACAAATGATGCACAGAAACGGCAAAAAAGCGCCGTTGATTGTGGGGAAAAGTTTACTTTTCATCGCGCCGCGGCACTAAGTTTTAGCTGCTGTAGGATTCCAGATAATTGAATATCTCCATCATGGATGAAAACCAGATACCCTCCATTAATTTTTCCTGCTCACTGAGCGGAAATTCTGAGAGCGGCATATGGGTATCCAGACATACATTGTCACGGTCCTTTGCAAAGACGAGAAGAAAACCTTCTTCTGCCACAAGACAGTAATTCTTTACTTCCTCTCTTGTCTCAACCTGCCTCTGGTTAATTACCACATTATCCTCCGGCGCCGACTCCGACTCCAGAATCTGGCCCGGTACGGGCTGGGCATGCTCAGGCCGGTAAAAATAAATATACGCTCCCGTGAGTATGGATGCAGCTAAAAATACCGCTAACAGAAAAAAGCAGATATAATACTTTTTCATGGAATTCCTCCTTAAGTACTAATAGTATCTGCCTTTTTCTTCTATCTTAAACATCCTCATGCTGGTATGAATTTAAAGTTAAGCAGGAGGACGCCGCCGGGACGGCCAGCGGACGGGGTGGCGATTCCCCCTTCACGGCTACCTGCCAAAGGGGACTGAAGACTCATACACATCCCTCACCACACCGGACCATGGACGTTCCCGTCCGCGTCCTCCTTACTCAATTAACTCCCTACATTAAATGGAGTTTCCTTGAAAGCCGGATCACTTTCGTGCCTCCGGGCATGGAATAGAGTTCTTCCTCATCTACGCAGCGCAGCTTGATTAACAGCACCCCGTACACGGCAATTGCCGCCAGAACGGCGAATATAGTTCCAAGCAAATTGCTTTTTATAATCAGGGTCACGCCCTTGTATACTCCGAATGCCGCCGCCCCCATAAAAGCTGATGCAACGGCCGGCAGCAGAAATGTCTTTACAATCTCCTGCCGGTAATTCAGATACCTCCGGATGGCAATTGCGTTCAGGATACACATGAATACCGCAAACGCAATGTTGGCGAACACCATACTGTAAATCCCCATCTTAAACACCATCAGCATGAGATAGAGAACCCCAATATGAAGGATCAGGGAAATGAATGCATTTCTGACAGGGACATTCATATGATTGATGCCCTGCAAAATGGCATTGGTCACTGTCGACATGGACAGAAATATCACTGCCGCGGAACCGGTAATCAGCATCCTGATAGCCTCTGTGTTGTCGCCGCTCTTGAAAAGCAGATTATTAATCGGAGCGGAAAGGACGGTCAGCCCTACGGCCGACGGGATGGCAATCAGCATGGCAAAACGGATGGCAAGGCTTGTCTTGGCGATAACCGCCCCCTTTTCCTTTCTGGCAACCGCCCCGGAAAGTGACGGGATGAGCGAGGAAGAAAGGGAATTGGCCATTGCCAGCGGCACGTGGACCAAAAGCATATATTTGTTATTGTAGATACCCCAGAGAGACAGAAATTCCTTTCCGCGCCCCAGCGCCTCCATTCCGTAAGCCATAATGCTGTTATCTACAACGGCATTGATATTATAGACGGCCGAACTGATGATAACCGGCACAACCGTAAATAAAAATGTCACGGAGATATCCCCGTAGGAATCGGTGCGCCTGCTTCTGTCCCGCCGTTTCCTGCGTTTAACCACCGGCCAGTAGATGGAAAATAACAGCAGCATAAAGAGCAGCGCCGCCAGAGCGCCGGCACCTGTGCCGATAGTTCCTCCTGCTGCTCCGAATGCCTGCGGATAACCGGTCGTATTGTAAACCCGGTTGGAATCCAGGCCGATCTTGAACAGAACACCGGCGGCCACAACGCTGATTACCGCATTGATCACCTGTTCAAAAATCTGGGAGATGGCAGTGGGAATCATGGTTCCATGCCCCTGGAAGAATCCTCTCAGCACGCCCAGATAGGCCATAATCCAGATAGTGGGTGCCAGTGTTTTGAGCGCATAGACACAAAAAGGCGTATTAAACGCTGTGGTTGCAAAGAAATCAGCAAAATTCCAGGTGATAAAGCAGGCAATTCCTCCCACCACCGTAGCATAGACAAGGGCCGCTTTCAGCACCCGGACAGCATTCCGGTACTGCCCTTTCGCCATCCTCGCGGATACCATCTTGGATACCGCCAGCGGAAGGCTGTAGGAAGAAAGGATCAGCATGATATTATAAACATTGAAGGCCGTGGAATAATACCCCATTCCCTCGTCACCGATAATATTGGTCATCGGAACCCGGTACAGGATGCCGATAAGCCTTACAATGATCCCCGCCACTGCCAGGATACTTCCCTGGACAACGAAATTCGATTCCCTTTTGCCCTTTGTTTTACGTCTACTCTGTCTGTTCTCCATAAAATTCCGCCTTATCCATCCGGTCAGATTGTATGATGCAAATCCAGGTACTGCCCGGATTCAGCAATATTTCCTGACCGCTTTCGTCATAGTATTTTGTCACAGCGTCAGCGCTGCCCTTTGTCCAGGTGAGCCGTTCTCCTCTTCCATTGGTGAAATAGTATCCCAGCCCGGGACTATGTACATCTATATCCAGATATTCGGACGATGAATAATATTTCCAGCCGCAATACTGGAATATAATATTTTTAGCCGTCAGCTGGCCCTCGTCGCCGTTGTGCGGGCCGCCGTATTGAAAACGATAATACAGGCCGTCGTCAGCATTATATTCAAACCAGGGATCATTCATAACGTATCCCGGGCGCACAAACGCCGCCGAAAACCCATTCTCCAGCATGACCGGATACTCTTTTTTAGAAAAACGGTAATGGCCGGTGTAGCTTTCCGGATATTCCTGGGAATATCCCATAGCCTCTATGGCTTTTTGAATGCGTTCTCCGCTTGCATATGCATTGTGGGGAGCTTTCTTATCCTTGGTCCGGTAAAAAGCCACGGAACCTTTTCCCTCAATCCCATTTAAATGCTCCATCTTTTCCAGATAAGGACGTGCGAAAACACTCTGGCCGAAATGGGCATAGACAGCTTCAAATTCCCGTGCAAAAAAGGTATAGTATGTCCGGCAGCTTCTCACCGAACCAATACGCTCCAGATTGTCATAATCCTCTATTACAGCCATGAAACGGTTCATTCCGCCCTCCACGGGAGCTTCATAGATCACTCCGGCATGGTTAATGCCATAATGGGGCAAGGCCGCTTTATCGTTGCTTATCATGATCGCAATAGGCCGCCGCCATGCAATTGCCAGGTCCGTCATTTCCCCCGTAAGATAGCTGGGGATCTTGCCGTCCTTCTCGATACGCAGAAGTTCCCTGTCACCCTCTGTCTCCGGTTCCGTCTCCGGCTCCGTAATCTGAATCACCTTTGTCTCTTCCGTCTCTTTAACGCCGGCCGTAACCGACACTTCCTCATACCTGGTGCAGCCTGCACTCAGACAGAGTCCGGCTGCCAGCGCCAGTATAACCCCCCGTTTCATCATCTGGCAAAACCTCCTGTACTCAGGATTTCCTCCTGCCTCTTCTCCATGGCAATCCGCTCCTGCTCTTCCATATGATCATACCCGCAAAGATGCAGCATGCTGTGGGCAACCAGAAAAGCCAGCTCCCTTGTCTGGGAATGGCCGTATTTTTCAGCCTGTTCTTCTACCTTGTCCACCGAAATTACGATATCGCCTAAAAGAAGCTCCCCGGTCTCAGGGTTAAAATAATCCTCAGACTGCTCTTCCATGCGTTCAAAATCAGAAGGAACATCAAAATCACCCATCGGAAAGGACAGCACGTCCGTCGGGCTGTCGATTTGCCGGAATTCACGGTTAATTCTCCGGATCTCCGCATTATCCGTCAGTATGACATTGACCTCTGCCTCGTAGGGGCATTTTTCATAATCCAGTGAGGCGTTAACCACATCCTCTATGATGGATTCATAAGGCAGGTTCAGCTTCTTCTCGGCTTCGTATTCGATATTAATTGTCATTTGTTTTTTCTCCCTTTCGGCGACGGCCTGTCATCAGAAGAGGAACGCCCCCGGCCTCCATATCTCCTGCCCTCCGGCGTATCCCTTTTCTCCTTCAGTTCAAAGCTCTCATAGGCTTCCACTATTTTCTGTACCAGAGGATGGCGCACTACGTCACTGCTGGTAAGGAAGCAGAATCCGATATCGTCTATATTCTTCAGTACTTTTACTGCCGTATCGAGTCCCGATACCGCTCCGGCCGGAAGATCCTTCTGGGACTGGTCTCCTGTAATAATTACCTTTGAACCGAAACCGATACGTGTCAGGAACATTTTCATCTGGGCAGGCGTCGTATTCTGGGCCTCATCCAGGATGATAAAGGCGTTGTCAAGAGTACGGCCCCTCATATAAGCAAGAGGCGCTACCTCAATCAGTCCCTTTTCCGAATTGTGAAGGTAGCTCTCGGCTCCCATAATCTGATACAGCGCATCATATAGAGGCCGCAGATAGGGATCGATCTTGCTCTGCAGATCGCCCGGCAGAAAGCCCAGCTTTTCTCCCGCTTCAATGGCGGGCCGAGTCAGGATAATCCGGTTCACCTCACCGCTCTTAAACGCCTGGATAGCCATAGCCATGGCAAGATAGGTCTTTCCTGTTCCGGCCGGTCCGATACCAAAGACGATCATTTTCTTCCGTATCATATCCACGTACTGCTTCTGTCCCATGGTTTTCGGCTTTATAGGCCTTCCGTTTACAGTGCGGCTGATGATATCCTTATCAATTTCAAGAATCTGGCCCTCCTGCTCCGTAAAGGAAAGGGAAATTGCATAGTCGACATTCTGTTCTGTGATGGTATTGCCTCGTTTGGAAAGCTCCAGCAGGTTGTTATAAACACTTTTGGCCTGTCTGATAGCCTGTTCGGGACCGATAATCTTCAGCGCCCCATCTCTTGTAATCATGGTAACATGCAGAGTCCGTTCGATTTTCTTAAGGTAGGCATCAAACTGGCCGCAGACATTTTGTACATGTTCCATGGGAATATCTATAACTGTTTCAATTATGCTCATCGGCTGGCTGTTCTCCTTGTGTTTCTCCTTGTGCTTCTATTTCTGTTTCCATTTCGATGGATTCCTCTGTCCGCATCGTTACTTCAAAACGGCAAGAGGAGCCATTAACTAATATTTTAACATTATTTTCAATAATTTGTACCCCTTTTTCCATTAATTTTTCCGCAATTTCATTTTTATAAGCCTCACCCAGCTCCTCCAGCTCCTTTTCCGTATATTTTACGTCATAGGAAGAGACTTCGCATGAGGTGATAAACCCCAGCTCCATGGGGAGATAAAAATCACCAAAAAGCCTGATCTTCCTGATTTCAGTCACCGTCTTCCACTCTGTATTCCTGAAATTGGGAAGCAGCCATACAAACGAGTGCTCCTTAATGTTCATCATCAGTCCTTTCCGGACGCGGCCTGTTTTTTCCTCTTTTTCATGCCACAGAGGTATTTCCCTGGATTCCGTCCTCTCTCTGACAGCTATAATATCTGCATCGGAATGGACATAGCGCCCTGATATCACTGTTCCGCCGTCGTCTGTGATTGGGACCATGCCGCTGACCAGAATCTGTCCCTTTTCCACCTCATCTCCGGGTTTTACAAGGGGAGTACCGCTCCTGACAATCATGGACGTGATCGTTCCGTCTGACTCGGCTGCCAAATCACAGGGCGAATCATCTTTGACCGGAATTTCCAGTGGCACATCATTTTCCTTGACATGGATATAGAGCTTCGTTCCGCTTAAGCGGGCCGATACCCAAGTTATGCCCTCGTACTCATTTCTCAGCGCAGCCTCCAGCTCCTCGCAGGATACCTGGTTTTTCATGATTCCGCAGTGGATTCCGAGAGTGTCGAGAAAATGAGAAAGTTCGTCATCCGTATACATTACATTACCCTGATATCCGATATCCCATACAAAGAATGAGAGAACCCACAGAAATACGAAAAAGCTCAGGAAACCGGCCGCCCACAGTTTCCTTTTTCTGTTTTTATGTAAAAAAAAAGGAAGTCCCAGTTTTTGCTGTATCCTAAGCCTGATCTTCGCTTTCTTTATAAAGGGCTTACTGGAAAAGAAATCGTGTATGCCCATTGAAAATATGTAATTGCCTTTTGAAAATATAACGTCCCAGATATCTAAGCCGGAAGCGGCGCATAAATTAAAAAAACGTTCCGGAGACTCGCCTGTCATCTGGATCCGGACGCTGCCGGAACAAAACCTGCGTATCGATTTCATATAACTCCTCCTGGAATCAGAATCAGATAGATTCAAATTCAGCCGACCTTATCTGCCCCGTCAGTTTCAGCTGTTCTTTATCGTAATATTCGATAGAAAAATTCTTTCCGGTAACTGTGAGCTTCGTGGTTTTGCCCTGAAGTTTTAACACCGTGTCCGTAAATAGAACAATGCTTCTGTAATTTTCCACCACAGCCGAATGGCTGCCGGTAAAGAACAGAAGCATCTCTCCAAAAAAGACATCTTCCGGCAGATTGAGGGCCGATACTACCGCTTTTTTTTGCCTGTTTAACAATAGCGTACCGCCTTTTCCAATCCTTATAGAGATTATATGAAATTTTATTTTGATTTATTCGCAGCAGCAGGGAGATTTAATTAGGCAGGTGAGGACGCCGCCGGTAC
>NZ_KE992873.1:0-20488 GCF_000466485.1 [Clostridium] symbiosum ATCC 14940 | reverse complement strand
CGCCGCCGGTACGGCCAGCGGACTGACTCCCCACCGCACCGGCCCCGGTCCGTTCCGGACGCATCCTCCCATTCTCAATTAATTCTCAACTCTCCCCGCTGTCCCATACATAAAAAGTTCAAACAGCAGCGGCACGCACAGCATCAGAGGAAAGGCATATCTGACACCGGTCACAGGGCCAAGCAGCAGCGTCCCCCAATATCCCAGAATCAGAGACAAAGCCACGAGAAGGCAGGTTTGCTTTCTATATATAGATACAGTTCCGGCCGCAAGCATCAGCCAAAATGGAAAAGCCTGATTCAGAATCAGCGACAAAAGGGGAATCTTTTCAAATTCCGGGGTCAGGCTGATTGTCCTCAGATAATTATTGTACCAGGGAAAACGGCTGTTCCGGAAGATATGAAGAACGTTATATTCATCCTCCAAAAATGCACCGTCAAACATGATGTAGCTGATCCAGTACTGTGTCTCTCCGGGATACCAGTATCCCCAGTTGCCCATCAGAAAAGAGTCCAAATAAATGAGCGGTTCTTTTGCCCCGATTCCGGCCCAGGTTCCGACAAACTTTAACGGATCTTCTTTGACGACATTCGTCTGAAAACCGCTTTTAACCGGATCGGCATTAACCCTCACGTAGCCATCCAGGGCCTCAGGAAGTATCAGCGTTTCAATATAAGCCTTTTCTTCCCTCGTCAGGCTTTCAGGCGCTTCGTGCCAGACCCTCGCGAGCTGCTGCATCGGCACGCTAAGCATCTCCCTGGCATCCCCCTTTTCTACGCCGAACGCTGTGAGAACAGGGCCGTTTAATGTCAAATACACGGCAGACAGCGCCGCCGCACAGATGGTCCATCGGAGAGCCAGTTTACGGGCTTTACCGCTGTTTTTATGCCGGATAAAGAAAACGAGTGCAAACAGCGAGAAAAATATAAATACATGGATTCCCTGATTCCGGAAGAGACAGGAAAAGAACGCAGACAGAAAGAAACCGACCTGCATAATCCGGCTTGAAAAGAAGCGTTCCGGATCAGATACCATGTCAATCGAAAAATCAAAGGTCAGCAGGAAGAAAGCCCCGAACAGAACATCTTTGGTTGTCAGTAAAGCAAGAACCTGCATATAGGGATTGGCCGCCAAAAAGAGCCAGGAGAGAATAACCAGCCAGTTTGGAACGTTTCTTCGAACCATACGGTACAGGACAAAGGTGATTACCGCTGCCATAAAGGTAATCTGAATCAGACTGTAGAGGGCAAGTCCGGCCTGATAGCTGTGAAACAGTACCTCCCCCGCCTTCAGACTTCCGCAAAGAAATAAGGTGTGCAGAATCGGATGATGGCTGGTAACCGGATTATCGCCGAAAAACTGTAAAACCTGAACGGAAGCGTCATAGGAGTAAATTCCCGGATATACCGCCAGAAATGCTGCCGCATACACGGCAAAGGTGACGGCAAACAGTGCGGCTAATGTCTTTACGCCTGTTTTTTCTGCTGCCGCTGAACCGGTACGTGCCGGTACAAGGGACAGACTCTTAAGAAGCAGGCTTATAAATGCAGAAAACAGCAATGCCGCTGCCAGAAGCGCAGTCAGAAAGCTGAAGGCCGAAGGCGCCGGTACCTCGTTGACGGAATACCTGACTCCCAGGATAAACATCAGCCCCATCAGGATACCGGATACAAAACTGATTAAAATCCGTCTCCGGTCAAAAGGAAAAAATGCTTTCAGATAAAGGAAAGCGATACCGGCCGTTACCGGCAGGCAGAATACCGAGGAAGGTTCCATTAAAAGCGGAAATGCAAGGAGTGTATCACTGGTCAGGAAAAACACGGTAGCATATGCGGCTATGGCAGCCCATATTACTCTCTTTTTTATTTTTGTCATGAATTCTCCTCCTCGCGTTATTCTCTTCTGGCTGTTTTGTTTCCTTTTTCTGAAAATAAACAGTCTTCCCATACAGAGTAAAAAATCCCTGGCTTAATAAACCAGGGATTTTGTTTCGTTGATTTTCGGTGAAAAGTACGCACTGCGGACTTTTCATCATTGCAGACAGTAACCTGTGCGTAAAGCAATCAGATTATCGTTTGATTAATTATATTTGCGTTTCCTAGCAGCTTCGGATTTTTTCTTACGACGAACGCTTGGTTTTTCGTAATGCTCTCTTTTGCGAATCTCCTGCTGAATACCAGCCTTTGCACAGTTTCTTTTGAATCTGCGTAAAGCGCTGTCTAAGCTTTCGTTATCTTTAACGATTACATTTGACATAGCTCACACCTAACCTCCTTCCAGTTGTGTAATAAGTGCATATTAATACAACTGTTTGGGTATTTTTTTAGCACTAGTAAAATTATATCATAAAAATTCCATACGTCAACAGGATTTTCATGTTTTCTTGAAATTTCTTCAAATTGTTTTTCAAGTATTTGATTCTGTGATTTAATATCCCTTTAAAAACGGGACATTCCCGGCCGGCCTGTCATACTATATAAAAACAGGACAAATTAGCGTCCGTCCACATCTATAAAAGGAGGAATAATGCATGAGCAATCCCATATCTTTTGATAATAACGACAGCCGTATGGGCTATGAGTGCAATAACGGCAGTGAAAGAAATAACAGCAGCTATCATAATTCCAATAATGATTACAGCTATGCTGACAGCGGGAATGAAGGCTTTCTTCCGGTTTCGCAATGCCCTTGGGGAATGATGTATTCCGGCTGGTGGTTTCCTGTGTTCTGGCCCCTTTATCCATGGCAGACTGAAGGGCTGTGGCCTATGATGCCACCATGCCCACCGAAGCCGCCATGTCCCCCAAAACCGCCGTGCCCGCCAAAACCGCCGTACCCGCCAAAGCCGCCGTGCCCGCCAAAACCGCCGGTACCTTCGAAGCCGCAGTGCTGTAAATGCTGTTTCAGATATAAAGAAAAGTAATAAAGAAAGAAGAACCGGAGCAGTTCAATTGCCGTAACGGTTCTTCTTCCTTTGATTGAAAGCTGTGACCTGTGCGCGGAGCATGCAGGTCATCGTTTATCGATATCCCTAACCTGTTCTGACTCTATTTTGTTTGTTCCCGTACGGTCTCGGCAGCTTTTTTCAGTGCATCCGGGATACCGGCCGGATTCTTGCCGCCGGCCTGGGCCATATTGGGCCTTCCGCCGCCGCCTCCTCCGACAAGTCCGGCAATTGCTTTGATGAGATTTCCGGCATGTGCGCCCTTTTTCTGAGCTTCCCCGGTTACCGAAGCCATCAGGTTAACCTTGCCGTCCTGTACGGACGCAATCACTACAACGCCTTCTCCAAGCTTTTCTTTCAGCTGATCGCCAAGATTCCTCAAGCCGTTCATATCCACGTCTTTTACCTGTACGGCCAGGAGCTTTACGCCGTTAACTTCCTGTACCTGGTTCATGACATCGCCAAGGGAATCATTAGCCAGCTTGCTCTTTAACTTCTCATTCTCAGAGTGAAGTGCCTTAATCTCATCCAGCATGGATTCCAGCTTTGCCGTCAGTCCGGAAGGTGTGGATTTAACGACTCTGGCGGCTTCATGAAGTTCCTTCTCCATCTCCTTATAGTAATTCATGAGACCGGTGGATGTCAGCGCTTCGATTCTTCTTACGCCGGCGGCAATGCCTGCTTCCGATACAATCTTGAATGCAGAAATACTGCTGGTATTATCCACATGAGTACCGCCGCAGAGCTCGGTGGAGAAATCCCCCATCTTTACAACCCTTACACTGTCGCCGTACTTCTCGCCGAACAATGCCATAGCGCCTGTCTTCTTTGCCTCATCCAGTGTCATGACCATCGTCTCGACCGGAAGAGCGGCGGCAATCTCGTCGTTAACCAGTTTTTCCACAGCGGCAATTTCCTCGTCTGTCATGGCGGAGAAATGTGTGAAGTCAAAACGCAGCCTGTCCTTTGTCACCAGAGAACCGGCCTGCTCTACATGGGTACCCAGTACCGTGCGGAGCGCTTTGTGAAGCAGATGGGTTGCGGAATGGTTTCGTTCCGTCAATTCTCTGTTCTCTTTATCGACCTTCAGGGTTACGGTATCTCCTGTCTTGAACATGCCTTTAGTCACGTAACCGACATGGCCTACCTTACCGCCCTGAAGCTTAATTGTATCTTTTACTGTAAACTCGGCATCCTGTGCGGTGATTACTCCCACGTCGGCCTGCTGTCCGCCCATGGTGGCATAAAACGGAGTTTTCTTCACAATGATTGTACCGGCCTGTCCGTCAGTCAGAGCTTCTACAATCTCTGTTTCCGTTGTAAGAACCGTGATCTCGGATTCTTCCGCCAGTTTACCGTAACCGTCAAATTCAGTGGTGACTGCAGGATCGATAGACTGGTATACAGTGACATCTGCGCCCATATAGTTTGTTGTCTTTCTGGCCGCTCTTGCCTGCTCCTTCTGTTTTTTCATTGCGGCGGTAAAACCGTCCTCATCCAGGGAGAGATTTTTCTCCTCCAGAATCTCTCTTGTCAAATCAATCGGGAAGCCGTAGGTGTCGTAGAGCTTGAATGCGTTATCGCCGGAAAGAACCGTCTCATTGTTCTTTGCCATCTCAGTCTCCATATCAGCCAGGATGGCAAGTCCCTGATCGATAGTCTTATTGAATTTATCTTCTTCCTCGGAAAGCACTTTAAAAATCATGGCGCTCTTCTCTTCCAGTTCCGGATAACCGTCTTTTGAAAGGGCAATCACTGTCTTTGACAGTTCTGCCATGAATTTACCTTCGATACCCAGTTTCTTCCCATGACGTGCGGCACGTCTTAAAAGTCTTCTGAGCACATATCCGCGTCCTTCATTAGAAGGCATGATTCCGTCCGAAATCATGAAGGTACATGACTTGATATGATCCGCCACAATGCGCAGGGAAACGTCGGTTTCGTGGTTTTCCTGGTATTTTGTGTGAGCCAGCTCACATACGCGGTCGAGTAAAGCCTTATTTGTATCAACCGTAAACAGAGAGTCTACCTCCTGCACTACAACAGCCAGACGCTCCAGACCCATGCCTGTATCGATATTTTTATGCTCCAGTTCCGTATAGTTGCCGTGGCCGTCGTTATTAAACTGGGTGAATACGTTGTTCCAGACTTCGATATATCGGTCACATTCGCAGCCTACGGTACAGTCAGGACTGCCGCAGCCGTACTTCTCGCCGCGATCATAATAAATTTCGGAACATGGCCCGCATGGACCGGCGCCGTGCTCCCAGAAGTTGTCCTCTTTGCCGAAACGGAATATCCTCTCTTTGGGGATACCCATCTCTTTATTCCAGATATCAAACGCCTCGTCATCCTCCAGATAAACGGACGGATAAAGGCGGTCGGGATCCAGTCCCACCACCTCGGTCAGGAATTCCCATGACCAGTGGATTGCTTCGGTCTTAAAATAGTCACCGAATGAGAAGTTTCCAAGCATTTCAAAAAAAGTGCCGTGACGGGCAGTCTTACCGATATTCTCGATATCGCCGGTACGGATACACTTCTGACAGGTAGTCACCCTATTCCTCGGCGGGATCTCCTGTCCGGTAAAATATGGTTTTAACGGCGCCATGCCGGAATTGATAAGCAGCAGACTGTTATCATTATGTGGAACCAGAGAAAAACTCTTCATTGCCAGATGTCCTTTGCTCTCAAAGAACTCCAGGAACATCCTTCTAAGTTCGTTTACACCGTATTTTTCCACGTTGCTTCCTCCTGTAAGTTTCTGTCTTTTCTATATATTTCTTCATTCTTTATATCCTATCATAGGAAAATCCATTTATCAAGAGGAAATCATACAAAACAGCCTTCACGGCCGCACTCCGGCTGTGAAGGCTTTACTCTGCATTTAAAGAATCCCGGTCAATCTTCTTCCTGTTCTAAATAGTCACCATAGCTGTCCAAAAGCTCATAGGCACGGCTCCTCGTAGAAGCAGACAATGAAGCCGTATATTCAAGGCTTTCCATAGTTCCGCCGCCGTATTTGGCCGCCGCTTTTTTTGCAGCGAGGTCGCGTGTCCGGATCCATTCCCTCTCTTCCGCCCGAAGAGCTTCCGATTCTTCCTCCGTCATTCCCTCCAGCAGGGATTGGTAAATGCGGTTCAATTCCGTATCCCAAAGACGGTATTCATAGTCTGCGACATTTTTCAGGGAATCCGTATTGGAACCCGCTTCCGCACTCTGCATATTCTGAACCAGGCTGTCTATCTCGCTCAGTTTTTTCCGGTAGCCTTCCAGTGTTTTGGAGTTATCGGCGATTACAGCATCCGATTCGTTCACCCCGGTGAGCGGAGATATTACAACACTGCTTTTCATCTCTGCAGAACTCTCTCCAGGCAATGATGAACCGGCAGCCGGAGCCGCCGCCTGATTAAGTTCTTCCGAAACGGCCGCCGCCGTCTGCTCTGTCTCTCCGGCCGTATCACTACTTCTGGAATAATATATTCTATCGGCAGCCCCTTCCGTCTGGCTGCCGTCCTTCTCTTTCGTATCTGCCGCACTAAAAGTCTGTCCGGCTTCAGTTTTAGTTCCAGTTCCTTCTCCGGAGTCCTCCGCCCCCGCTTCACCGTCAGCTGAGAAAGTAGTGATCCCGGCGGCCGCTACAGGCATACTCTCCATGCCCTGACCGGAAGAAGGCGAAGCCTGTTCTTCCAAAACAGGCATAGGACTGCCCGACGTTTTATCGCTTATAAAACGTTTTGTCCCGGCAGTCACCCCTGCGCCCATTATTAAAATCAAAATAATTGCAATTATTACGCCTCTATTTTTCAATATTTATCCATCCTCGCGTTATTTAAAATAAAGATATCATATTTACGCAGGAAAGGAAATAGGTTCCAAAAATAAGTAATACTTTGTAAGATATATTTAATAAATAAAGTCCTCCCGGCTGCTTTGGTCCACAGCCGGGAGGACTTTGCCCTCAGATTATTGGAAACGGCGGCCTGGCGCGGAGATGCTGAATGTCATTGCACTCCGGGATCCGTCAGAAGGTTGTCCCCATCGGCGGCCGATGTGGCAAGAAAGTCACACCGCTCGTTTTCAGGATGTCCGTTATGGCCCTTTACCCAGATAAAAGTCACCTGATGAGGCTCTTTGGCGGCCAGAAGGCGCTGCCAGAGATCGATGTTCTTGACAGGTTCATTCTTTCCCCGCTTCCATCCTTTTTTTATCCAGCCGTCTATCCAGCGCTGGTTAAAAGCATCCACCAGATATTTGGAGTCAGAATACAGACTGACCTCGCAGGGGCGGTTAAGCGCTTCCAGGCCTGCCACCGCAGCCATCAGTTCCATCCTGTTATTCGTAGTCCGCTTATATCCTCCGGATATTTCTTTCACATGCAGCTGGCCGGAGCCGTCGCGGTAATGAAGCACGGTCCCAAAACCGCCCGGTCCGTCAGGATTGCCCCTGGCGGAACCGTCCGTATAAATTTCCACTTTCAAATTATGCTCTCCTTTGCAGGTTCATTCTCAGTCTTTTCTATCTGTCCCACTTATCACAGAGGGAATTGATCTGATCTGCGAAACGGGCCAGATCCTTATTGGCGCCGCCTTCGTTATTCAGAATAACTCTGCGCAGCCTTTCACCGGCAGCCACCAGACGCCCGAATACACCTGCGGCCTTTTTAGCCGGCTCCGCTTCCCGCTTGATCGGAATGCCCTCGGTAACAGTAATAAAGCAGCCCTCTTTTAAATCATAGGAGGTTCCGCTGAACGGTGCGTCTGCCTCCATGCCGAATTTCTCTTTTACCGTAGCTGCGAACGTGTCGCAAACCTCATCATCGCCGTGTACGACGAAGACATGTTTCGGCCGTTCCATGAAACTGCCGACCCACTCAAGCAGCCCTGTCTGATCCGCATGGCCGCTGATGCCCTCTATCTTTTCTATATGGGCTTTGACTTCTATCGATTCACCAAACAGCTTTACTTCTTCTCTTCCCTCGACAATACTGCGGCCCAGTGTGCCTACCGCCTGATATCCGGCAAAGAGAATGGTGCATTCCGGTCTCCAGAGATTATGCTTCAGATGGTGTCTGACACGTCCGGCATCACACATGCCTGCGGCCGAAATAATCACCTTCGGCTCTTCGTCAAAGTTGATGGCAATGGAATCGTCGCTTGTAACGGAGAGACGCAGGCCGGGGAAGGAAATCGGGTTGATGCCCTTCTTAATCAGGGCTTTTGTCTCGTCATTATAACAGTCCATCATGTTTTCCTTAAAGACTGCCGTTGCTTCCACCGCCATAGGGCTGTCGAGGTAGACAGGGAAATTGTCATGGCCCTTTACAAGATGTTTTTCCTTGATTTCCCTGATATAGTTGAGGACCTCCTGGGTACGGCCGACTGCAAAGGCGGGAATCACCACGTTACCGCCGCGGTCCAGCGTCTCCTCGATAACTTTTGCAAATTCCTCCACGTGATCGCCGGTATGCTTATGGAACCGATCGCCGTAAGTGCTCTCCATAACCACATAGTCAGCCTGATGAATGTACTGCGGGCTTCTGATGAGAGGTTTGTTTTTATTGCCGATATCGCCGGAAAAGACGATTTTCTTCGAACAGTCCTCTTCCGTCATCCAGATTTCTATGGAGGCAGACCCCAGAAGATGGCCTACATCGGTAAAACGTATCTCAAAGCCTTCCTTCAGTTTAATAATCTGGTCGTAATTGCAGGGCACAAAATGCTCCAGCACTCCATTGGCATCGTTCATCGTATAGAGCGGAGGTACTTCCGATTTACCTGCACGTTTTGCCTTTCTGTTCTTCCACTCCGCCTCTGTCTCCTGAATGTGGGCACAGTCCCTGAGCATAATCTCACAGAGATCACAGGTGGCCCTGGTACCCATCACCTGGCCCCTGAATCCCCTTGCATAAATAAATGGCAGCATTCCCACGTGATCAATATGGGAGTGAGTCACAAGCACATAGTCCACATCGGAGTAACTGATGGGAAGCTCTGCATTCTCGAATTTGTTAATTCCCTGTTCCATACCGCAGTCTACCAGGATATTAAGACCGCATGCCTGCAATAAATGACAGCTTCCCGTTACCTCGTGATCCGCACCGATAAAAGTTAATCTCATTTAACCATCTCCTGTACTGTATTTATTTTTGCCAAAACTGATGGTTTAAGTATACCCGATATCAGATAATAATGCAAATCATACCGCCGTTACTGTCATTAATAATTTTTTGCAGTGTATCCTGTAATTTCATCTGGCAGTCCTCCGTCATCTGGGAAATCTTCGCCTGAATTCCGTCATCCACAATCTGCTCAATGGATTTTCCGAAAATATTGGTGCTCCAGATGCCCTCTTCGCTCTGTCCTGCATTTTCTTTTATGTAAGTGATCAAATCCTCGGCCTGCTGTTCGCTTCCCACGATAGGCGCTATCTCCGTCTCAATATGGGCCTTTATCAGGTTGATGGACGGCGCCTGAGCTTTCATCTTCACACCGTATTTGTTGCCGTGGCGGATTAGCTGCGGCTCATCCAGCACAATTTCCGAGCGGTCGGGCGTAACGACTCCGTAGCCCTTAAGGCGCACCTGGCATACGGCATTGCTCACCTTCTCATACTCCTTCTGCATCGAGGCCAGGCTCTTTAAAGTCTGCATAAGCTGATATTCCCCCTCGATCGGGACGCCGACATATTCGCTTAAAATCTGGTAGTAATGGCTGTCATCCACCTCGATTTGGGCCTGGATGCTGCCGTCGGCCATCTTCATCCCTGTGATTTTAATTCTTCTGACGGCTTCCTTATCCTCTTCCGGAAGCGCCTCCTGGGCATCGCGCATATGATCCGTCTTTTTGAGCATTTCCTTGACGGTCTGGATCACCCGGCTCTTCAGCCAGTGTTCACGCGGGAGAATTTCCATCCATTTGGGAATGGTGAAGTCAATCTCCGTAACCGGGAATTCATGCAGAATCTCTTCCAGGATCACCTTAATGTCTTCTTTTTTGAGCTGTTCGCAGTTGACAGGCATAACCTGAACCCCGTATTTTTCCTCCATCTGCTTTGCCAGTTCCCTGGTTTCATCGGAATAAGGCCTCATGGAGTTTAAAAGCACCAGGAACGGCTTTTTCAGGTTCTTAAGCTCTTTGATCGTCTTCTCTTCCGCCGCTATGTAATTTCCCCGCTTAATGTCTCCGAAGGAACCGTCCGTCGTGATGACGAGACCGATGGTGGAGTGGTCATTGATAACCTTCCTTGTGCCGATCTCCGCCGCCTCGGTAAACGGAATCTCCGCATCGAACCAGGGAGTCTTCACAAGGCGTTCCGTATCATTTTCAATATGGCCGGCAGCGCCTTCCACCATGAAACCGACACAGTCAATGAGCCTGACCTTGACGTCAACGCCGTCGCTGAGCGCGATCTGGGCCGCCTCCTTGGGGATGAATTTCGGCTCTGTCGTCATGATGGTTTTCCCGGCGGAGCTTTGGGGCAGTTCATCCCTTGTGCGCTCCCTTGCATGCGGATCGTCCATGCCCGGCAGCACCATCAGTTCCATGAAGCGCTTGATAAAGGTAGATTTGCCGGTTCTGACAGGACCTACGATGCCTACGTAGATTTCCCCGTTCGTTCTGGCCTTAATGTCACTGTATACGTTAAAATTGTCCATAAAAATACCCCCTTGGCTATGCTGATACAAGTATATGCAAGGGGGAAGGGGGCGTATGCTAAAAAATATTGGCGAAGAGGTATGTCCATACCTTTCTTTTTTCTGACAATTATTTTAAAAAGCAGGAGAGAAATTCATGCGGTAATGATATCGTAACCACGTGAGTCTCTCTCCTGCCTTCATATTGCCAGACTGTCTGACAAATCCTATATTCCTACTCGCTCAGATAAGCCTTCTTCACCGAGTCATTATTCATAAGCTCTTTGGCGTCGCCCTTCAGCACAATCTTTCCTGTCTCCAGCACATAAGCCTTGTTGGCGATTGACAGCGCCTTTTTCGCATTCTGCTCCACCAAAAGTACAGTGGTGCCGTCTGCGTTGATCTCCTTGATAATATCGAAGATCTCATTCACATAGATGGGGGAAAGGCCCATCGACGGCTCATCCATTACAATCAGGCGGGGATGGGACATTAAGGCCCGGCCCATGGCCAGCATCTGCTGTTCACCGCCTGAAAGCGTTCCGGCCAGCTGGTTCTTTCTTTCCTCCAGCCTTGGGAAGCGCTTATAAATCTTTGTCAGAGTATCTTCAATCTCCTGCTTGTCATTTCGCGTATAAGCGCCCATTTTCAGGTTCTGCAGAACGGAGAGCTGTGCAAATACACGCCTCCCCTCCGGCACATGGGCAATCCCCATCGGCACCAGCTTATAACCCGGTACCTTTGTAATGTCTTTCCCCTCGAACGTGATACTGCCCGATTTAGATGGAATCAGTCCTGTGATAGTATGGAGAGTGGTCGTTTTACCGGCTCCGTTCGCTCCAATCAGGGCGATTACATCTCCCTCGTTAACCTCGAAGGAAATCCCTTTCAGGGCCTGTATAACGCCATAATATACACTTAAATCCTTAACTTCCAGCATTGCCATAAGACTTCCTCCCTATTCTCCCAGATATGCCGCAATTACCTGCGGATTATTCAGCACTTCGCCTGTGGGGCCTTCCGCCAGCATATGGCCGAAGTTCAGCACGGTCAGGCGCTCACAGATTCCGGATACCAGTTTCATATCGTGTTCAATCAGGAGAATCGTCATATCAAAATTATCCCTGACAAAGCGGATCGTGTTCATCAGCTCCGCCGTCTCATTGGGGTTCATGCCGGCCGCAGGTTCATCCAGGAGAAGGAGCTTCGGCTCCGTTGCCAGCGCCCTCGCAATCTCCAGCTTCCGCTGCTTTCCGTAAGGTAGATTTGAAGCCTTGCAGTCAAATTCCTGATCCATATCAAAAACTTTTAAAAGCTCCATTGCCCTCTCATCCATCTGTTTTTCCACCTTGTGATAAGCGGGAAGACGAAAAATTCCCGACAGGGTGGAATACTTGTAGTGGTTGTGAAGCCCCACCTTTACGTTATCAAGAACGCTCAGTTCCTTGAAAAGACGGATATTCTGAAACGTCCTGGCTACTCCGGCCTTATTGATATCGGCCGTTTTCCGGCCTGTTATATTCATTCCATCCAGGGTAATCTGGCCGCAGTCCGGTTTATAAACCCCTGTCAGCAGATTAAATATCGTTGTTTTACCGGCTCCGTTAGGCCCAATCAGTCCATAGAGCTGCCCTTTTTCAATCATAACATTAAAGTCATCAACTGCTTTCAGGCCGCCGAAGGAGATACTCAAGTTTTTAACTTCCAGCATTGCCATAACCTACGCCTCCTCCTTTGTCTTTGGTTTCCTGATGGAAGAAATCCATCTTTCGCGAATCTGAATCGCCTTGGGGCTTGCCGTGAGAAGCATCATCACGATCAGCACAATGGCATAAATCAGCATACGGTAATTGTTGAGACCGCGCAGCATTTCCGGAAGCAGGGTCAGGATGACCGCCGCGATTACGGAGCCGCGGATATTCCCGATGCCGCCGAGAACGACGAATACCAGAATCATAATCGACATATTATAGCCGAAGCTTTTGGGCGTTGCGGCAAGTGTTGCCAGGTTATGGGCATAGAGTACGCCCGCCACGCCGGCCAGGGCAGCTGATACGGAAAATGCCAGCAATTTGTATTTTGTGATATTAATTCCGATGGACTCTGCCGCGATACGGTTGTCGCGGATTGCCATGATGGCGCGTCCGGTTCTGGAATTAATCATATTCAGGACAATAAAAAGGGTGATCAGCACCAGAATGAAGCCAATCGTAAAGGTTGCCATCTTCGGCGTTCCGGTGATACCCTGGGCGCCCTTGATGATGACCTTGCCGCCTTCAGCCAGGTTTAAGGAGGCCACATCCTTGGTTGAGATATGGATACCCGAGGCGTCCGTGCCAACATAGAGCACGTTAATCACGTTTTTAATAATCTCACCAAAAGCCAGAGTTACGATGGCAAGGTAATCTCCTTTCAGACGAAGCACCGGAATACCGATCAGGATGCCGAACGCCGCCGCTACGACCGCACCGACAAAGAGAGCGATAATAAAGCGGAGCTGCGGGTTGGGAATGGAGGCTGCCATAACATGGGTAAAAAATGCCCCGGAAAAGGCTCCCACACACATAAAACCGGCGTGTCCCAGGCTCAGCTCCCCGAGGATTCCCACCGTCAGGTTCAGGGATACGGCAAGTATGACATAGGTACAGAGCGGAACGAGAATTCCCTTTAAAAGACTGTTTATATGGCCCCCGGCCATCAGAATCTGAATCAGAAGGAAGGCCGCTATCACCAGTGCATAAGTGATAGTATTCTGAATCAAGATTTTATTTTTATATGATTTCATCCTATTCACCTACACTTTCTCGTTGATCTTCTTACCAAGGATGCCGGTCGGACGTACCAGTAACACGATAATCAGTACGGAGAACACGATGGCATCAGCCAGCTGGGAAGAGATATAGGCTTTCGCCAGATTTTCGATTACTCCGAGCAGGATTCCGCCGATCATGGCTCCCGGAATCGAGCCGATACCGCCGAAAACAGCCGCTACGAATGCTTTGATACCCGGCATGGAGCCTGTGTATGGTGTCAGGGACGGATAAGCGGAACAGAGAAGCACGCCCGCAATCGCAGCCAGGGAGGAACCGATGGCAAAGGTAACGGCAATCGTGCCGTTTACATTGATACCCATCAGAGTGGCTGCACCCTTATCTTCTGAAACAGCCAGCATCGCCTGGCCGATTTTTGTCTTGTTGATAAATGTAGTCAGAGCCAGCATGATTATCACGCAGGTAATAATTGTCACAATCGTTACACCGGAAATGGACAGCTTGCCGCCGGCCAGTTTGAGCGCCGGCAGAGTTACGACCGAAGTGAACTGTCTTGCATTGGAACCGAATATTAACAGGGCGACATTCTGCAGCAGATAGCTGACGCCGATAGCCGTGATCAGAACGGCCAGCGGAGAGGCCCCGCGCAGAGGCCGGTAAGCGACCTTCTCAATCGTAACGCCCAGAACCGTACATACTACAATCGAGGCCAGAACCCCGACGACCGGTGACCCCCCTGCCGTACTTACGATCGTAAATACGGTAAAACCGCCGACCATAATAATGTCACCATGGGCGAAATTCAGCATCTTTGCAATTCCGTAAACCATGGTGTAACCAAGGGCAATGATAGCATATACACTTCCAAGACTGATCCCGTTGATTAAATAAGAAAGAAAACTCATACCGCTTACACCTACCTCTTTGTCTTTATTTGGTATATTAATAGTTAAAAAGAGGGTTGTCTTTCGGACAACCCTCTTTAAGGGCTAATTCTATATTGCTTTATTACTGGATTACATATACGCCGTTTTCAATCTTAACAGCCTTCGGTGCCTTGTTCGGCTCTCCTGCTGCCGTCCATGTCATTCCCGTACCGGTTAAACCGTCAATCGTGATTTCCGTCATGGCCGCCTTCATTGCGTCACAGATGTCGGATGCACTCATATCAGGTGTAATACCGGATTTTTCTGCTGCTGCCTTGATGGCATACATGCCGTCGTAAGCGCCTGCGGCGAACTGAAGAGGCTCTTCATTATATGCAGCCCTGTAAGCTTCAACAAAATCCTTGCTGCCTTCCTCGTCAACGGAGAAAGGTGTTAAAAGCATTAATCCTTCTGCTAAAGATGTATCGAAGTTTTCAACACTTAAGATACCATCCATACCGTCACATCCGAAGAAGATCGGGCTGAACTCTTTATCAGAAGCCTGTTTTAAGATAACGGAAGCTTCCTGGTAGTAAATCGGAAGGAATACAAGCTCTGCTCCGGCTTCTTTTGCCTTGTCAAGCTGTACGGAGAAATCGGTGTTGCTGTCTGCCGTGAAGGCTTCACTGGCAACGATTTCAAGTCCCTGGTTGGCGGCCTCCGCTACGAAGGACTCACGGATACCGTCGGAATACTCTGTAGAGCTGTCATAAATAATTGCGATTTTGGTAGCAAGTTTGTGCTCGCCTATGTACTGTGCGGAAGCTTTACCCTGATCCGGATCAGAGAAGCATACACGGAACGCATTATCCCCTGAAATACACTCAACGGCAGAACCGGACGGTGTAATCTGGAAAATATTATCAACCTGAGACTCAGCAACAACTGCGATACATGGTTTGGATGTAACCGTACCTAAAAGCATCTGCATATCCCAGTCTTTTAATGTATTGTAAGCGTTTATTGCTTTCTCAGGGTCATGCTCATCATCCTGGAAGTTGTATTCAATCTGCGCACCGTTAATACCTCCGGCAGCGTTAATCTCCTTGGCAGCCAGTTCCATTCCGTTCTTAACGGCAATTCCATAAGCTGCAGCCGGTCCGGTTAACGGTCCGATTCCGCCAATCTTAAATACGCCTCCGGCTGATTCTGCTGCTTCTTCTGCGGCTTTTGTCTCTGTACCTGCTGCATCAGCAGCCTTAGTCTCTCCAGCCGGAGCTTTCGTCTCTGCAGAACCGCCTGAGCTTCCGCAGGCAGTCAGGGATGCGGCCATAGCCACCGCAAGGCCTAAACTCAGTAATCTTTTTTTCATAATCTTCTCCTCCAATTCTTCTGTCAGCGCCGTATTTTTCAAGTATTTTCAAATGGCATGCTAACGGATTGATTGACGACATTATAAGTTTAACAATTTGAATTGTCAATACAAAAACCTCATAAAAAGAAGGAAATCGAAAGAAAAACTTCATTTTTCCGTTCAATTTCCTTCTTGCCATAACTTGTCGTTATAGCTGCTATCTCCTCAGTTCATAGAAAGGACAAAAAAGAGCCGTTTTGTCTTCCGCTTGCGAACGCTTGATGTCATCAGGAAGACAAACGGTTCTTTTTGTCTTTTTTATGATTCCCAGGGAAGGCCGCTACTTTCGATTCTACGGTCACGCAGCATCAGATCGTTTACTGCCTCTTTCGCCGGTTTTCCGTCAAAAAGCACCTGATTGACCTGCTCCACAATCGGCATGTCGATTCCATAAGCCTCAGCCAGCTTCATGCCGGCTTTGGCGGAATAAACACCCTCCACCACCATCTGAACCTCGTTCATGGCTTCTTCCATGGTATATCCTTTTCCAATCAGGATACCGGCTCTTCTGTTGCGGCTGTGCATGCTGGCGCAGGTAACAATCAAATCGCCTATTCCGGAGAGTCCTACAAAGGTCTGTTCTTTACCGCCCATCCTGACGCCAAGCCTTGTAAGCTCTGCAATTCCCCTTGTGATTAAGGCCGCCTTTGTATTATCTCCGTAACCGAGGCCGTCAGCAATGCCTGCGGCAAGGGCTATTACATTCTTCAAGGCTGCTCCCACTTCAATTCCCAGCATGTCGGGACTTGTATAGACACGGAATACCGGGCTCATAAAGACGGACTGGATGTAATCGGCCACCTTTTTCCGGTGAGCTCCCGCCACACAGGTGGTGGGGATCCCGCGGCTTACCTCCTCGGCATGGCTCGGCCCTGAAAGGACGGCCACCTCTGCCTCCGGAAGCTCTTCCTCAATTACCTGAGACATGGTTTTTAAGCTGCTTTCCTCGATTCCTTTGGATACATTGATTACTATCTGGCCGTATCGGATAAACTCCTTCATCCGGGCCGCCGTCGCTCTTATATAAACGGAAGGAACGGCAAGCACGAGAATATCCTTCTCCGCCATGGCTTCCTTCAAATCTGCTGTCAGCCTGAGTTCCTCCGGCAGCACTACTTCGGGCAGGTTCTTATGCCTCCTCTTCTCTTTCATTTCCGTTATCTCTTCTTCAATGGCAGACCATACCGTTACCTCGCAGCCATTTTTACAAAGAAGCAGGGACAGAGCTGTCCCCCACGTTCCTGATCCAATCACACCAATTGCAGCCATAATATAATCCTCCGCTATTTTTTCGATGCTCCCAGTTTGTTTTCTGTTCCGGACAACAGGCGTCCAATATTGGCCCGGTGGCGCCAGACTGCCATTCCCATCAGGACGCCGCCCAGTATGTAAAACTCAGGCAGGCTGAGGGCGGCTACCCTGTAGCTTCCCATCCTGCCGAAAATAATCAGTTCCGCGAAAAAGGTTATGGATACCAAAATGGATCCGAGAGACACATATCTGGTCACAGCCACCACGACGGCAAAAACCACGAAGCAGGTGAGGGTAATCCTGAAATCCATCGCCGTCATAATCCCTGCCATGCAGGCGATCCCCTTGCCGCCTTTAAAGCGGAGGTAGAACGGGAAGTTATGTCCCAGCGTAACGCCCAGTCCTGCATACAGGGCAAGCAGATCCACGCTGTCTGAGCCCGAGGCAAAGAGTACGCGGACAAGGCATATCGCAGCAACCGCTTTGAAAAAGTCGCCGAGGAATACTACCGCACCGGCCTTTGTTCCCATAACGCGCAGCACATTAGTGGAACCGGCATTGCCGCTCCCATGCTGGCGGATATCGATATGATTAATCCTTCCATACAGATAGCCGGACTGAATCAGGCCGAATGCATAACCGATTGCAACACAAATAAGCCGTTCCATACCTACTGCTCCTTTCCCTTCCTTTCACGGACTAAGAACTTGAGAGAAGTTCCCCGGAAGCCGAACGCATCGCGGATTCTGTTTTCCAGGTATCTGGTGTATGAAAAATGCATCAGTACTTTAT
Organism: [Clostridium] symbiosum ATCC 14940; assembly: GCF_000466485.1. Classification (GTDB taxonomy): domain Bacteria; phylum Bacillota; class Clostridia; order Lachnospirales; family Lachnospiraceae; genus Otoolea; species Otoolea symbiosa. The sequence goes on along the minus strand of NZ_KE992873.1, from coordinate 2,814 downwards.
CATTTACAAAGATTACAAAGGTCGGCGGTTTCACCGAGACCTGCGTAATATAGTAGAGCTTCAGCCTCTTGCCTTTATCGGACGGCGGCTGCTGAAGGGCTACCGCCTCCGTCATAATCTCATTCAGCACGCCGGTGGCAATGCGCAGCGTCTGGTTCTCCCTGACCATATCGATAATCTCATAAAGTTTGTTGATTCTCTGTCCTGTGGCAGCCGAAATAAAGATAAACTCGGCATATGGGATAAAAGACAGGGTCATCTTTATCTTATTGGTGTATTCATAAATGGTTTTATCCGTCTTCTCGATGGCATCCCATTTATTTACAACGATAATGATGCCCTTTCCTCTTTCATGGGCAATCCCGGCAATCTTGGCATCCTGCTCCGTCACACCCTCAACGGCATCAATGACAACCAGCACCACATCGGCACGCTCCACCGCCGTAACGGTTCTGATGATGCTGTAGCGCTCAAGTTCTTCTTTAATCTTGCTCTTTCTGCGCAGTCCCGCCGTATCGATGAAGACATATTCCGTTCCGTTATGGATAATCTCCGTATCCACAGCATCCCTGGTAGTGCCTGCAATATCGGATACGATTACCCTGTTTTCCCCCAGCAGCTTATTTATGATGGAGGACTTTCCGACATTCGGCTTGCCCACAATGGCAATTCTCGGACGCTCGTCTTCCTCTTCTTCGCCTGTTCCGTCCTCAAAATGGCTTACGACCGCATCTAAAAGCTCGCCCAGCCCCAGCCGGGAAGCTGCCGATATTCCAACCGGATCACCGATTCCCAGATTATAGAATTCATAGACGTCATTGCCGAATTTCTGGAAGCTGTCCACCTTGTTGACGGCCAGCACCACCGGCTTTTTCGATTTGCGCAGCATGTCGGCCACCTTTGAATCGGAATCAGTCAGCCCCTGCCTTACATCCACAATAAAAATAATTACATCTGCCGTCGCAATGGCTATCTCGGCCTGTTCGCGCATCTGGGCCAGGATCACATCCTTCGTGTCGGGCTCAATACCTCCTGTGTCAATCAGGGTAAACGCCTTGTCAAGCCAGGTACAGTCGGCATAGATCCGGTCTCTCGTTACACCCGGAGTATCTTTTACTATTGAAATCATGTCGCCTGCCAGGACGTTAAATAACGTGGATTTTCCCACATTCGGACGCCCCACGACGGCAACAACCGGTTTCCTTTTATTCATAATATATTACTCCTCCGTTCCAATTAATTCATAGCAGTTAAATCAGCATGAACTGTTACATTAATTCATATGCTCCGTGCTCAGCCTTCGTCTCTTCTACCGGCCCCAGCACAGCATCTACAAAATCATGTCCGCTTGATTTTACAATATCCACCCGGACTTGTAAAGCTTTTTGTACATCGCTTTTCGTCACATCGTCGAGAAAAACCTCTTCCCCGTTCCGGAACATGGCACAGGGCAGGAGCAGACGTTCTCCAAGCTCTTTCCCTCTCAGCTGGTCTATCAGGTCGGTTCCGGTTATCAGGCCGGCCACCGTTATCCGCTCCCCGAAAAAGTGGTTTTCAATCTTATAAAGATGCACTTTCCGTCCCGGATAGATACCGGTAATTCTCTCCAGGTATTCCTTAATATAAGGATAAGCAAGAACGCCGGTCGCCATCGACAGCTCTTCCTCTTTTCCGTCGTCGTCCGCCGTTTTCAGGACCTCCTCCACCTCGGAAGTCATGAGGCGTATCATCCCCACCCCGTTTTCCAGCTGGATATAACCGTCATAGCGCTCCTCCTCCGGCAGCGGCCGGCCGGCCAGCATATACAGCTCATCGCTGGCATGGACAAAATGGATCCCATGCTTTTCATAAATAATTTTCTGCCATTTTTCAATGATATCCAGATTCTCTTCGGCGTCCTCTTTGGTGAACGGCTCAAGCGGATACAGACCTTCACGGAATTTCGACAGTCCGACGGGAACCACGGACACGCTTGCCATACAGGGGGCGTACCGGGAGAGATCCCGGATAGAGCGCTCCAGCTCTTCTTTATCATTTACATTCTTGCAGAGAACGATCTGGCCGTTCATCGGAATCTCCGCCTCATAGAGCGTGTCAATCTTTTTCAGGGCGTCACCTGCGAAGCGGTTGTGCAGCATCAGGCACCGCAGCTCCGGATTTGTGCTTTGGACGGATATGTTAATCGGTGCCAGCCTGTACTTGATAATCCGGTCAATATCCTTATCCTTCATGTTGGTCAGCGTGATATAATTACCCTGAAGGAAGGAAAGTCTGGAATCGTCATCCTTGAAATAGAGGGTTTCCCTCATTCCCGGAGGCATCTGGTCGATAAAGCAGAAAATACACTTATTTCTGCAGGAGCGGTAATCGCTCATCAACCCATTCTCAAAGGTCAGGCCCAGATCCTGGTATTCATTTTCAATATCCAGTTCCCACTCTTCCCCATTTTTCTTTCTGACGACCATGGTAATGGCCTCATTGTCAATTCTATATTCATAATCAAAAATATCTTCGATTTCATCGCCGTCTATGGTCAGAAGCATATCGCCAGGTTCCAGTTCAAGCTCCTCCGCGATAGAGCCGGGATCGACCCTGCTGATCAGATGTCCGTGTTTTATCATACTTAATTCTGCCTTTCTGTAACAGTTCAGATAGCAATGTCGTTTAGTTAACATTATGGAGATTTAACTGAGGTGTGGAGGACGCGTCCGGAGCGGACCGGGTCCGGTGTGGTGAGGGGGCTCTGGCTGAATCTTCCGTCCCCGTGGAAAGTTGGTCGAGGAGGGGGAATCCGGCCGGAATGAATTGCTGCGG
>NZ_KE992872.1:47487-50152 GCF_000466485.1 [Clostridium] symbiosum ATCC 14940 | reverse complement strand
GAAACCCTACACTTATATATTAGGAGGACGTGATAAATATGAAAGCATTAGTCATTTATGATTCAACTGGCCGTATCTGGAATATTATCTATGGCGAAGAAACTGTTCCACAGGGTCTCACAAGCATGTTTGTAGACATTCCAGATGGCGCAGCTCTTGAACGTATAGATGTGACAGATTCCGAGAATCCGAAGCCAGTATTCAGCTATCTTCCTGAGAGCGGTATAGGAATATTACAGACAAAAGCAGCGGATCTTGAGGAGCAGCTTACTGATACGCAGGTTGCTTTAACCGAGCAGTACGAAGTGAACTTAGCGTTATCGGAAGAGGTAACCAATTTACAGAATGCAGTATGCGAATTGTATGAAGGAGGTACAGAATAATGGCAAAAGTATATGCAGATTTAATCGTTAAAGGAAAGAAGACCTTCGCTGAAGTTCCGGACAAAATCAAGGAACAGGTTCGCCAGGCATTAATCGATCGGGACCGCGAAGACTTAATCGTTGAGTAAGGAGAAAGAGAGGTATCCTATGTGAATGAGATTTTGCAGTATATAGTTGGTCATTGGATAGAATGGTTGTTTGGTGGAGCTTTTGGCCTCCTGAGCATTGGACATGCCCGTCTTGCCCGGCGGCAGAAAGAGGATAGCCGCAAAAGCAATGCGATCAACGATGGCATCCAGGCATTGCTTCGCGATCGCATCATCCAGGCTTACAACCACTATCAGGATAAAGGGTATTGCCCTATTTACGGTAAGGAAAATGTAAAGCGTATGTATGATGCTTATCACGAATTAGGTGGAAATGACGTCGCAACCAAATTAAAAGATACATTATTAGATATGCCGGAAGAGCCGGCAGAAAGAGAGGAGTAGAATGGATTTAACCTTTATTACACAGCATTACATACCAGTTGTTTTAGTGGCCTGCCTGGTGGTCGGCTACTGCATTAAGCATATTAAGTGGCTGGATGCAGTCAGCAATCAGTACATCCCGTCAATCCTGGCAATCCTGGGAGCAATCCTGGGATGTGTGGCCGTCGGAGCAGTAAGCCTGGAAAGTATCGTATACGGGGCCGTAACAGGACTTGCCAGTACCGGCCTGCACCAGGTTTTCAGCCAGATAATTAATAAAGAATAATAAGTAACCTGGGGAGCCGATTGGCTCTTCTTTATTTATAAACCATGAAAAGGAGATTAAACTATGACAAACTGTAAAAAACACAAAATCAACGATGTAAACCACTACAAACACTTAACACCAGACACAGACTGCACTTGCGACGTGGGTGTTACCGGCCCTGCAGGAGACCCGGAGCTGCTGGCGAAAAGCAAGACGCCGTTAAAGCATCCGGAAACACCCGCACCGACTGGACCGGCCGCAAAATAATTGCGATATCGCAGCAGTACATAGGGCCTGGGACATCCTGGGCCTTTTCGCATAATATATTCTAGGAGGACAAGGCTATGAGAGATATAACAATGTGCCATCCCTGCTTGCAGGAGCTGGCAGGGAGACTTGTAGAGGAATGCAAAAAGCAAGGGTTAATTATTAAGATTGGAGAGTGCTATCGAACCGTGGTGGAACAAGATGAACTGTATGCCCAAGGCCGAACAAAGCCTGGGAATATCGTGACAAATGCCAGGGGTAGCAGTTACAGTTCACAGCACCAGTGGGGCATTGCGTTTGACTTCTTCCGGAACGACGGGAATGGAGCATACAATGAGTCCGGCAATTTCTTCGGGAAGGTTGGGGCCATCGGTAAGAAGCTGGGACTCGGCTGGGGAGGGGATTGGAAAAGTATCGTGGACAAGCCACACCTGTATCTTCCGGACTGGGGCAGTACCACGGCACAGCTCCGGCAGCAATATGGCACGCCGGACAAGTTCATCACCACGTGGCCTAAAAAACACCATGAAGGTTTTCTTCCTGCTGCGGATGGGCAGCGCTGGTGGTATCAGTATAAAGACGGAAGTTACGCACACGGCGGCTGGTACTGGCTGATGGAGGTCACAACAGGAACATCCGCATGGTATTTGTTTGATGCTGCAGGATATATGCTGACAGGTTATCAGGCGGCGCCGGACGGCCGTAAGTATCTGCTCTGCCCAGATAAAGGAGTAAATGAGGGGAAATGTATGGTAACGGACGACCAGGGAGCATTGCAGATTACTGAGTATGACGAGATTGCCAGACGGTACATGATTTAAGCGTACTTCAGTCTCTAAAAATTGATTGGTGCTGATTTTTGTCAGATTGACAAAACGGTTCTGCAATGTTAAAATAAAAGAAATCCGGAGTATTAAATACTCCGCGTATCGTAATATCAACTTAACAGTTGCTGTTCGCTCGTTTCGGGCGTGGATTGAAAAAAACTACTTCATTTAAGCTATTGGAAGGAAGTTTCTGTTAAGTTGCAAAGCGGACCAGGTGCATCTGGTCCGCTTATTTTAAAGATGATTATTAAAAGCCCCTCAACCGCTTTTTTATAAGCAGAAGAGGGGCTTGCCATGTTATAGAATATTACCAGCCTTCTATCACTTCAGGTACTAATCCTGGAAGATTAAGCAATTCCGCCTTGTAATATGGGGGTACGTCCATAGGAGAAAATTGCAGGGTGCGAAAGACTTTCGCAGGAGAATATTGACCGTTCGGGCAATTATGTT
>NZ_KE992872.1:0-47387 GCF_000466485.1 [Clostridium] symbiosum ATCC 14940 | reverse complement strand
TGAAACAGGTCCCCGGACACATTCGGATATACCTGCTTCTTCTTCGGCTTCTTTTGACGCTTTGGAAGATTTGAAAGCAAACACCTGTCCAAATGCCCGGACATCAATCCATTTTTCACAGGCAATTTTACGGTAAGAAATCCTGTCTTTTGATTTCGCAGCCAGAACCATGCCTGGCTCCGCCTTTACCTTTCCGTGAAGGCTTTTCTGTTCATCCAGCAGTTCTTCTTGCTTAACAACAAAAACATCATATCCATTTTCTGAAAGGCGATCTCGTATTTTTCGTTTCAAGCAGACATCGGTAATGATTCCATTTCCGTTAAAATCTTGTCGCGGGACGTTTCCATTAATCGGATCGCCATTCGGGTTACATCTTTCTGCAACAATAATGCCGCAGAAATCAATCCTGTTCTTCAATACGGCCGAGGTATCCATCGTCCCCCTCCTTTTCCCGGACAAAAATCGTAAACCGGATGAAATCCATAATATAAGGTTTTGTGTTCCGAAAATTCGATGACTTAGCTTCCCAATTTTCTATCGTCCTAAGCGAAATATGGTACATAGCTGACATTTTTGCCATGCTGACATTAAGTCTTTTGCGCAAGCCTGGAAAATCCAGGCCTGCAAGTTCGAAAATCAGGGACAAATCCTTTGTGATTTCATCGGAATCGGCAGCTTTGTTCATCCATTCCTGCCAGCCGAGGTTCATTATAAACTCTTCCGGCTCATTGTGCTTGATAGCTTCATCGCATAGTCTAATAAACGTGGTATATAACATCTCTTTTCCTCCTTTATGCCCATAACAGTGTTTCACCCTTGTAATGGCGAACATCTCCATCTTCACGAACCATGCGAAGCGGGGAATCATCAATCTCGCCATCTTCCCAAACACTTACATGTGCTTCCATAACATCCGGGTCCTCAAATGCTTTTTCCGCTGCGTCATATGCTTCGCTGTAAGACTCGTACCAGTCAGCCCTATCGGCTGTATTCCACTCGCTATCACTGTTTACTAATTCGATATTAACTGCATACTCCTTTTTCATCTTCGTATCTCCTTTTTATTAGAAATTGTTTACCTCTTGTTTATGTATTTATTATACCACCCAATGGGTTGTATGTCAAGAGAAATACCAATTAAATTTAAAAATAAAGTTACTCGGCTATATTAACAAATCACAGGGCGTCGCCACAGGATATTTATTCTCCCCTTATGACGCCGCCCTTTTTATTTTGACTATGCTTTATGATTGTACGCCGCCCTGAATTTATCCAGAACAAGCTGCAAATCTGTATACCGGATTGATGATTTTCTGTAAGGCGTTTCGCTTAATTTCTCGCTAAACGGAAGAAGATTGTAAAGTGGACTAAGCCCGTCGGTATCCATGTTATCACAAAATTCAATAAGAGCCTGGAATCTTTTGACATAGGCCATTGATTCGTCAAAGCCACTCATTATTTTTCTCTCTTTCTCCCGGCCTGATCCCGGACCGGGGCGGTTATTATTTGTATACATGGTAAACTAACTTTATCACTGCCTCTTTGCTGCTATACTTTTTTTGCCAGCGCGTGACACATTGCTGGTTGACAAATCGCCACATATTGTCAAACGTATGAAAGCTGATCTGATAGCGCTCCCCCCCTATCTTAAAGTTAAAATAGACAATAAAGACATGTGCGCCACTGTACAATGTCCGATCCGCTTTTACGTGATATCTAAATCCACTCTGCGGGTTGCGCTGTATTGCTCTGATCGCATTGATGATGCAGTGATCCTTTGCGTGATACCCTTTCTTATAATGCACTTTTGATAAAGGAACAAAGGAGGAAATGCGGTTTAATACCTCTTTGTCCTTCTTGCCTCCGTCCGAAGCAAGTTGAGCAAATATAATCTGTTTCGCAATGTATCTATCCAGCATAATCTCCCTCCTTTATCCTGCTATGACGTTGCAACCGTGCCTCTTTTAGCGCGCCAAGCCAGCAACTCTCGGGGCGGTCTTTCACCCGCCTGCTATGCAGGTTTTTGTGCCTGCGCCTTTCGCTCTCACGCATACTCCCGGAATGTGAGAACACTCGTTATTCACGAAAACGATACCGGCGAACTCTCGGGACGCGCTCGCTAACCCGCCCCCGTAATGCCGATAGGGTCAGCATGGTTCTCCCGGCGTTACCCGGCCGGGGCGGGTTAAATTTGTTGTTATCCTTGGCTTCTGATTGAAGTATACATTATTTTTTATATACTGTCAACACTTTTTTGTAAAATAATTTATATAATATCAATTATATAATTGACAAATTATAAAAAAGAATTTATTATATAAAAAAGGAGGAATATCATATGCATACAGACGTTAGAGAATATATTAATCTTTGCAGAGTGAAAAGAGGAAATATCACAGAGGCAGAACTTGCCCGCAGAACCGGGCAAACCCCGCAGAACATGAATAACAAATATAAAAGGAATACATTTAAAATATCAGAACTTGAAAAGGTTGCGGAGGCTCTTGGAGCAGAATTAAAGATATCTTTTATTGATAAAGAAACTGGAGAACCTATAATATAAAAATTATATAAAATACACTAATACATTTATATTTTATAAAAAAGAATATAAATAAATATTGACATTATATAAAAAATAGTGTATACTAAAGATAGTTAAGGAAGGCAAGTCCTTAACGAGTTACCGGGCAAGAGGAGAGAGGAGGTAAAAATGGAAGAAATGACAAGACTTGAACTTTTGACATTACTGTACTCGATACAAGCATTGATGGAAACAGGAAACGTAGATAAAGCAAAAGAGATTATTGAAAAGGTAATCAAAGAAGCTGAAAGACAGCAATAAAAAAGCCTACAGAATAAGCTTTAAGGAAAACAGAGGAGGGCGGGCTTGCCACCGCTCCCCCATCTATAAAGATAATATCAAATTAGACCCTACAAATCAAGGAGGAAGAAAAGAATATGATTAAAAAATATGCAGTATCGATAGATGAAAATTATGACAGCGATTCAACGGCTTGGTTCAACACGTACGAAGAGGCAGAAGCGTTTGCGGTACTGGAAGCAGAAAAAGCAAAAGCCACTGTATTTATAGCAGAATTTATAGACGGATGTAAAAATAACAATTACGAAGACGATGAGATAGAATGGAAGGGATACGGATATGATACTAATGGTAAATTGAAAGAACTAAAAAATTATATTTGTCTTGTATCAAATACGCGTACCAGAGAAACGTATTATAGTGAATGTGTTTATTCTTCTGTTGAAGAATTAAAAGCATATTATAATGATCCTGAAATTTTACCTAATCTTAAGCTCCTTAGGGCTTGGGAAGCAAACGAGGTTGAATTATAATAAAGAGAATAAAATGAAATGGCAGCCAAAATCGGCTGCCATTCTGTTCGCGCGCTTGTCTTTTCGTGTTGCATTTCCGTGTTGCATGGTGGTGTAAAATGCAACACGGAAGGGTATTTTATAACATAATGATGTAAAATGATATGCGCTGCATGTCCCGTGATTACAATGTTCCTTGCAGTTACAGGGTTTTGGGGTATTTGATTTAACGGGTTCAAGTCCTGTCACCCGCACTGAATTATAATTCTCAGTGCAGAGTTTAAGCGGCGGTATCGTGAATGATACCGCCGCTTTTAATTTATCTGCCCCTTTTAACATCGTCTATTTCTGATTGACTGTAGGCTGAAATGCTGATATAATGTACTTGTACATTAAGTACAATTGAAATGAGGGCAGTGGCTTATGGAAATTATTATCAGTAATAATGCCAACAAGCCGATCTATGAGCAGATTACTTCACAGATAAAGGCGATGATAATGAGCGGGGAACTGGCGGCCGGTGATGCGATTCCGTCAATGCGCGCATTGGCAAAAGCAATCCATGTCAGCGTCATTACGGTTCAAAAAGCCTATGAAGATTTGCAAAGGGACGGTTTTATCGAGACAACGGTTGGCAGAGGAAGTTTTGTATCGGCACAGAACAAGGAATTTTATCAGGAGGAGCAGCAGCGTATAGCAGAGGAACATTTACAGGCGGCAGCAGAAATCGGACGGACGAGCAATATTTCCCTTGAAAAACTGACGGAGCTGTTGGCAATGTTTTACCGGGAGGACGAATAGCATGGAGAATATATTAGAGCTGCAGCAGGTATCCAAGACTTATCCAAAGTCGGATTTTGTTCTGGATAATGTAACTTTTTCATTGCCATACGGGGCTGTTTTAGGATTTGTCGGGGAGAATGGAGCAGGCAAGACAACTACGATTAGCTGCATTCTCAATACAATTAAAAAGGACAGCGGGACAGTGAAAATATTCGGCCGGGAAATGCTGGACTCAGATACAGATATGAGAGAGCAAATCGGCGTCGTCTATGACGGCGATAATTTTCCTTCTTACTGGAATGCAAGACAATTATCCAAGGTGATGGAGGGACTTTATACGCAGTGGGATCATTCTTTGTTTCAGAGGTATTTAGAAGTCTTTCATTTACCGGACGGACAGAAAATCAAACATTATTCCAGGGGAATGACGATGAAGTTAGCTGTTGCCGTGGCTTTGTCGCACCATCCCCAATTACTGATTCTGGATGAGGCCACCAGCGGTTTAGACCCCATTATGCGTGAGGAAATGCTGGATGTATTTTTAGAGTTTGTGCAGGATGAAAGCCATTCGATTCTTCTGTCTTCCCATATCACCAGTGATTTGGAAAAGATTGCGGATTATATCACATTTATTCATAACGGAAGGCTGATCATGACCGCGTCTAAAAATGAACTGGCATATGATTTTGCTGTTATGCGCTGCAAAGAAAGCCAATTTCTCACATTGGACCCAGGCGATTTTCTTGCTTACAGGAAAAGGGATTTTCAGATTGATGTGCTTGTAGAAAACGGAAGAAAAGCACAGCAAAAATATAAAGATATTGTGATGGACCATGTCTCTGTTGATGAAATTATGCTTTTGCTGGTAAAGGGGGAACGGGTATGAGGGGGCTTCTTATAAATAATTATTATGCGGTTCGTGCCAATGCAAAAGTCTTTTCAGGCTTTATGCTCCTTTTGGGACTTTTTGCGGCTGCCGTAATCAGCCAATCGCTTCTCATCGGCTACATATTTCTCGCTGTGATTGGATTTTCAGTCAATATGAGTTCCAGCCTGCGCAAGGAGTTTATCTCAAAGTGGGGAAAATATAAATTGACGGCGCCAGTCAGGCGGGCGGATATTGTGAAGAGCCATTTTATCAGTCAGTTAATCTGGCTGTTTGTCGGAATGGCTTTTGCAGGCGCGGTGGTGGGGCTTTCATGGCTGTTACATGGTTTTCCCTTTGACCGAAATACGGATATTCTTCTTCTGTTTGCCGCAGGAGTTGGAATCAGTCTCCTGATGGTAGCAATCTTTTTCCCGCTTTTTTATTTGACAGGGGAAGAGCGGAGCGAAGTGGTATTGGGCATCAGCCTGCTTGCGGCAATCCTGATTTTTATGGGGCTTGTCAGCCTGATCAATCTGTATTTCGGCCCGGAACCGGCGGTATGGCAGGTGATTACAAGTGCGCTCATTTTACTTTTATGTTCGGCGGCAGCTTTTGCAGTATCCTATCCGCTGGCCGTCGTCATATTCAGGGAGAAAGAATATTGATGGAATACCGGACCGGATGAATAGACGGCGGACATAATAAGAATCTATGCTGGCAGTGAAAACAAAAAGGAGGAAAAGGAGCATGTACGAACTGATTCAGGCAGGAGAAAAGACATATTATATTAATTGCCCGGCGAAAATGGGGCTTTACAGACTGAATGACAGCGAGGTCTGTCTGATAGACAGCGGCAATGACAAGGATGCGGGGAAAAAGGTTCTGAAAATACTGGAGGCCGGCGGATGGAAGCTTAAGATGGTGATTAACACCCATTCCCATGCCGACCACATCGGCGGAAACAGCCTTCTGGCGCAGAGGACAGGCTGTTCCGTCTATACGGCCGGTCCTGATCTGGCATTTACACAGTATCCGGTTCTGGAACCGTCTTTTTTATATGGCGGTTATCCGTTTAAGGAGCTTCGCAACAAATTTCTGATGGCCCAGCCGAGCGGGGCGCTTCCCCTGACCCCGGAGGTACTTCCTGAGGGGCTGGAGATGATGGCTGTAAACGGCCACTCCTTTTCCATGTCGGCTATTAAGACGGACGACGGCGTGTGGTTTCTGGCAGACTGTCTGACCGGAGAAAATATCCTTGAAAAGTATCATGTATCATTTTTGTATGATGTCCAGGAGTATTTAAACAGCCTTGAAAAGCTTAAAACACTGGAAGGGAGGCTGTATATCCCGGCCCATGCGGAGCCGGTTGAGGATATTAGGCCCCTGGCTGAAGCGAACAGGAAAAAGATTCTGGAAATTGCCGGCATTATAAAGGAGATTTGCACAAAGCCCCGCGGCTTTGAGGAGATCCTGAAAGCGGTGTTCGAACACTACGGGCTTGTAATGGATTATAACCAGTATGTGCTGGTGGGAAGTACGGTACGTTCCTATCTCTCCTGGCTGCATGACAGGGGAGAGGCGGCTGCGGAAATAGCGGACAACCGGCTTGTGTGGTGCAGCGTTAATGACGGGACGAGTGATGGCGGAGCAATTTAAGTGCGGACCGACTCCACTGCGACGCTTCCGCCTCTCACAATTTCCATTCTGTTTGTAAAGCGATGTTCCAGAAGATGAGCCAGCTCATCATTTTCTTCCTCTGTCCTGACACTTTCTAACAGGACGGAGGAAGGGGAGTATCCGGCAATTTTAACCTGATATACGCCGGCAATCCTGAATAGCTCAGTCATATCCGCTTCGGTACAGTTTTGGATCTTGATAAACATGATTTCTTTTCTGTGGATGGCGGCATCGGTAAAATCTACCACCTTAATCACTTCAACACACCGGGCCAGTTGTTTTTTTACCTGCTCAAAGGTCATGTCATCGCCTGTCAGGCTGATCGTCATGCGGGATACGGTCCTATCCTCCGTTCTTCCGACCGTGAGGCTGTCCAGATTATAGGATTTGCCGGAAAACAGGCCGGAGATTCGTGCCAGGACACCGATATCATTTTCTACAAACAGGCTGATCCATCGTTTTTTCATCATTTATCCCTTCCTTTCTAATATCATATCGCTGAGCCGGTTTCCCGGAGGCACGATCGGCAGGACGTTTTCTTCCCGGCCAATAATAAATTCAATGACGGTAGGACCTTTTTTGTTCCGTTTTGCGCTGAGCAGGGCTTTGTCGATCTCCTCCTCGGCAGTTACCCGGATCCCGGCGGCGCCGTAGCTTCCGGCCAGCTTTATAAAATCCGGGATATAGTCAGGACAGTTCTCACCCGGGGAATTGCAGGGGAGGGGACAGCTTTTGCGGCGTTGGATACAGGTGGAGGAGTAATGCCGGTCAAAGAACATTTCCTGCCACTGTCTTACATTTCCAAGATAGCCGTTATTGAAAATACAGATAATGACAGGCAGTTCGTATGCCACGGCTGTAGCCATTTCCTGGACGTTCATCTGGAAGCCTCCGTCACCTGATATGACGATAACATCCATATCCGGATTTCCGGCCTTTGCGCCGATTGCGGCGGGAAAACCGTAGCCCATGGTTCCAAGCCCTCCCGACGTCAGCATCTTCCTGCCCTCCCCAAGCTCCAGAAATTGTGTGGCCCACAACTGGTTTTGTCCTACATCGGTGGCAATAATTGCGCGGTCAAAAATGCGGTTGATGGATTGGATGATGCGCTGAGGTGTCAATCCGGGCCGTTCTGCTGCGAGAGGGTGTTCGCGTTTCCAGCCGTCTATCGTCCTGAGCCATTCTTTAGTACACAGCGGGCAGGCTTTTTCAAGAAGGGCGAGGATTGCCTCTTTTGCATCTGAGACAATCGGGACATCCACGGCAATATTCCTGGAAATGGAGGCAGAATCGATATCAATATGGACAATGGAGGCATTCTTTGCAAAATCTCCGATTTTTCCTGTGATCCGGTCGTTAAATCTTGTTCCGATGGAAAACAGGAGGTCACAGCTGCTGACGGCAAAGTTGGCGGCATAACATCCATGAATTCCGAGATTTCCAACGTAGAGGGGATGGGAGGAAGGGAGGGCGCCTTTACCCATGATCGTCGTGACTACCGGAATATTCGTCATCTCTGCCAGTCTTGTCATCTCTCGTTCCGCACCTGAAATGAGGACGCCTCCTCCCACTAAAAAGACGGGCTTCTCTGACTGGTTTAACAGTCCGACCGCCTTTTTTATCTGGCCCATATGGACGGAAACGTTCGGTTTACAGCCCCTGAGTTCGATCGGCACCGGATAGATGCCGCTGCCGTTTTCCTGTTGGATATCCTTGGGAAGATCCACGACCACCACACCTGGTTTACCTGTATGAGCGATGTAGAAAGCTTTTTTGATAATACTTCCCAGTTCTTCCCTCCGCCTGACAGTGACCGCGTATTTACAGATGCTCCTTGTGATGCCTACAATATCAACTTCCTGGAATGCGTCGTTTCCGATGAGGCCCACGGGCACCTGACCGGTGAAGCATACCAGTGGGACACTGTCATAATTCGCTGTTGCAATTCCGGTGACAAGATTTGTGGCGCCCGGGCCGCTCGTCACCAGGCACACCCCGGTCTTTTTTGTGGAACGGGCATATCCGTCGGCCGCATGAACCAAGCCCTGTTCATGGCGCGGGAGAATGACATGGATACTCTTTTCTCCATACAGTGCGTCAAATAAGTCGATAGCCTGTCCTCCCGGATAAGCGAAAATGGTGTCAACGTGTTCCGCTTTTAATGCTTTAACAAATAATTCGGCTCCTGATATCATGATAGCTACCTCCTTCAAACGTCTTTATATTTGGAATGCATGTACTTGCTTGTATTAACGGGTTAGATTATGGCACTGCCGGACGGCAGTGCCTGTTCTGTCAATGGCCCCTGAAAAGCCTGCCGGTTCTGTATTTTTTCACCGGACAGGTACAAAATGTTTATTTTATCTGCGGTATTCCGCCGACAAAGGTTTCCACACTTTTTCTGACAAAATCCCTGCGCTCCGCTTTGGTCAGATTCTCTCCGAAGGAGGCCTTCAGAAATGTAAAGCCGAAAGTTGCGGAGAAGATTGTCATTGCAAGACATTCAAAATCCTGTCGGGGAAGTTTGCCGCGATGTTCCATCTCCTCGAGATAGCCGGTCAGGGAGGAGAGAAAGGCCTGGGGGATTTTCATAATCAGCGGAGCCGTTTCCTCGTATAACTGGGGCGCTCTCAGCCCTATGGACAGGTTGACGAAATCGGGGGTGATTTTCTCCATGTAGGTGTTCATGAACATTTCCAAATCCGGCTGTAATTCCCACACTACATTGGTAAATACCTCCGGTGTCAGATTCCCGAGCCATTTTTCCTGCTCCATTCCGCTGAGGGCAATCTCTTTTTTGCTCTTGAACTTTCTGAAAAGAGTACATTCATTGACTCCGGCGGCCCTGGCAATATCTTTTGTGGTAGTTGCGACATATCCTTTATCTCTGATTAATCCCATTGTCGCATCTATGATTTTTTGGCTTGTAGCATCCATCTATTCACCTCGTGCAAGTGTTCACTTTCATATGATTTTACAGGCTGGGTTTCAAAAAGTCAATCTTTTTATATTTTCCGGGTGCAAAAAAGTTGCAGTTCAGCCTTCGTCCGAACTGCAACAAACGATCCTGCACGATCCGCGCACAGGTCACCGTCATCAATTATGCACAGAAACGGCAAAAAACGCCTAGCGGAATACATCATGGCTGAACTGTTACGCAAAAAAGCCGGATATGAATCATCCGGCTTTTTTCTGTAGAGAACTGTCACACCGTAAAACGGTATGGTTAAAATTTCTGGAAATCTTCAACATTCATAACAAAGATTGTGGAACCGCCCACCTTCATATTCATCGGAACCGTCATATTGACAGTTGGGCAGCAGTTCCCGGCCATGGTTGGTGGTGTGTAAACCAGTTGTTCTCTTGTTCCTGACATCTTTTTGATAATGGTAATCGCTTCCTCAACACGGCTGTCGTCAACGCCCAGCATCAGAGTCGTACTTTTCTTCTTTAAAAAACCGCCCATGGTGGAAAGTTTAGTAACAAAGAAAGAATTCTGGTTTAATTCGTAAACTAAATCATCCGCATCCTCGCTTCCGATAATTGCCATAATCATCTTCATATTCAGCACCTCCTAACTCACTATTGTAACTATTTTACCATTAAATCGAGAAAATGGGAATAAAAAGTTCATTAAAATTTATTTTTCCAAAATAATTTTGCTATTTCACTGAATATACGGCCGGGAAAATACCGGAAAAGTGCCGGAAAATAAGGCTTTGCGGCTGGTCTTCGGGTGGACTGCGGAAAAGGAGTCCCGGGCAAGGAAAAGGCTATGTCCGTATAAATTTTACAATAGTCCGCCATATAAATACATGAAATAGCTGCAGGTTATAGCTGGAATAACTATTTCGTATATCTGGGTGACCTCCGGAAAATGGACATTTCTGTATAAATCTGCTATTATAGCAGACGTGCGTCTGCGTTTCGGGTGTTTGTCCCAGAAATACAAACACTTGGGAACAACCGCATTTACAGATGCTTAACAAATTATATTCAGGGGGAATTATCATGAATCAGAGAAGAGGCCAGTGGGCCAGCAATATGGGATTTATTCTGGCGGCGGCAGGATCTGCCGTTGGTCTGGGCAATATCTGGAAGTTTCCGGGAAAGACCGGAGCATATGGCGGCGGGGCATTTTTACTGTCTTATATTGTGATTGTGGCCTTGGTAGGCTTTCCGGTTATGCTGGCTGAACTTTCCATCGGAAGAGCTACACAAAAAAACGTTGTAGGGGCGTTTCACCAGCTCAATAAAAAATGGACGTTTGCAGGCGGAATCGGTGTATTGACACTCTTTGTCATTATGTCCTATTATAGTGTGGTAGGAGGATGGGTTCTTAAATATATTTTTGCCTACCTGGCCGAGCCGGGGTTTGGCAACGGAACCGTGTCTTACCAGGAATATTTTGTAAACTTTATCTCGGAACCGGTACAGCCGCTTGCATGGGGGTTCGTATTTCTGGTTCTTTGTATCTATGTTGTTGTGAAGGGCGTTTCTGAGGGTATCGAGAGGGTCAGCAAGATTCTGATGCCGGCTTTGTTCATCCTGTTAGTTGCCTGCGCGGTACGGGCGGTGACGCTTCCGGGTGCAGGAGAGGGGCTTTCCTACATGCTCACAATTAAACCGGGAAGCTTTAACCGGGATACGTTAGTAGGAGCGCTTGGACAGGCATTTTTCTCCCTCTCCGTCGGAATGGGAATCATGGTGACTTATGGCTCCTATGTACCGAAAAAAGACAATCTTGTAAAGAGCGCGGCCTGCATCTGCGTTCTGGATACGCTGGTGGCATTTCTGGCGGCTTTTGCAATTATTCCGGTTGTGTTTGTTACCTTGGGAGCCGAAGGCCTTGGTATGGGCGGAGGCTTTGCTTTTATGGCCCTGCCTGAGGTATTTGACGGGCTTCCGGGAGGAAGGATCTTCGGACTGTTCTTTTTCGTGCTCCTGTTTTTGGCGGCGCTCACCAGCGCAATCAGTATTCTGGAAAGCTGTGTTGCCTTCATTACGGAGGAATGGAAGGTTTCCAGGCTGAAGGCGACTGTGATTTTGTCGGTTCCGATGGCGTTTCTCAGCGCGGGATATTCCCTTTCCCAGCTGGAGTCGAGGAATATCAACCTGCCCTGGTTCGACTTTTCGAAAGGAATCCAGATGCTGCCGATGAATGCGGTGATGGAGAAGTTCACTGATAATCTGATGATCCCCGTGGGTTCACTCTGTTTCTGTATTTTTGCAGGCTGGATTTGGGGAAAAGGGAAGGCGTCGGAGGAAATCAGCTCCGGGGGCCGGTACCCGTTCCGTCTCAGAAGGGCCTGGGAGTTTATCGTGCGTTTTGTCGCGCCTGCCGTTATCGTGCTGATTTTGTATTTTACTGTTGGAAAGGGCCAGGGCCTTTCATAATTCAAATATTGCAGCGACAGCGCCTGCTGCCGGTCTTTAGGAGGAAAGAATGATTAAAAACATTGTATTTGATATGGGACGCGTCCTGCTGGACTATGATGCGGTCAGGGTCTGCTGGCAGTATACGGACAGCAGCGAGGATGTGGAGCTGATGAGCAGGGAACTGTTTTTTGCCGAAGAATGGGTGCTTCTGGATCGGGGAACCATCACGGAGGAAGAGGCATTAAGACGCGTGCAGAAGAGACTGCCGGACGAGAGAACGAGGGAGATGGCCCGATTATGTCTGGCCCACTGGCATGAGTTTAATATAGAACCGAAGCCGGGAATGAGGGAGCTTGTAATGCAGATAAAAGAAGCCGGATGTGCCGTCTATCTCTGTTCCAATGCGTCCCACAGACTGCGTGTGTTTGAAAAGGAAATACCCGGCATCGAATATTTTGACGGAGTTCTTGTCTCGGCGGAAGAGAAGATGCTGAAACCGGAGCCGGAGATATTCCGGCGTTTGTTTGAGAAGTTCTCGATACTTCCGGAGGAATCATTTTTTATCGACGATATACAGGCTAATATTGACGGGGCAGCGGCCTGCGGCATGAAAGGATACTGCTTTGCGGACGGAGATGTGGAAAAACTCAGGGAATACCTGTTTTCACAGGTGATAAATAAGCAGGTGAGGACGAGCCCTCCTCCCGTCAATTAAATTCCAATATCTTAGCCCCCAGAGCCCCGGCATCGTTCCGGTCATGGGTGGACATCAGGACAGGACGTCCGTCTGTTTTCTCAAGAAGATAGCGGATGACCCTGTCCTTTGTCTTTTCATCCAGGCCGGTAAACGGCTCATCGAAAATGAACATATCACAGGGAGCCAGCAGGGCGCGCAGCAGGGCGCAGCGCCGCTTCATCCCTCCGCTTAAAGTAGAGACCGGACGGATGATCGCTTCCTCGGGGAGAAGTCTTGCAAGCTCCCTGAAAAGCGACGGCCTGTCGGGACGGCCCGGCAGGGCCAGGGCCACATTCTCCAGCGGGGAAAACTCCGGGATCAGCCTGTCTTCCTGAAATACGGCGGAAAACCGGATTTGTTCCGGCGCAGGGCAGATTGTGCCGGAATCCGGTTTCTCCAGGCCCATAATCAGACGGAACAAGGTGGTTTTTCCGGTTCCGGACGGGGCCATCAGGCAGCAGATATCCGGGGATGCAATTTTCATGCTGACGCCTGAGAGGACCGGCAGGGAGCCATATGATTTATAAATATTGTCGAGTATCAGTTCCATGATAACCTCCGTATCAATTCTGCATATTTTCCTTTTTTTTCCGCCTGCATCCTGTCCCGGCGTGATTTTTTTTACCGAGGGAGCCTAGGAAAAACAGAAAAAGATTTTCAATTAAAAATGTGACTGCGATGATTACCAGGGTCCACGAAAAAAGGCCGGCCGTGTCGAGATAAATCTTAGCCATATAAAGCTGCTCCCCGATGGAGTGGCTGGGAACTCCGATTACCTCTGCGGCTACTCCGGATTTAAAGCTCATCCCGAGAGCCGTCCTGACGCTGGTCATCAGGTAGGGCAGTAATGCAGGAAAATAGACCGCTTTCACTTTCCGCGGGAAGGAGAAGCGGAATACGAATGCCATCTCCAGCAGTTTTTCATCAGTGCTTTTGAGGCCTGACAAAGTTGCGGTATAGCTCATCGGGAGTACAATTGTAAACGCGATAAATACCGACAGGTTCTCCGAGCCGGTCCAGATTAAAGCCAGGATAACAAAGGAGGCTACGGGGATGGATTTGGCAAGCAGCATTACCGGGGCCAGAAGCTCATCCAGGAAGGAAAAACGGAAAGCCAGGCAGCCGGTCATGATTCCGCAGAAAAAAGCGCTCAGAAATCCAATGAAGATGCGGAATGAAGACAGGCCGATGGTTTTCCAGAATTCCGGCGTGGTAATTTGTGCCGCCAGTGAAGCCAGAACATCGGCCGGCCCCACAAATATAATTGAGTTATTGATGGAGGAAGACAGAATCTGCCACAAAATCAGCCAGAACAGAAAAATCCCGGTCTTTTTTAATAGATTGCCGTTATTATGTTTTTCAGCCGTATTTAAATGCTTCAGATTATTCATATTCCTGTCTCCGGATCGAGGTCATATGCCCCGTAGTTGTTATTTGTAACGGTTCATTTGTTTAAACGGTTACCGTTATGTTACTTTTCACACCTTTGCCAAAAAGCGGCAATGCTGTGAAAAATAACACGCTTCGCGATGCGCAGAAACGGAAAAAACGTCGTTTCGCGCCGTGAAACTCGGGATTTTCGTGCAAAATACGCACGAAAACACCTTGCGGGACATTACCGTGTGAAAAGTAACACTGCTATTTCTCGATATAATAAAAATTGTCGGCCGGCAGTTTTCCGCCGACGGATTTCGGATCCTGTTCAAATAAGACATTCAGATAACCGGACAGAGCCGCTTTCATTTCCTCACCTTCGATAAAAGTAATGTTACAGTAGGGGAGCGCTTTCTGGGCTATCGGGGCCTTCTCGATAATCCCTGCCTGTACAATCTGTTCGGCTGTCGTCTTGGGATCGGAGACAGCGGCTTTTGCGGAAACTTTGTGGTCTGAGAGGAAGACTTTCACGGCTTCTTCATTATTTTTCAGGAATTCATTAGTGACGATGGTAACACCGGTTACAAGGCGGCTGCCTTCTGCTCCCTGTACCTTATCCCACTCGGCAGTCAGATCCAGTACGATTTTCAGCGTCTCGTTCTGGGCGCAGGCCACAGTCACAAAGGGCTGCGGAAGAAGTCCGATGGAATCCGGCTTCTCCTTAAGGATTGCAGCCACCTCGGCAGCTTCGGATTTATATTCCAGTTTTACGTCCTGTTCCGATAAGCCATTTGCTTTTAACAGGTATTGAATCACATAATCGGGGGTTGTACCCTTGCCGGTCAGATAGACTGTCCTGCCTTTTAAATCAGCGACTGATTTGATGGAATCATCGGCAGAAACAATGTAGAGTACACCCAGGGTGTTAATGTCTATGACGGAGATTCCTCCTTCCGTCTTGTTATACAGCACGCTTGCCACGTTCGCAGGGACCAGGGCGATATCCAGTTTGCCGGAGGCAATGGAAGCGACCAGCTCGTCGGCGGCAGTCACCATCCGGAAGTCATACTGGTTGGCGGAAGTATCGGAGTTCATCAGGGAAACAAGGCCCATGGATGTCGGCCCTTTCAGGGAACCTATACGGACAGCGCCTTCGGAGTTATTCTCAGCGCCGTCTGAAGCGTTTTCGGAAGAAACGTCTTCGGAAGCTGTTTCCTCAGCAGACGCCGAAGCGTCAGCGCTTTTCGATGATTCGGCCTGTACGGACGGTGCGCTGCCGGCGGCCGAAGTCTCTGCGGTCTTGCTGCCGGATGCACAGCCAGTAAGGGATACGGCGGTCATGGCGAATGCCATGAGAATGGGTAATAATTTTTTCATAATTGTCTCAATCCTCTCTTTTTGTGGTATTGAAAAGCAGTGATATCGCAGCCCACACCGAGGAAACGGATGAGAAACAGCCGGTAATGAGTACCGGAAATTACAGCACTCTGAAAGAGGGTGCCATAAACTCATGCTTCCTCCTCAGCATAGGAAGCCAATCCCTTGACAGACGGCCGGATGCTTCAGTGTGAGCGCGAACTAACCTTACTATACAGGATCGGCCGGAAAAAAACAAGAGGCGTCCGGTGCAAATAAAAAGTTAAAAATTGACTGAAATCTATGCGGATTTACTGTGTTTTATGTAAAAATACACCATTAGAATTTCCGTACGCCACCCCTTATAATATCGGCATAAAGGCCGCTTGTACAGACGACTGTAAAATAAGTTTGAAATGGAATCAGGAGGAAAATTATGAAAAAATGGAGCAGTATGATGGGAGCCGTGCTTGCGGCGGCAATGGCAGCGTCTCTGACGCCTGCAGCGGCATGGAGACAGGAGCAGGGCAGGAGATAAAGGGAGCGCCGGGATTTGAGGGGCTTGAACCGGTTGAGCTGATTGGAGCCGACGCCAATGATTTCTTTGATGAAGTCCTGGCTCTTGACAGTGTAAAGCAGCTTTATCAGGATATCGATCAGTCGGTGGACGGACTCGGAACCATCCTGCAGGAGAGCCTGGAAACGGCGGCAAAATAAATCAGACGTGAAAAATTACAGAAAAGGGAGTATTGTCAAATGGCCGATTAGATATCGGCTCATGGCAATACCCCTTTTTTGTCTCATATGAAAATCTTCCAATCAGATAAAAGCCCTCCTGGCCGGATTGTAAAGAAAATGTTAAATGTATTGGAAATCTGTATAAAATCGTGGAAAACCCAGGGAATGCCTTAAAAAAAATACAAGAAAACATAACGCAAAGGATTGATAATAATATCACAATATGAGATAATAAGTACAGCCGGAAGGCGGCAGAAAACGACTTTGTTCTCACTGCTGGGGAAGGGGTCACGCGCAGCCGACGGAAGAGAATCAAAAAGGGTGAAAGCCCTGGTAATAAATAGTTGCTGAACACAAAACTGCGCTTTATGCAGGGCTGTGAACCGTAACAGTAAATAGAATGGATGAGAAGAATTCAGGGAGGTTTAAGTAATGAGAGTATCGATCTGTATTGGCAGTGCCTGTCATCTGAAAGGCTCCAGAGAAGTGATTAAGAAGCTTCAGCAGCTTGTCACAGACAACAAGCTGGACGGCAAGGTGGATTTAAACGGAGATTTCTGTTCCGGCAATTGCCTGAAGGGAGTCTGCGTAACGGTGGACGGGGAACTGTATTCCGTAAAGCCGGAAACGACGGAAGAATTCTTTGAAAAAGAGATTTTAGGACGGCTTAAACAATAAGTTACTGTTCACACCATGCCAAAAAGCGGCATGATGTAAACAATAACACGCTTCGCGATGCACAGAAACTGCAAAAAACGCAGTTTCGTGCCGTGAAACTCGGGATTTTCGTGCAAAATGCGCACGAAAACACCTCGCGGAATACAACCTGTGAACAGTAACAACAATAACCTGCATGCCCCGCGCACAGGTCACCGCCATCAATAAGAGGGAGAATGCGATGCCGATAATAGATTTCAAAGCCGCGATGTGCAAGCATTGTTATAAGTGCGTCCGCGACTGTGAAGTAAAATCGATCATGATTCGTGACGGCCACGCTTATATTATGCCGAACCGCTGCATTCTGTGCGGCCAGTGCCTGATTAGCTGCCCGCAGTCTGCAAAAAAGATGTCCAGCGAGCTGGAAAAAGTAAAATCATTTATAAAAGAGGGCAGGCCGGTTATCCTGTCACTTTCCTCGGCTTATATCGGGCTGTTTCAATATAAAACGAGGGGGCAGGTGAAAGATGCCCTTTTGAAGCTGGGTTTCACGGATGTACGTGATACGGCGGAAGCGGCTGCGATGGCGACCGGCGAGTATGTGAAGCTTTTGGAAAAGGGCGATATGAAGAACATCATCACCACGGCCTGTCCGAGCATCGTGAGTCTGATAGAGATTCATTATCCGGAACTCATTGACTATCTGGCTCCGGTGCTGATCCCTTCCGGAATCCATGCCAGGATGCTGGGGGAGGAGTACGGGGAGGAGGCGAGAATTGTCTTCGCCGGGCCCTGTATCGCCGAGAAAGAGAAAATGAGGGCGGTCAGCCCCGACGCGGTCCTGACGTTTGAAGAGCTGAAAGGATGGCTTGAGGAAGAAGAAATTAAAATAGACGAATGCGAAGACGCGGATTTTGACGAGCGCCATCTCGGCGCGAACCTGCGGTATCCGGTCAGCGGAGGGCTGCTGACTTCGGTGGAGACGACAAAGACAAAGCCGGACAGGTACCGTAAATTTTATGTCAGCGGCGTCAAGGACTGCCTGGACGTCTGTGAGGCTATGATGACCGGCGAAGTGAAGGGCTGTTTTATTGAGATGAACGCCTGCCACGGAGGCTGCATCAACGGCCCTGCTACCGCGGCTACGGTATCCAGTTTTAAGGTTAAGCTGGATTTGGAGGCGACGCTTCCCAGAGAACCTGCGGAGCTGTCGGCTCTGAGCGAGAAGGCCAGGGCTGTTTCCATCGGCCGTACCTTTAAAAACCGTGCCCGGAAAGAGATTATGCCTACGGAGGAAGAGATCCGTGAGATTTTAATAAAAACGGGCAAAACCAGGCCGGAACAGGAATTAAACTGCGGAGCCTGCGGCTATCCGACCTGCCGCGAAAAAGCGATTGCCGTCTGCCAGAAGAAGGCGGAGCTTAATATGTGCATCCCCTACCTTTTTGACAGGGCAAGATCGATGTCCCATCTGGTTATGGAGACCTCGCCGAATATCATTATGGTGATTGACGAAGATTTGAAGATCCTGGAATGCTCCGCGGCCACGGAAAAATATTTTGGTATAAAACGCAAGGAGATGAAGGGACGCCTGCTGGGAGAATTCATCGATACGGAAGATGTAAAAGAGGTATTCAGGACGCATACCAATATCCACAGCAGAAAAGTGCTTTATCCGGACCTGAAGCTTGCCACCCTGCAGAATATTGCCTATATTTCCAAAGGTAATCTGGTAATCGCCACGCTTATCGATGTGACGAGGGAGGAGAAGCTGGAACAGCAGGAGTATGAAAAGAGAAAAGCCACAATTGAACTTGCCCAGAAAGTAATTTTTAAGCAGATGATGGTGGCCCAGGAAATAGCGGGGCTTCTGGGAGAGACAACAGCAGAAACAAAAACGACACTTACAAAACTTTGTTCTTTGATTGATGACGGGAACGAAAGTGAGGTCCGATAATGGGAATTACCGTAGATGTCACTTATAAGAGTCTGAATAAATATTCCGAAATCCTCTGCGGAGATACGGTGGAGCTTTTAAAAACGGAGGATTCCGATGTAATGATCCTGGCGGACGGAATGGGGAGCGGGGTAAAAGCCAACATCCTCTCCACCCTGACTGCCAAAATTCTCGGTACGATGTTTTTAAACGGCGCCACTTTGGAAGAGTGCGTCGAAACCATCATGCAGACGCTGCCCATCTGTCAGATCCGGCAGGTGGCCTACGCCACATTTTCCATCCTCCAGGTATTTAATAACGGAGAGGCTTACCTGGTGGAATATGATAATCCCCGCTGTATTTTTATCCGGGACGGGGAAGTAATCAAGATCCCCAGGAACACAAGGGTAGTTCAGGATAAAGAGATTAATGAGTTCCGTTTTACCGTAAAAAAGGGAGATGCGCTGATTCTTCTTAGCGACGGCACGATCCACGCCGGTGTGGGCAAATCCATGACCTTTGGATGGCCCTGGAAGGATATTGCGGAATTTGTGGTAAGACAAAGGGAGCATGCCATCTCTTCGATTCGTCTCGCGGCGGCTGTCTGCGAAGAATGCGATAAGCTCTATGAGGGAAAACCGGGAGATGACACGACGGTAGCCGTGATGCAGATTATTGACAGAAGACCGGTGCATCTGATGACGGGGCCGCCCGTGGACCGGGATGACGATGAGAGGATTATCTCGGAGTTTATGAAAGATGAGACGGCTTCCCGCATCGTCTCCGGAGGAACCAGTGCAACGATTCTTTCTAGAGAGCTGGGAAGGCCGCTGAAGGTATCAATGGATTATACGGACCCGGAGATCCCGCCCATCGCTTATATGGATGGAATTGAGCTGGTAACGGAGGGAGTCCTGACTCTCAGCCGTGTTGTTGACATACTGAACCGGTTTGTAGAAAAAAAAGATTTGAGCTACGACTTTTTCAAAGAGCTGGACAAAAATAACGGAGCGTCCATGCTTGCGAAAATTCTGATAGAGGACTGTACGGAGCTGAACCTGTATGTGGGGAAAGCCATTAACAGCGCTTACCAGAATCCGGGACTCCCCTTTGATCTGGGAATCCGGCAGAATCTGGTGAGGCAGCTTAAGACGGCAGTCGAAAAAATGGGAAAACGAGTTACGGTTACGTACTATTAGGGCGGGATACTACCTGTGAACAGTAACAGGAGCGGTAACATCCCGCGGAATAAACCTACTTAACAGTTACAAGGAGGATATATAAAATGGTAACAAATGACGCAACAATACTGAAGTTAAAGCATGATGTACTTTACGAGGTAGCGAAGCTGGCATGGGAGGATCAGCTGGTGGATGATAAAAGGGACGAACTTCCGGGCAAAATGATTCCCGGACCGCAGGCCCATTACCGCTGCTGTATTTATAAAGAGAGAGAAGTAATCAGACAGAGGGTCCGTCTTGCGGAAGGCAAGTGCCCTACGGGAAGAAACACGAATAATGTGGTCCAGGTTATCAATGCGGCCTGTGAGGAGTGCCCGATTGCCTCCTATACGGTTACGGACAACTGCCGTAAATGTATGGGCAAGGCGTGCCAGAGCTCCTGTCCCTTCGGAGCCATTACGATGGGCAATAATAAGGCGTTTATTGACCCGGACAAATGCCGTGAATGCGGTAAATGTGCGACAGCCTGCCCGTACAATGCCATCGCTCATCTGGAACGACCCTGTAAAAAGGTGTGTCCGGTGGACGCCATCACTTACGACGAGTACGGTATCTGCGTGATAGACGAGAAGAAATGCATCCAGTGCGGTGCGTGTATCCACAGCTGTCCGTTTGGAGCAATCGGTTCCAAGACCTTCATGGTAGATGTAATCCGCCTGATTAATGCGGGAAAGAAAGTAGTAGCCATGCTGGCCCCGGCCACAGAAGGCCAGTTCGGGCCGGATATTACCTTTGACAGCTGGAGAACCGCCCTCAAGAAGGTTGGGTTTGCCGATATGGTGGAGGTTGGCCTGGGCGGAGATATGACGGCGGCCGCGGAGGCTGAGGAGTGGGCGGAGGCCTATAAAGAGGGTAAGAAGATGACCACTTCCTGCTGTCCGGCATTCGTCAATATGATTAAACAGCATTATCCGGAGCTGATCGACAATATGTCCACCACCGTATCCCCGATGTGCGGCGTCTCAAGGATGCTGAAAGCGGAGGATCCTGAGATCGTCACCGTATTCATCGGCCCGTGTATTGCCAAGAAGAGTGAGACTTTGGATCTGAATATCCAGGGAAATGCCGACTATGCAATGACCTACGGTGAAATACGCGCCATGCTCCGTGCCAAAGGCGTAGTTCTGGAGCCGGAGGAGAATAAAAACCAGCAGGCCAGCGTATTTGGAAAGCGCTTTGCCAACGGCGGAGGCGTAACGGCCGCTGTTCTGGAATGCCTGAAAGAGACGAATGAAAATGCCGATATCAAGGTGGTGAAATGTAATGGAGCCGCAGAGTGCAAGAAAGCGCTGCTGCTTCTGAAGATGGGCAGACTTCCGGAGGACTTCGTGGAGGGAATGGCCTGTGTCGGAGGCTGTGTCGGCGGCCCGAGCAGCCATAAGAGTGAGATGGAGGCGAAGAAATCAAGGGATAAGCTGATTGCCGAGGCCGATGCCAGACAGGTGCATGAGAATCTGAAACAGTATAAGATGGATTCCTTCTCAATGCACAGACATTAATCGCAGCCGGATTTGGAACACGGCGCCTGCGGTACCTGGCGCGGACGGCTGAGAAAGAAAAGAACAGATAGGGAAAGAAAAATAAAGGAGCGCCTGTCTTGGTTTAGCCAATCACGACAGGCGCTTTTTGCGTCGGGTAAAGCATGGAAAACAAAGCCTTCTCTTTTTACTTGACACATACTATAAATTACAGTATTATGGGTAATGACACTGACGATGCTATAAAATATAGTGATATATACTATAGCATATAATTCGAATGAAAGAAAGGAGTGTTATCATGAATGAGGGTAACAGAAGAATGGAGCTTCCGCGTTCAAGACTGCTGTTTTACTGGGAAAATCATATCGGAAATTATGAAAGTCGGCATTCCCACCCTGGTATTCCAGCTTCTGACAGGTCTGTCCATAACACTCATCAATTTGCAGGCTAAAGAATATGGTGATTCAGTCATTGCCGGACTGGGAGCCGTAACAAGAATCACCGCTATGGGCAGTCTGATGGTATTTGGATTTATCAAAGGATTTCAGCCAATTGCCGGATTTAATTACGGCGCTGAAAAATATGACAGGCTGTGTGAAGCGGTCAGAACCGCGATTATATGGTCGACCGTATTCTGCGCGGTCTATGGACTGACCTTAGCCCTGTTTTCAACAGCCATTATATCAGGCTTTACGAAAGGAGACGGGGAAATGATCCGCGCCGGCCGGAAAGCCCTGGCGGCAAACGGCTGTACTTTCCTGCTCTTTGGCTTTTATACCGTCTATTCCTCCCTTTTTCTTGCGCTTGGCAAAGCAAGTGAAGGCTTTATCCTGGGAGCGTGCAGACAGGGAATCTGCTTTGTGCCAGTGATTTGGCTTCTGCCGTCATTTATCGGGATGGATGGGATTCTTTTCGCCCAGCCTGTTTCCGACGTTATCTCTGCCGCTGCTGCCGTTATTATGGCGGTCCGCCTGCACAGAGAGCTTGCCCATATTAAAATTCCTTGTTCTTGTAGATCCGCAGCGAGATAAAATAGGAAATCAACAAAAGCAGCGGTGAAACAGATAAAGCTGCCGCTCCGGCAAGGCCGGATCGCAGGTTAATCCCTGCGGTCCACGGAGCGAGTAATACTGCGACAATCAGCATGAAAATCCCGGCAAAAAAGGCGGATATCAGGATTATCAATTCATTTTTTTCTGTGCCGATTTTCAGCATGACAGGAAACATTATCGCGGCCACTGTAATGGATTGTGTCAGACCGTACTGATACCCCCAAATCAACGAAGTTGTGTTCAATGACGGTACAGTTACAACCGTAATCAGACCGGTAAGGAGGCTGACGGCAAATCCGAAAAATATCAGGATACAGAATGAAATATATTTTGCCAGAATCACTGATTTAACGTTCACCGGCAGCGTCAGTTCAAAGCGGTTCCAGTTTGAGATTTCATCGGCCTGGAGCGACGTGCCCACATTAGCGATAAAGATAAATATCTGAACGGCCGTAATCATGGATAAAACGACGGGTTCCCTGGTTATCAGCGGAGTCAATATTAAAAAGCCGGCCATCAAAAAAGCGAGTTTGATATTATTTTCCATTGAGTAAAACGTATTCCTGATAAGCCCTTTCATCTATGTCTCTCCTTTCACATAAAGCAGCATTATTTCGTCTATTGTTACAGGGACGATCATGGCTTTGGGGTACTTTTTCTCGGCTTTCTTTCTGTCACCGACCAGAATCTGCCATTCATAGTCCATTTTCCGGTAAGCGATAATATCCTGCTTTTCAATCTGGCCAAATTGGGCCAGGCCGCATTTTATAATTCCATAGTCTGCGAATAATTCATCCTTTGATTTAAAAAAGACGAGTTTTCCGGCATGAATAAAAATAATATAGTCGGCTATTTTTTCCAGATCGCTTGTAATGTGGGAGGAGAGCAGAATGGAGTTTTCTTCCTCCTGGACAAAAGTTAAAAATAAATCCAGGATGTCGTCCCTTGTAACCGGGTCAAGTCCGCTTGTGGCCTCATCTAATATTAAAAGCCGGGGATGATGGGAAACGGCGGCAATAATGGACAGCTTCATCTTCATGCCTCTGGAAAAGGTCTTGATTTTCTTATCACGCGGTAAATTCATTTTCTCGAGAAGCGAAAAATACAGAGCTTCATCCCATGTATAATAAATATCTTTTAAAACCTTATGAAGCATTTTCGGTGAAAGCTCCCCGGAAAAATTGCTGTTGTCAAACACTACGCCAATCAGTTCACGGTCAGCGGCCGTCATCTCGTAATCATGCCTGCCTAATATCGATATATCACCGGAATCCTTTTTTATAAGCCCCAACACCGCATTGATGGTTGTACTCTTACCGGCGCCGTTTTCACCGACTAATCCTACGATTGTGCCCTTTGGAACCTGAAAGGAAATGTTCTGTAAAGTAAAGCTGCTGTAGGTTTTACTTAATCCTTTGACAGTTAAAGCATCCATGGTCAGTCCTCCTCGTATAAAAGCGTTAAAAGTCTCGTTAATTTATCCAGCTTGATACCGCTGCAACGGGCGATTTCGATGGCTTCGGAAAAGTGTTCCTCGATTTTCTTCTGCTGTTCTTCCAGATAAAAGTCTTGATTCTGTGCCGAAACAAAACAGCCTTTTCCGGCCGTTGTCTCAATAAATCCGTCTGTCTGGAGAGAATCGTATGCTTTCTGTACTGTCAGAACGCTGATATGAAGCGATTTTGCCATTGAACGGATTGACGGAATGGCATCTCCCGGTTTTAGTTCTCCGTTTATGATTAAGGCTTTTATCTGATCGGAAATCTGTTCATAGATGGGTTTGCTTGCATGATTATTAATAAATAGTTCCACAAAAAACCTCCGCTGTACTATACTGTATTATTGTCACAAGTACACTATAATACATATAGAGAACAGTGTCAATAGAAAAATTAAGCAGGCGAGGATGCCGCCGGTACGGTGAGGTGGTTTCATGAGTCTTTCGTCCCGGGGAAGATTGTCGTGGGTTGGAGCTGCGCAGACTATATATTCCCCTCCGCCCCAAGGATAGGTTTTCTGCGGGACGAAAGATTCAGCCACTCCCCTCACCACACCGGACATGGCCCGTTCCGGACGCGTCCTCCCAATCTCAGTTAAATCTAAAAACAGATCTTGCAAAAGAGAAGGATTTGTGTTAGATTAAAATCATCCTCAAATCGGAGGAGACTTACAGATATCAATTTCGTTATCGGTTTTATTCTTTTATCTGTTCTAAGGCGGGCCAAGGCCTTCCATGAATCAATCGATGCCGAATTTCCGGCAGTATTTCATTTAATATTCAATTTTGCAATTTATTATTATCTTTTTGCTTTTGTGCTTAATTTGTACTATTTTTTTTCATATTCTGAATTTCTGTTTGTTAGTCATGCTTAGTGTCTAAATCCGCTACATCTAAACCCGAATCCGCAGAGTTTCAAAACATTAGTAACAGTTCAGACTGCATGAACTGTTACTAATATTAATCATGCCGTATCATACCAGTGTGATTTTGTTTGCCAAAAAATAAAAACAGGAGGAAATTATGACAAAACCTAAAACAATGAAATGGAAAAAAGGAAGATTAGGGAAGTCAAAGGAGGGAAGTCGTGAAGCGTTTTAATACAGGACTTTTACTTGCCGCCGCCGTGCTGATAATCTGCCACGGCTTCCCTTCCTATGGCAAAGAAGAAAAGGAGGGATTTATTGAATATACGGTATCTTTTGTAGATGCCGCAGACCATGATAACAGGATTTTTAATTCGCAGCAGGGGCAGGCTCCGGAAGGAACTGCAATCCATGTTTCTTTTCCGGAGCAGATTATTGGGGCCGACGAACATATCTGGAGGGCGGAGGCAGACAGTCCCCAGGAATTTCTCCTCTATCAGGCAGGCCGCCATAAGTACTACGTCGAATACCGGCAGGGTGAGAAGATAGCGGCGCCGGAAGATCCGGATCGGGAAGGCCGGGAAAGGCTCGCCCGGTGGCTTGAGCGGGCGTGGAAGGCAGACTGCCTTATTACGGGACAGGGAGAGGAGGAAGGCAGCGGCGTTCATTTGATGGTAGAGAATGAATCACGCAATAACGAACGGATTAAAAATCTTGTTTCCATGATTCAGGATGCCCGGTGGCACAGTTTTTATATGATTGGAAAAAATTACGTGCCGCAGACGCTGGTAATCGGCACAAGCTTTGATGCAGAGTATTCTTCCGTCACGGAAGACAGATTTAAGGTTGGGAAGGATAGCTGCACCGTACTCCGGATTTCCGTTCGCCGTAACTGGAATGCGGAAAACTGCACCCATAACTGGGAGCTTATCATTGCAGGGGAGAATGACTGTCTGAAAAATGGACAGGAGACCTACTGCTGTAAGAAATGCAGAACGGAGGAGACAGTAATCCT
Source organism: [Clostridium] symbiosum ATCC 14940 (assembly GCF_000466485.1). Taxonomy (GTDB): domain Bacteria; phylum Bacillota; class Clostridia; order Lachnospirales; family Lachnospiraceae; genus Otoolea; species Otoolea symbiosa. Next base: position 21,394 of record NZ_KE992872.1, on the reverse strand, counting down.
CCCCGCATCAGGCCATTATGATTCGGACGGAGATTCTCTCTGTGACCGCTGCAAAAAACGGGCGTTCCCCGCACAGATTGGAGACAGAATCAGAACTGTCCTCCAAACGGAGAGTGGGGAAAAAGAGCTTGTCTTCCGCTGTCTTGATTTGAATTACAGAGGGTCCGGAAACATGCTCTATCTGTCGGAGGAAACGCTGGGGGAGGATATAACGGGCATTTGTTTTACGGAGTCTGACTATAACGGTTCGCCTCTCCGGGAATATTTTAATCTCGCATTTGCCAACAACATTTCTGCCGCGTCTGCCCTCCAGCCGATTGAACGGCCGGACGCAGACGTAAGGAACGATTATGCGGCACTGCTTTCAACGGATGAGTATGAAGCGTATGCAGAAATGATAGAAGCAGGGAATGCCTGCCTTCTTCGGACCGTGTCAGGAGGCGCTGTTTACGCCGTGGATCCGGAGGGAGGTCTGTGCCTTGTTCCGGCAGCGGAAAGCAGGGCGTATGGTGTCCGCCCGTTCATATTGTTGAAATGTCCGGAGACAGGGGAGAAAGCTGAGCCGTCAAACTGGAAAACGGGGGATATCCAGATGCGGCAGATAGGGCAGAAGCTGTACCGTTTCCGCTGTGTGGATGAAGATTACAGTGATAATCTGGATGGCCGCCGAAGCGCCGCCCTGTTTCTCTGTGACAGTGTGATCCGTGCCGATACCTGCAGCAGCATGGCATTAAAAGAGATTTCTTTCGGGCCTGATAATAATTATAAGTCCTCCCGGATACGGGAATGGCTGGCGCAAAACAGCGTGAACAGCAGCTTTAATTTAGAACCGGTTTTGATTGGAATTAATACGGCCTATACAGGAGGGACGGCGGCAGGAACCATGGAGCAGCTGGACGGCAGCCTGCTGGCGCCGCATGATATCGGTTTTCAGTTGATGCAGGATCGTTTGTTCTGCCTTTCTGTGGAGGAAGCGCTCCGGTACAGGAAGGAACTGTGGCGGTTCGGTTCACAGCAGAATAATCCGGCAGTTCAGATAAGCCCCTATTCACAGGGATATTATCTTCGGACGCCCTATTACGCAGAGGATCATGAAGGGAGATTTTATTACTCCGATCATGTATACGCCGTCGATTTAGTCAACGGAAATATTCATCCGGTACCGGCAGGGAGCCAGACATACGGACTCCGTCCCGCCTTTGCGGTGCCGCAGGCAGAATAGGGAGTACCGTGTTTCTATTCGCAGAACCGTAATATATAGAGACAGCGGGGACGAGAAATGAAGGAAGACAACAAGGGCGGCTCTTAAAAAAAGCTCTTTTGAGAATGAAAGCGAGGAGGATACGATGAAGAAAAGAAATCAGGGCATACTCAGGCAGGGGAAAGGGCTGACATCGGCAGTCCTGATAACCATCATGCTTTTAACCGGTTCTCTCCATGGGTTGGCAGCGACAAATGGGTTTACCTTTGAAGACTGGGATACCGTGTACAGCCGGGAATTTGATGGAAGGCGCAAGGAGAACCGCATGACAACTCCGGGAGAGGCAGAGCCGGAAAGGCTAGCAGCGGCATCCGGAAGTGAGATCCCTGCAACAAGTTCCATGGCGCTGTCGGCGGTGGGAAAAAGTTCGCTGGGAGATATCTGGGATAACTGGAACGGGGATTTTTCATTTTTAGACGGAACAGCCGGGGACGGTTCGGAAAAAAAACCGTATCAGATTAAAAATAAAAATCAGCTAATGGGTCTTGCCCAGCTTGCCGCAATGGGAATGCGGGTACAGCCGGGGGAGGGAAACGAAGAAATTATCGGCTCTTATGACGGTAAGCATTTCAGGTTGATGAGCAATATTGATTTGGGAGGAATGGAGTGGAATCCGATTGGATATTTCAGGGATTCCTCTGAGTTTTCCGGCGAGATTACAAATAAATTTTTCGGCAGTTTTGATGGAAACGGCAAAACTATTTCCAATTTCAGACTAAACCGAACTTCCTGGAACAAGGTTGGGTTCTTTGGGGCAATTGAAGATGCTGCGGTTAAAAATCTGACCCTGAAGCCCGGAAAGACAGTATGCGGCCAAAAAGAGGTTGCCATTCTGGCCGGCAGCGCAGTAAATTCAAAAATCACAGGCTGTACCGTATCCGGCAGCGTATCGGCATCCGGAACATCCGGCGGAATTACGGCTGTAATTGAGGGGAGCGGTCCGTCCCTGTCGGTAATCGAAAACTGCATATCCAACGTAACAATCGATGTCAACGGAGGAATCGATACATATGTCGGCGGGATTGCCGGGAAGGCGGCTGGCAGCAGTATTGTGGACTGCCGGGTTGAGACGGGGGATAACAGTACCTCCCGGATACAGGGCCGTAATGCAACGGTTGGAGGAATTGCCGGATTCCAGAATGCCTCTGATATTTATAACAGCTATGTATCCGGTACGATTGGCGGAAGCGGCTCCGGTATTGTCGGAGGAATTACGGGAAAGTATGCGTCAGGACGAATGAAGGTGGCACGCTTTGAGGGAATAATCGGCCAGTCGGGAACCGGAGCGGCCGGGCACAGGGGAACCTTTATAGGACATAGGGAGGCGGGGGATTATTTCCGCTATGGCGCGGATGTTGGATTTTTGTTTGCCGACATGGAGAGCAAAATTGCTTTTAACATATGTGGAAGCGGAATTCCGGATGACAATGAATATACGTATTCTGCAAATATTGGGTATTCCCATCCGGGCGATCCTTTCTATACCCTCGTACAGGGCGGAGTATCGAAAAATATATCGGATCAGTACTATTATGAGGTTCTGGAAAAAGGAATTTTATCGATTATTGATGAAGATCACGGCGGTGCCGGTGCAGATGAAGCCGGGTATTCAATCGACCATTTTGCCCCCAACGATGCAGGCCGCCCGACCAGAGGGTATTTAATTACGATTCCCCAGATAGATACAATATCATCAGGAACCTATTATTACGATGTGGCGATGCTGGAGGCGCGCGGAGACGGAAGTTATTACCGTGCGGTTAATAAGGGAAAAAGGGGGGCTGTTGCGCCGGGAAAGAGTGTCACGGTAACGACATCACCGAATAATACGGAAGAAGCTAAATTTCAGATGGACGGGGTTCCGACCTATACGGCAGTAGGAGGGGAGAAAGAGACAACTTATAGAAACGGCGGCGAATACACCTTCACCATGCCGGAGGAAAACACGGAGGTGAAAGCCGTGTATAAAAAAGTTGCGGCAAGGGTATCGGTTGTTCCTTCAAATTTTAATATCAGCGTTATACAGGAACGCACAGGCAATAGGAAAAATCCTGTGAAGACGACAAAGGTTCTGGATCACAACGGAAAGCTGATTGCCTCCTACATCAACGGAGCGCTTCAGCAGGGAACACAAATTCAGCCTGTCTTCATTCAGGCTGTTGTTGATACAAACAATGATGTGGCGGACAATTCTGTCAAATGGTCCGTGGATGATCCGGACCTGATTATACTTGCGGCAAATGACGATGAAGACAGGGAAGGGTTCACGAAAAAAAGTGCTTCTGTCTGTGTCAATCTGAATGCGTCCTTCTTTGATGATACAATCCGGAAACTGGAAAAAGAGCAGGCGGACAATGCTTACCGGTACCCGATTCCTGACACCATTTTCGGAGCCGGGCATCAGAACGGAGGCGTGGCCGTTCTGACGGCATCAACCAGACCGGCCGCCAGCTTTGAAGGAAAACCCTGTACCGGTAACTGCCGGATTAATGTCACCTTTCAGATAAAAGATAAAACTTATGTGGCAAATGAGGGGGCGGTCATTGATCAAGAGGAACTCCGGTTTACGGTGACAAGAAGACTAACGGGCGGCCGGAAGAAGCCCGAAGAAAGGATACTGGTAACACCGCCTCAAAACTTGACTGCCTCATTTTTCCCGGACTTTTTTGACAGGAAAGACATCACCTGGTCAGTGGACGATCCTGCCGTTGCTACCGTGGATGGAGAGAACCGGTCCGCCGGTGTCAGTGTCAGGAAAGATGCAAAATGGATTCAGGATATCATGGAGGCAGATGACGGCATCCGGACGAATGAGCCTTATGCAGTCCTTGAAGGCTCCGGCAGCAGGGAGGCGAAGGTAACGGTTACAGCGGACGATATGCTGGGAAACCGTCAGACAGCGAATTGCAATATTGTGATCAATTTTGTGACGGAGGATCAGACGGAGGTTTATGCGGAGGGAGTAATTACAGAGCCGCAAACCATGAATTTCGAACTGGAATGTACGAAAAGCGGTAAAAGAAGCAGCCCGGTAATTTCATGGACAGGTGACGGGGAAAAAAAGATAAAAGCAGTTGTGCTTCCGGAAATGGCCTTTAATAAGGCATGCCGTTTTGAGGTCAGCGACGATTCCCTGAAGCTGGACGGCGACGGAACGGTGACGGTTAACAGAAACGCAAAATGGATTCAGGATACGGATAAGACATATCCTTACACAGCCGTTCACACTGCGATTATTACAGCTACAACAGAGGATGGAGGATTCAAGGCAATCTGCAATGCCACAATCCGATATAAACTGTCTGATCTGACATATGGAGGCTCCGGCGGCAAGGGCGGCTCCTCCGGCGGTGGAAGCGGCTCCTCCTCAGGCGTAAGCCCGGGCGGAGACATCGGCCCTGCCGGAAATGGCCCGGCTGCAGGCACCTCGGCTCCGACCGGCAGCGTTGTCGGAACCTGGGTTAATACGGCAGACGGTTTATGGGCGTTTACAGCACACGGAAGAACGTATCACAACGAATGGGCCTATGTCCATAATCCATATGCAGGCAGAGAACAAAGCAGCACAGATTGGTTCCGCTTTGATGAAACCGGACATATGGTGAGCGGCTGGTATCCGGATACAGACGGAAATCTGTATTATCTGTGGCCGAAGTCCGATGGAACACAGGGACATATGGTGACAGGCTGGCAGTGGATTGCCGGAGCAGACGGTCTGGAACGCAGATACTATTTTAATCCGGAGCCGGATGGAACGAGAGGTGCGCTCTTGAAGAACACGACGTTACCGGATGGGAACCAGGTGAATGATAAGGGGGAATGGACGGTGGAAGGAGTGATTCAAGTCAGAGTTCCTGGTATTTCGGTATAAATAAGAATCAGGGAAAATTCTCAAAATAGAGAAGCTGCAGAGCAGTGTGGGTGTAACTCCCACTTTCCCATTTATCAACGCAGCAAAATCGATGCACATTGACAACTGAATAGAGATTACACGGTTGAATGATAGCAACAAATGATGGGCGGCTAATGGCACGGCGGCCGCCCCTAAAAACTATGGAGGAAACGATAAGGAAAATTTAAGATGAACCAGAGCGTTAAATGAAAGGCAGATAAAGTAAAAAGGAAAACATAATTGATTGTCATAGATGATAAAGCATGATAAAATAACCGTGTGTAAAAGCAAAGAAGACAGAGGATAGATTCCGATGCTCCTTCGGAAATGTACGAAGGAGGAAATGACCATCGCCCGAGAATCGAGTGCTGACGGAAATCCTCGTCCGGTTGTCCGTTGTGTGGATGCATATTACGAAGACTGCACATTTTATGTTGTTACATATGGAAAATCAAACAAAATGTTACAAATAGAGCAAAATGCGGAGGTTTCAGTTGCTCTCTCCTCGGAGATGTTTACTGCTATCGGAGTAGGTAAAAACCTTGGTTGGGTACTTGAGCCCCAAAACACTGAAATAAGAAAAAAACTTCGTTCAGCTTTTGCGGACTGGTATGATATGGCGAACAACGAAAATGATGAAAATTGCTGTATTTTAGCAATTTATCTTACAAAGGGGACCTTGAATATTAACCATTGGGAAAAATTATATCACCTGGACTTTGTGAAGAAGACGGATATGAAAGATGGGGGAATTTTCTAACAAGACTCTGAATTTCAGAAATTAATAATTAAATTTTAAGGTCATTTAGCATAATTCGCCTTATTAATATACAATGGGACTTTTAAGCGTTTTTTTTGCTTTCAGTCAACAAAAAAGCGTGTTGATTATAAATGAGAAGGAAAAAATAATATGATAAATAACAAATACAAAAAAATTGTTTCAATGTTTACCCCAACAATCATATCAGCAGAAAGGGTGTATGCGGAGATTTCTCTGAAGAGTTCCAATACTTAGCTAAATTCGTAGGCTTAGAATGTGAAGTATACACACCTTCATATTTACATCAGGCTTGTTTATTAAAAATTAATGGTCAATGGTTTGCAACCGACCCGACCGGTACAGATCCTTTTCTATCTAACGGGAAAGCATATCCAGTGGATTATGAAACAGAAAAGAATCGGTATGCATTGGAATCGGATGCTAAACGATGAAAAGCAAATGTGTGAGATTTTAAAGTCAATGTGGTAAAATAGCTGTAGAAAAATGTCAAGACATATGATAAATTATTAAAGGGAATAACCGTGTTACAGGGTGGTTGGCCTTCATCTTACATAGGATGGAGGTGATGCAGATGAAATTTGACTTCAAGGATTTGATGACATTTGGACTTTTCATCTTGGCATTGCTAACGTTCGTTTTTACGTTCGCTAGATAAATGCTTTAAACCATAGAAAAACCACCCTCTAAACTTTGGCGAGTTAGGGTGGATTTTCTACTCAAATATCTGGCCAACCACTTTGTGGGCGGTTATTCCTTTTGTATGTATATTATAACTCAATTGATGTTATGATTCAAGAATAAGTTTTTATTATAGAATAATTTTTAATGCCTTCAACCGGCGCTCTGAAAAGAACGTGGGTTGAAGGCATTTTTTGTTTGAGGTAATTAGGAGAAGAAAAAAGATGAAAAAAGTTAGTATGTGGAAAGAGAGAGGAAAGAGAGCAACGTCATTGTTTTTGTCAGTCATGTTGTGCCTTATGACATTTTTTCCCTACCTGTCGTCATTACAGGTGCAGGCCGCGGAAAAGGATACAGTAACATTAACCACCGCGCATGGCGATTTTGGTGGCACTCATAAGCTTTATTGTATCGACAAAGGAGGGCTTGCCATTTGGGGAATTGCTGATGATGGAGATGTATACAAGAAGCATAGGCCGTCAGAAGCAGAAGTACCTTTGTCGAAAAAAGAACAAGAGTACATATTTTGGGGAATTCTAACTCTTCAAGCATCATTAGGGGTTAAGAAAGCAAATAGTATCATTAACATAATTAATTCTAATGCTCCAGCGCAAGGAAAAATTCAAATAAGAAAGTATGTAACAGAGGAAGATTTAAAGGCGTTGATTTATAGCTTTAGCGTCCGAGATAAGTATTCATGGCTGGAATATGTTGCTGCTCATACCGAGGAGTATTTGAAGATGGGAGGACTCCTTGGTGGCAGTGGTGGTTCCACTCAAAGCGGGAAAAAAGTTCCTGATATAATTGCCGACAGCACCTCTCTTACAACCGCCTATCAAATCAACCGTTCTGATTTTACTATACACTTTGATGCGGGTGGAGCTGATGCAGATTTTATTCAAAAGGTTCCAATTGTATTCTCAAATGACAATGGTGCAACATATAAACCAGAGCCGACAGATGGATGGAGCTATACAAAGACATCAAACAGCATTACCTTTTCAAATCCAAACCCTCAACCTCCCAAAGCATTAATTAAATTTGAAGTAGAAGGAACGGAGTATGCCAGCACGGGCGGTGCTTATGTATCAGAAGAAGCTCTATTTGATGAGTGTCTACAAATATGGGAATGTATTACCTGTTCGGGAAGACATGGTGGGGGAACTCCTCCATCCACTCCACCTTGGCAACATCAACGAATGGTTTGGCTGGAAATTGATACTGTACCAATAGTGTTTTACGCTGCCCTTGCTGGCGAACCGGCTGTTAGTGCGGCTGGAGGAGGAATCACTTTCCAGGTTTTTCGCCATGAGGAAGAGTTTAAATCCACGTATAACACACAGCTTTATAAATATGATTATGAAACCGGACAGCCGCTGGAAAATGCGAGATTTGTCCTATTTGAGCGGTTTGATGATAGAGGAGAAATTGACACCGAAAAAGATGGCCCGGTACATATTTACGAAGGAGGAGAACCGTACGCCAGCTATCACAAGGATAACCCTGTCATTTGGTCCGGCTTTCGGAATGTTGGTTCTGTGGTGACAGATGCAAACGGACATGCAGCACAGACAATAAACCACGGCTATCACTATGACAAGACATTCTGTGATGGTCATCCGGCTCCCACCTTTGTTCCGGTACCCGAACCAGAAATCGAGGAAGAGGAGGAGGTAACGGCTTTTGCGGAGGATGATGACGGGGGCGGCGGGATTTTAAACGCAGAGGAAATTGAAGCAGCCAAAACAGTGAACCGGGAATTAGCCCAGGCATGGCTTGACTGTGTGTCAGACTGTGAAGAACAGGCCTCCGGGGCTTTTGAGGGAGTACATTTCCATTGGCTGATGTCCGATGTAGACCAGGGGGAAATTACAAACATTGCAAGTTCAGGCGGAGACGAGGGCAGCACTCCGGACGGTGGAAATACAACAGAGCCGGATTCCGACACAGCATATGAAGAATCAGGCTGCTATCAGGACATGCAAGAAACATATGAGAAGTTTATATCCTTGAAATACAGTTACGCCTATACGGAGTTTCAGGCAAGGGATGGTTATATCCGGCACGATCTTCATGCTGACGATCTCCCGGTGGAAATTATTACAACCGATTCATCGGAGGCCGGTGCAAATGCATTTTTTGCCGGCGGGTACAGTAAAAAAGAAACGCTGGAAAGCGGAGCAGCCGGCTATTCTAATCGAACTGCTGTAACAGAGAAAACGGAAGAAAAGAAAGAGGTCGAACCGATTCGTAAGAATGTGGCGAAGCAGCTTTTTCAGGAAGCTGCAACGACTGTCCAGGACATTGTGACGTATCTTACGCCTGAAGCTATAACAGATGAAAACGAAATTGAGTCAGCAGAAGAGCAGGAGAAAAAAACTTCCAATAGAAAATTTGCACCGTCTAACCCCGTATTTCAGTTTATTGATGAAGATGAGAAAAATGATATACAGGCAGCTACACCATCACAGGCAGCTACACCATCACAGGCAGCTACACCATCGGAGGCAGCCACCCCTTCAGAAGCAGTCACCCCTTCAGAAGCAGCATTTCAATGGTACCATGCGGCATCTTCATTCAGAAATCCCAACGTCAGGGAAATGGAGACAATGAGGCGGGATCTGTTTTGGCCGGCTTATGAGGAGGCACTGGCCGCAGAGAGCAGTGGAGCCGGCACGGATTATGGGCCGGATGGTAATTACAGTCACTGCAATAATGCAGATAGGGAAGGAAATGCCTGGAGGATTTACGATCACCGGACAGAAGGGGAATTTCATATTAACAAAAAGGATATTGATTTGGCTTCCGGTGAATCATCTAATTACAGCGCATATGGGGATGCTCAGGGGGACGGAACGCTGGAAGGAGCGGTCTACGGTTTGTTTGCAGCGGAAGATATTTCCCATCCGGACGGAAAGACGGGAGTGGTTTACCGGGCAAACAACCTGGTTGCGATCGCAGCAACGGATAAAAACGGAGATGCCTCTTTTCTTGCCATCACGGAAGCGCCGGGTCGGGCCTATGATTATCAAATGGGAGCTGTCGTTGACACCGGCGACGGGTGGAGGGAGAAAGCGCCAAAGAATCTCTACCGGTCGGAGCGCTCTTATGATGATTATTCAGAGGACGGCCAGTACCGGAGACAATATACAGACAATGAAGCGAATAATGGAAATTGCTGGATCGGCCGGCCCCTTCTGATGGGGGACTATTATGTCAAAGAGCTGTCCCGTTCCGAAGGATATGAGCTGTCAATCGGAAACCGGGCCAATGATATAACAAATTTCGGACAGGATTTAGAGGTAAAGGCCCCGGAAGAATCGAAAGGGCATGCAGTGGTTACACAGCAGCTGTTTGCCGATGAGCAGACATCCGATGATGGAACCGGAGCCAGGCCGAATGACTTGTACTTTGCGGCCCGTTCAAAAGATACGAAGGAGCAGAAATATGATATTGTCCTGTCCGGCCTTCCGAAAGGCGCTGAGTTCTATCGCAGAGAGGAAGGAACCAGACAGATTGAGGTACAGGTGGGAACCGGAACGTATGAAAAAGTCCTGTTGACCAATCCGGATGGAAGTCCCCGGTATATCCGCGCAGAAAACGATCACCAATATTTGAAATATAATCCGGATGGAAGTCCAATGATGAAAGAGGTGCCAATAAATTATGTGGCCGAACGGTTCCGGCAGGTTACGGTCCGGCCACTGGACAAAGCTCTTATACAGGCCGTTCTAAATAAGGCCGATGGGGGAATGACGGAAGACGAAAATCAGTCGATGCTAGTTGAAACATTTACTTCCGGAAATCTTTTATTTGTGAAAGGGAAAGTGGAAAAGGCACTGAGAAAAAACGGGAAGTCAACGCCGGGAAGACCCCTGCCGGGCGGAGGCTATCGTTATTCCACGATCGATACCGGTGAGTTTGATACCGGGGTGCGGCAAGGAGAGGAGGATCGGTACGGATTGTCTGGAGTGACTCCGGGGAGCCAGGCTGCATATACGGTTTACGGTTCCCCTGTGCGGCGGGTCGCCATTGCAGGCCAAAGGCCGGATGGAACCGCCCTTACCGTGGGTGATGCCATACTTTCAATCCTGAACTATTACGACAACAATCCGTTTTACAGCTATGGAGGAATCGATGCAGTTGAGGCGTCTGGCTTTGATTACATATTCACCGTGTATGCCGGTGTCGTTGGAAAGCCGGAAAACTTTATGGTTTTAGGAAATGATCCGGTGGCGGACAGTATTATTTATCATGCAGTGCCCCATATTCCGGGTGACAGTTCACTGCCGCCGAGATACATTTATGCGGCATATTCCAATAATCCGGATTACGCAGCGTTTGGTACGTATGAAGATTACCGGGAGGGGGCCGGCGGTTCTGCGGCCCTTGGAAGCGCCACTCTGATAACCGATGCCGTTGCGGATCGAGACGGGAACCTACAATCAAAAACAGTAAAAGAAAATGTCTATTATCAGAGCGGGGAATTAGTGCGGGACAGCAGCGGAGCATTGATCCGGGCGTTTGAGTACCGGGAAGTCACAAGCACAAAGCTGCAGGAGGTACAAGATGTTAAGTGGCAAAAGGTACCGGCAGAGCGGATGGCGGATGGAACGTATGTCCTTCCGGTAAATGCAGCTTATACCGATTCCTACGGGACTGCACATACGAACGCCGGTCATGACCAGACAATAGAATTCAAGGCTGTTCTGAAGGAAAAAGAGGTAATTTTATCAGCGGCAGACGTTTCCGTTTTAGGAGCCGGTTTTGTTGCCGGACGTCCGATGAACAGCGCAAGCTACTATGTGCATGTAAAGCAAGCCAGAGCAAAAGCATACCTGGATTATCAAAATATGAACCTGGTGGGAGATAACACCTACGTGCTTCTTACAAGTCTGGCCTATCCCGGACAAGAAAAGCTTTATCAGGATGGCGGAACAAGGGAGCAGCCGGCCCAGGTATTTGAACGGGCAATCCGCCAGAAGATTAAAATTGTGAAAGATATTCAGACAACGCCGGAAGGAACTTATGCGCACAATACCAATGCCGATGCAGGCCATCAGGACCGTTTCACAGACGGGCCGGGAGGAAGGGCGGAAAACGCATCAAAACTTCCGAATTTCCGTTTTAAACTATATCTAAAATCAAATCTGGAAAGACTGTACCGGGATGAAGCTGGAGGAATAGTGTGGCTCGATCGGAATGGAAACGAGGCAGATATAACAAATTACCGAAAAGCTTATCCGGTAAAAGAACCGTATGCCGGTGTGCAAAAATTCTACACGAAAGTGCCGCACAAGGAAAATTCCCTGACCGCGGGTTCTATCAATAACAATGTATGGAAAGAAGCCGTCACCGTGAATGAAAGCCTGTATCCTTATGAGGAGAACAAAATGATCGGGGAAAATCAGAACCCGGGTTATACCAGACTGCTTGAAACGACAACCAGGACAATGGAGGATGGGGACGGTCAAACGAGAGAGGTGGAAAATTACAATTATGATAAGTTTTTTGATGCTCTCCAGACTGCCAATCATGATAAATGGGACAGGAAGGATAACGCAAGCACCTCCCATAAGCCATTTGCCTTCATCCGGGAATTAATATTCGGGACAGCCGGCGGGGAAAAAGCATACCCGGCAGTTCACAATAATTCAGAGACGGAGAACCGGGTGAATACATCTGAACCGGCCAGGGAGAATGCAAAGCGCTCTGATGCGGTCCGCCAGTTCGCCATTACATGGTATCTGGATGGTGAAGTGAAAAAGATAACGGAGGATAACGGAGGCGGAGAGAGCCAGGCGGCCGGAGCCGGTGAAACCTATCAGGAGGAAATTTATGATAAGGCGCTGCTGCAGGCCATTTTGAAAGCAGAAAATTACCTGAAGCCGTTTTTTACTTATGATTTGGACGAAATCTATTCGATTGCCTGGGACAGCGAGACAGATGGGGGAAGCGACAAAGATCGGACCACCCTGGCGGCCGATACACTCCGGAAAACAGCCGGAAACGGCCTTGAAACATCGAAGGACGGATATTTCTATGGTGTGTCGAAATATCTGCCATATGGGGCGTATATTGCGGTGGAGCAGCAGCCGTACAGCGCCGGACTGGGAGACTTTTACAATAAACATTATAAGACAGATAAACCGAAGGAAATCGTTCTTCCGGCTCTCTATGAAGACGGCGGCAATGTGGTATCACCGGAAAAACTTTGTGATATATATCAATACACCGGTACGGATACGCCGGAAAATTTACAAAAGAAATACCTAATCAGGATGAACGAAGAGTGGTCGGCTGCGCATACAGGCGATTTGAGAGACTATGTGATACGGGCACACAATCGTGACGGAGATTTTGAAGTATATAAATATGGGCTGGCTGCAGATAAGCTGACGGGAAAAATAGCCTATCCGGGCGGCGATTACAGTTATCAGGGATTTACAGTCACTCAGGAAGCATTCGATCCATACAAGGATGTTTACGAATGTGAGAACATAGCCAGTGATTACCGGAGCAATCAGAAAGTAGAAAAATATTATCACTACGCATCGCTTTCTGAACAGGCTGGAACAGCCGATGATGTATTCTTTCTGCATGGTCCGGCCGATGATGACAACAATCCGTCCGGTTTTTATTTCAAGGATGGAGTAAAAACCATCACCGGCGTACGAACCGGATATGACGGCCTTTATTTTGCTGCGCTGGTTCCATGGTCAGTGACAGAGCCGGCAGATGCCGAAGAGTACAGTGCGGCCGCATTTTCCGGTTACGCAGATGGAAAATACCGCAATACGTTCTATACTTCCCGGCTCAGGATAGAAAAACTGGATTCCGAGACAGGGGAAAATATTCTGCATGACAGTGCAATATTTGCCCTTTACAGTGCAGACCGTGAAGATGCCGGAAACAGCAACGGCCGGGTGAAATTCTATGAACAGGATACGGTAATTTCCGGGAGTAAAGAATTTTTGGAGGCGATGGGAGCGAATAATATCACACCTTTTGCCAGACCTTCGCTTCCCTGGCAGGTTCCCTATAACGGAAAATATTATGGGACCGTCCCCGCCGGCACGCCAGTCTGTAAGGAATCGGAGATGATTATTATGACCGATGCGTCAGGTGAAAAGACAGGGCAATTTAAGGCTTATACCACCACGAAAGACAGAGGAAAAGCAAACGGCAGCCAAAATGTAGGATATCTGGAGACACCGCAGCCTTTAGGAGCCGGCTGCTATGTGCTTTGTGAGATTAAAGCGCCGGCCGGTTACGTCCGGAGCAAGCCGGCTGCAATTGAAATTTACTCCGACGAAGTTAATTATTACTTAGACGGGGAACGGGATAACCGGGTGGCAGCGGCGCTTTATGAGGAAGCAGTTACCGGAACACTCGATACCGGAGATGTGGCGAGGCTGTATCTGAACAATACTCCGATCCGCCTGGAAATGACGAAAGCGAAACCGGATGAGGATAAGGTGAAATATGAATTGAACGGCCGCCTGGAGGGCAGTATTACGGAGCTGAAGGGCCGGTATGGTTTGGAGAACCTGGAATTGGCCTGCAACAGTTCCGGGTCGTATCTGGGTTATGGCTGGAAGAAGGGGTTTCTGGATGCGCTGAAGGCAAAACAGGCCGCCGGTGAGAAAATTGAGATTTTATATGAAGATGGCGTTTTCACCGGGAAAGCATGGCTGGAAAAGCAGTTGAATACGGCCGGTGACATGAACCGATATCTTCCGGGTGCGGTGATGACGCTCTATGATGCCATTGAGGTGAAAGTAAACGGAGACAGTGAAGATTTCCAGTTTGACGGTGTGAATGTAGAGCGGGATCGGTATGGAAATGTGATGAATATGTATGTGCAAAAAGGGTTCGCCGGGACACAGATTAAATTCGTGCTTGATAAGACAGAGCCGGGCAGTGACGGACTCACGGATTTTGAGCATTACACCTATAACGATCAGGAGGATGACAAGGGAGAGGGCACCTGGAGCTATAAAACCGTAGAACGGGAAAATACGGATATTCTTTACTATGATCTGGGCGGCCTGGAGGTGTTGACGGAGGAAAAAGGCATTCAGTACGGTTATGACAAAAATGCGCGGAAGATACAGGCTAAAAATGGCGAACCAATCTATGGATTAAAAAACGGAACACCGTTTTTAGAGATTATCTGCCCCAATTATGAGGAACTAAAATATAACGAAAAGGATCACGTTTTTGAAAAGGTTCCGGCGGGGACAGAAATGTTTCACCTGGATGCAGACAAGAACCGGGACAGCCGGACTGCGCCGTACACAGGGATGGCATATGTGGAGGCGGATGACGGGAGGATTATGGTGTGGCCGGTCAGGATTTCAAAAGATGAATACGGCAATGTCATTGCCAGAGAAAAGATTACGACCAGCCGTATTGCCACCATAAACGCCGATACAAAAGACGAGTTTACAATCGGAACCTATAAGGACGGCGCGTTCCGTAAAGTGATGAATCCAGTGTTGAATGGTCACGGACAGCCCGATTACTATCAGAAGTCGGAAGAGCTGTACTCAAAGGGCAGTCCCGTCTATGACCGCGACGGGGATTATGTCCGGTACCGGTATGACGATAAATTGAAAGCCTACAATGACAATGCCTGGAGGATTGAAACAAACCGGGATTTACTGGATATCGGCGCAGAACCGGAACAGGCGGGGGACGACCGGCCGCTGAACCGCCGCCAGGGAGAGAGTTATATTATTCCCAATACCTGGACAACAGGGGAAGCGGCCCCGGACGATCCGTTCCGAAGTGATATGACAGACGGACAGGTGGATGTACTCAAACGCGTACCGGCGGGGCTCTACATTCTGGAGGAATTGAAAGCTCCCAAAGGCTATGTAAAGGCAATGCCTAAAGGACTGGCGGTTGAGGACGGTTCTGAAATCCAGAAGGTGAAGATGACCGACCGGCCTGTCAGCGGATACTTTGAAAAGCTGGATGCCCCGGAGTCTTTCCGTGTCAGGGTCATTGACAAGGATCAGGTCCTGGAAGAAACGCAGTTCAGGACAGAAGGAAAAGCCGGTTTTTCATACGGCTGCGTGGCAGGGGCCGGACTGGCCCTGTACCGTGCCAGACGGACCGGGCCTGAAGGCATTGGCAATCAGTCTTCCGGATACCGTCTGGAAAAGGCGGAAGAAACGCCTGCAAGCTGGACGGCACTCGATGAACAGAACCGGGAACAGACGTTTACAGCCCAATGGGTGACAGGCGCGGCGCCCCTATATCTGGAGGCCATCCCGAAAGGCTTATATATCCTGGAGGAGACGGATACTCCGTCCGGTTATGTCGCTTCGTCGATGGGAATTGAGATCCGGGAGAATGAGGGGCTGCAATACTTTGTACTTCCGAACGATCATACGAAATTGGAAATTTACAAGTACTTAGAGACGGACGGCGGCAGACTTCCGGTTGCCAACAGCAATCCCGCAGAATTTGCCCTTTACGATGCGGAAAATAACCTGGCAGACGAGTGGACAACCGATGACTGCCGCGAATATACTTCGGTTGTCGACACATCAGGATACAGGAAGACGGGGATTTCCGATACAATCAGAAAATTCTTTAACCCGGGCAGGCAATTGTCGCCCAGCGGTTTTACCTATAATTATGAGAAAATGTTCAGCCGATATGGAACCGGATTTGACAGCCTGTCGTGGGAGACGGAGCGTCTGGCAGTGAGAGCTTCCGCTTCGGACAGAGTGTTCCGGACATCGGACGGTTTTAAGATCATTTTGGAGGAGGACACTCTGATTTTCCAGGAGGGCATGGAACCGCTGGACAGGGAGGGCTTTATCAGTAGCTATTCAAATGATGAGAATGCCCTGACGGTTAGATGGCTGGCACAGAGATCGGCAAAGCGTATATCCTCCGAGAATACGCAGAAGAACGAATCAGTGCGGCAGATATGGGAGACAGATACAGGAAAACAGATTTTGATATGCGCAGGGAAGAACATGACACCGGAGGGAACGGGAGGATATGTTTATGATTATAAGTTTAACTATAAAAAGCTGGAATCCGGACATTTTCCCAATGCGGTGAGCTATGACACCCCTTCGGGAAACCACCGGTTCGACTATATACCGCGCGGCCGCTACAGGTTGGCGGAACAGAAGGCTCCGGACGGATTTGAGAAGGCGGAGGACAGAATCCTTGACGTGGAAGAGACAGCGGACATCCAGCTATACTCCGTAAAGAACAAGCCACTCTATCTTTATATTGATAAGGTTTCTGAAGACGGAAAAAGTCTGGCGGGAGCAGAACTGGCCCTGTATCGTTCGGACAGCAGCGGGAATTTCATAAAGGAAAACCAATACCTGGAAGATACCTGGATTTCGGGGGAAGAGGGCTTCTATACGATGAAGGATTACTACGATGGAACGATACCGGATGGGTTTCTGGCCGGGGAGATGAAGCCGCGCCGGATTGGTTTCCTTACGGAGGGGATTTACTATTTAGCAGAGCATAGAGCGCCGGAAGGCTTTGCACGGATGGAACCGCAGAGAATAGAAATCCCCGGAGACAGGACGGAGAATGGAATCCTGCGCGTTACCGCCAGGAACCGCCTGAAGAAAGGGAAAATAAGGATAGAGAAAGAGGCATCGGACAGTGGAAAAGAACTTCCGGGAGCAAAGTTTGAAGTGAAAAACTGTAATACGGGAGAGATTTATTCCATTGTAACCGACGAAAAAGGATGCGCAGAACTGACCGGGCTGAGGACAGGGGAAGTAAGAGACGGAAAATGGATTCCGGATAAATACACCATAAGGGAGCTGGCTGCTCCGGAGAAATATGCTCTGTCACCGACGATACAAACCTTCTATTTCGACGGCAAGGAAGACGGGGAGACACTCGCTTTCAATTGGCAGGTGAAAAATGAGCCGACTGACATCGGCATATCCAAGTCGGATTTTTATACCGGCGAATTTGTTGCAGGAGCGAGGCTGGCTATTTACCAGGCGGCCGAAGAGGACGGAAAATACATTCCGTTTGGCGAACCATGCGAAGAGTGGGTTTCCGACGGGACGAGACACAGAGTCAGAGGAAAATTGACGGCCGGAGGCGTTTACTTCCTGAAAGAGCTTAAAAGCCCTGCCGGGTATCTGAAGGCGGAGCCTGTTCTGTTTGTTCTCTCGGACGACGGCAGGAAAATCAGCAGTATCCATGAACAGGAGCGTTCGGTAAACCTTAAGACGGCCGAGCTTTTTCAGGATGCGGTGGAGGAAGTATCTATTCAGGGAAGAAAAGCGGTGAAGACAGAGGTCTGGCTTACCCGGATTGGGACAGAGAAAACGATAGTGGTCCCCTCTTATCAGACTGCGCCCCTGACGGCAGCCGACGGCATTGAGCAGGATGCCCTGTATGAGGAAAAAGAAATTACTTTCTTTACCGATCAGAATTCCAGAATCACCCGGCGTCTGGTATTCAGAATGAATCTGGATGCAGCTGGGGAATACAGGCCAAGTCTTAGGACGGCAGAAAAGACGGTCCTGAAGGCTGAGACATCAAGCGGAGGGCTGCTTGAGGAATGGGAGGTTGAAAACAGAGAGGGATTCGGGTACCGGCACATCATCTGCAACCCTGAATACGAAGAAAAGAACAATATCAAAACCGTGGGTGATAACGGAAAATATGGAGCGGCAGTCATGCCGGATACGGTTATTAAATACGAAATTACCTGCAAAAATACGAAGAAAGAGAAAAGGGACATCAAAGTTACGGCATGTTTGGATCCCCAGACTGAGTTTATGCCCGCTAATTCTGAACCGGAGTGGAGGGAAGATGAGCAAAGCGCCGTCGGGATGACATTAAAGGGAGTTCTTCCAGGAGAAGAAAGAAAAATCATTCTGACCGCAGCGGTGAAAAAGGAGGCAAAAGAGAAAATCGTTTGCAGGGCACAGATAGACAATGCCGCATTCTTACAGGAAAACCCGGTTGCGGGGGAAGGAAGCCTTTCTGTGGTGAGCTGTCTGTCGGGAACTGCGGCCGGGCAGCTTGAAGGCCGGGAATGGCAGTACAGGCTGGAGTTGTGTGATGAGACGGGTATGCAGTTAAAAGGCAGCTTTCCTTATACCGGCGACAGAGAGGGGGTATTCAAAAGCGGCGGAGTTCTCACGCTGGGAGGCGGTGAACACGTGGTGCTCACCGGCATCCCATGGAATACAAGATACCATGTGGAAGAAATTACGGAGGCGGAACCAGACGGCAGAGCCGAATTTAACACAGAAGGAACAACCGGGCGGAAAGCGGTAAGCGCGGTATTCCTGTATAAAATGAATGATGGCTCTGTCAGAGAGCTGTTAAAAAAGGGAGACGCCTTCCATTTGACAGAGGTAACCTGTTATTCGGACGGAGAAGAGCTTGTCACAGGAAAGACAACATTTCTGCTGGATGAATCCGCCTCGGCAGACGGGCTGGATATGAAAGATCAGCCGGTCCGTGTTCTCTTTGGCAAAACGGAGGTGAATGGTGTGGACGAGCTTCCCGGCGCCCATTTTCAATTGAAGAATGAGAGCGGGACAATCCTTGATGAGTGGATATCCGACGGACAGCTGCATGAGACATCGGCTTTACTGGAACCGGGAAAGACCTACTGCCTGACTGAAATAAGTCCGCCGAAGGGATATTTAAGGGCAGAGGATCTCTTTTTTACGGTTTCTGAAGACGGCGCCGATACATTAATCAGAGTGAGTGACAGGCCCACCAGGGTGGATGTCTCTAAAATCAGCGCAGAGACAAAAGAAGGGCTGTCAGGAGCAGAGCTGGAAATTACCGATGAAAGCGGCATCCGGATAGAAAAGTGGGTGTCGGATGGAACCGCCCATGTGCTGAAAGGGAAACTGGAGGCCGGTAAAACCTATATTCTGCGGGAAATTACCGCGCCTGCCGGGTACAGAACGGCGGAACCGGTGACCTT
The DNA here is from genome assembly GCF_000466485.1 of [Clostridium] symbiosum ATCC 14940. Classification (GTDB taxonomy): domain Bacteria; phylum Bacillota; class Clostridia; order Lachnospirales; family Lachnospiraceae; genus Otoolea; species Otoolea symbiosa. The sequence continues at coordinate 1,821 of NZ_KE992872.1, read as the reverse complement.
CACAGTGTCAGAAGACGGCAGCATGGATCAGGTCGTAATGATGGACGTTCCCACCAGTGTTTTAATAGAAAAGATTGGCCTGGAGGCGGATGGAACGACGGAGACGGGCTTTCTGGGAGGCGCGTTAATACGGATTGAGGATAGGAGAGGACGAGAAGTATACCGGTTCCTCAGCCGGGATGACGCTGCGCATGAGGTCACGGGGATCCTGAAGGAGGGAGAGACTTACACGGCTATAGAGGAGGAAGCGCCATATGGCTATGAGAGGGCGGAGCCTGTGAAATTTACGGTTTCTGCCGGAGAAGAGAAGATTACGGTCAGGATGAAAGACAGAAAGAAGCCTGAAAATCCGCCGGATAAAACCGGTAAGGACAGTGATTTGACTGTAATCCTCCATAAATACGACGGGGTCACGATGAAAGGCCTGCCCGGAGCCGAATTTGCCATCTATCACGGGGACGGCCGTTTCTTAAAAAATGTATCCACAGGAGACGGAGGACGTGTGCGGCTCGAACTGCCCGGGCCGGGAACCTATATTGCGATGGAAATAAAAGCACCACAGGGATACGGCCCTTCCCCGGACGAATATCAATTTACCGTAACAGGAAACGAGGGCACAGTAAAAGAAATTCAGATTCCGAATTACCCGCTGTCAGAAAAGGCTGGTTTAATTACGGTTCATTATGACAGAAATCTGAAAGGGACAGGAAATATATTCCTTAAGAGGAAACGGCTTTCTCCGCTGGCTCCGGCCGGAGACAGCGGCGGACGGGCCGGGGAGCTGATTCTGGCAGTTCTCCTTTTATGCGGAACAATTATGCTGTGGTCAAGGAGAAACAAAAGAAGCAGGGAGGATAAAAAAGAATGAGAAAAAGGACAGGTAAAAAGATATTTTCTGCAATAGCAGCCTGTCTGCTTGCCGTGACGGGGAATTTCCCCGCCATGGCGGCAGAGATAAAAAAGGTCAGGCTCAGGCTTACGGCCGAAGACTTCGATGAAAGCGGAAGGCCGGAGGCAGAGTTTCAGACAGACAGTGAGGCTTACGAAGTCAGCGGCATTGAAAAAAATGAGGAGGATATTTATGAGGTGGAACTGACGGCACTAGAGGGAAATGAATTTGCGGTTATGACCCAGTCGGATATCAGGCTGACCGGCATCAGGGCGTCGTGCAGCAAGGCAGTCAGAAAGAACGGAAGAGGGACGCTGAGCCTGTCCGTCAAAGCGGAAGGACTCTGCGATGTAACCGGAGAAATCGGGAATGCCCGGTTTCGGGAAACAATGGCAGAATGGGACAAAGCAGACAATGCATATGCCTATATGGTTCTTCTTTACAGAAATTCAAAACGGATAGGCCATCCCCATAAAACCCAGGGAACCACCTATGATTTTTCACCGCTGATGCGGGAACGCGGAATTTATCATTATAAGGTTTATCCCCTTTCCATCAATGATAAAAAGGGGATTCCGGTGGAATCGGAATGGCTGTCCCTGGACGAAGACAAGGCCGGTAAGAACCGTATGGAATACGCAGACAGGGATGAGAACCAAAGCGGCTGGGAGCTTTGTGAGGAGGGATGGAGATACTGGCTGAAGGATGGGACATTTCCTCAGGATAACTGGATGTATCTGGATGAAAACTGGTATTATTTTGACGCAGACGGTTATATGGCGGCAGACAGAACAGCTATGAAAGAGGGACGGCTTTGCTGGCTGGATTCCTCCGGACTGCTCAGTGAGGGGGAGGAGGTCCCAGACGAGTCATAAGGCTATTGGTCACAGGAACATGGGGATTTAACTGAGGTTTGGAGGACGCGTCCGGAA
>NZ_KE992871.1:324-25696 GCF_000466485.1 [Clostridium] symbiosum ATCC 14940 | reverse complement strand
TCCGGACGCGTCCTCCACACCTAAGTTAAATCTCCATTTGAGATTGACTCAGCCCCGGGAATCAAATACACTGTAAGAGTCCGAATGATAGAAAACAGGGAGGCTGAAGATGGATAAACATGGAAAAATCAATCTCGAATATTATAAGGTGTTTTATTACGTATGCAGATGCGGAGGAATCACGGCGGCTGCGGAAGTACTCTGCATTTCCCAGCCGGCTGTGAGCCAGGCGGTGCACCAGCTTGAGACGGCGCTGGGATGCCGGCTGTTTCTGCGGACTTCCAAAGGTGTAAAGCTGACCAGAGAAGGTGAAGTTCTTCATTCTTATGTAAAAAGAGGTATTGAATCTATCTATGATGGGGAAGATACTCTGAAGAGAATACAGGATTTGGAGACGGGGGAAATCCGGATCGGAGCCAGCGACATGACGCTGCAGTTTTATCTTCTCCCTTATCTGGAACGGTTTCATGAGAGATATCCTAAAATCAAGGTGAATGTTTCCAATGGACCGACACCGGAAACTTTGGAATTTCTGAATGAGGGAAGAATCGATTTCGGTATTATCAGTACGCCTTTTGAGGCAAAACCGGGTGTAAAGAGCATCCCTGTGAAAGAGGTGGAGAATATTTTTATTGCCGGTCCCAAATTCAGAGAGGAATTGTGCGGCCGTAAAGTGAATTACCGTGAACTGCTGGAATATCCCTGTATTTTTCTTGAGAAGAAAACGAGTACCAGGCGGTTCATGGATCAGTTCCTGGAAGAAAAGGGGATATTTCTGGAGCCGGAATTTGAGCTGGCTACCAGTGATATGATTGTCCAGTTTGCCAGACGTAATCTGGGTGTCGGATGCCTGATGTCGGGGTTTGCCCGGGAAGCGCTTGAACTGAACCGCGTTTTCAGGCTGGAATTTGAGGAGGAGATGCCCCACAGGCAGTTCTGCCTTGTAACCTCGGATAAGGCCTATATGTCACCGGCAGCGGCAAAGCTGTTTGACGAGTTAACGGGTTGAAATGACTGCTCCGCTGAAAGTGTTAAAACGGAACGACATCATTAAGATAATTGTAGATTATGACAAACATAAATAATATTGATTTTACTTATGAGATAAATTCGTGTATTCTAGTCGTGTAAGCATTCCTGTTTAATTGTCTTCAAGGAATGCAACGCTGTACTAGACATATGACTAACGCACAGTAACAGTGCAATGATTCCTAGGAGGAAAAGATTCATGGTAAGAGCAATTGTAGGAGCAAACTGGGGAGACGAAGGAAAAGGCAAAATTACGGATATGCTGGCAAAAGAGTCGGACATTATTATCCGGTTTCAGGGAGGAAGCAACGCCGGTCATACCATAATTAACAACTACGGCCGTTTTGCCCTTCATCTGCTTCCGTCGGGGGTGTTTTATGATCATACGACCAGTATCATCGGTAACGGTGTCGCGTTAAATATCCCTTATCTTATTAATGAAATTAATGATCTGATTTTAAAAGGGGTTCCGAAGCCCAGGATTCTGGTATCTGACAGGGCCCAGATTTTGATGCCTTACCATGTTCAGTTCGATGCGTACGAGGAAGAACGCCTTGGCGGAAAGTCCTTTGGTTCCACCAAGTCGGGTATTGCGCCGTTCTATTCAGATAAATATGCAAAAATTGGTTTTCAGGTCAGCGAGCTGTTCGACGCCGACAGCCTGAGGGAAAAAATCAGCAGGGTATGTGAGACAAAGAATGTTCTTCTTGAGCATCTTTATCATAAGCCTCTTTTGGATCCGGAAGAGCTGTTCGCAGAGCTGTTGAAATATAAAGAGATGGTGGAGCCGTATGTCTGCGATGTATCCGCTTATCTTTACGAAGCGCTTAAGGAAGGAAAGAATATTCTTCTGGAAGGCCAGCTTGGTTCTTTGAAAGATCCGGATCACGGAATTTATCCGATGGTGACTTCCTCCTCCACATTGGCGGCCTACGGCGCCATTGGAGCGGGTATCCCTCCCTATGAAATTAAGAATATTACCACTGTGGTAAAGGCATATTCCAGCGCAGTCGGCCAAGGCGCATTCGTGAGTGAGCTTTTTGGAGAGGAAGCGGACGAATTGAGGCGCCGCGGCGGCGATAAGGGGGAATTCGGCGCGACAACAGGCCGTCCGAGACGCGTGGGCTGGTTTGATGCCGTCGCCAGCAGATATGGCTGCCGTATCCAGGGAACGACAGAGGCAGTGCTTACGGTATTAGACGTACTGGGCTATCTGGACGAGCTTACAATCTGTACCGGATATGAGATAGACGGCGAGATTGTAAAAGATTTCCCTGTGACATGTAAGCTGGAAAAAGCAAAACCGGTCTACAAGAAGATGCCGGGCTGGAAATGCGATATCCGCGGTATCCGCAATTACAATGAGCTTCCGGCGGAGTGCCGCGCTTATATTGAAGAAATTGAGAAGGAAATCGGCGTTCCGATCACGATGGTTTCCAATGGACCGGGACGGGATGAGATTATCATGAGAAAATAGCAGGCTGCAAAGGGACGCAGGAACTGTTTCTTTTGAACGCTGATTGAAAAGCAGGTACGAGTGCTCTGTCCCCTGTCTACTTGACAGGGGGGCAGAGCACTCGTACCTGCTTTTTATGTTCAAATTCCAATAAAATATTCCTTTGAAGTCTTGCTGTGTTACTGCTTATGATTCGATTCGGGTTTTCGCCGGGATATTTGTATTGAAAATATTTATCAACGGTTATTTCTTGTCCTTTCTATATTTTATTATGACATAGTATCCATACAGAATGGACGGAACCACGATCGTGCAGAAGAGGGAAGCCATTAAAAGGCTCTGGGACAGAGGGCTGTCCATCAGGGCGAAGACGATTGTGGATGCGTAAAGAAGCAGGAGCAGGATGGCGGCAGCCATGGCCAGCAGTCGTTTATGTCTCATGGGAAAACCTCGCTTTCATAAAAATCGATCAATTCTCTGCGCCGTTTTTTGCGGAGTGTGGACAGAAAACTGTAATATTATTATAAATGATGTAAGAATTTTTTTCTATACTTTTCACCTGCCATGCGATAAAATAATAGAAACAGCAGTAACAGTTCATGCTGTCGTAACTGTTACAAGCAATTAGATGAACATACAGGAAAGGGGCGCTGTGTTTTGAATAAATATGGGCTTCTATTTTTTTCTGTCTGCCTGATGATGATCCTGTCATCCGGTACGGTGTTTGGCCAGGAAACACTTCCTGTGCAGGAGACGGCTTCGGCGGACGCAGAGCAGCAGGCGGAAATAGACGGACAGGCGGCGGAGACTTCGGGAGAGCCGGACCCTTCTGTTGACGGGGAGTGGGAAGGCGACGGGGAAGACTGGCAGTACCGGCTCACCGACGGAACCTGCCTCAAAAAGAGCTGGTTGTATTACGGCGGCTGCTGGTATTATTTCAGCAGCAGCGGATATATGCAGACAGGTGTTAAGCGAATCGGATCCAAAACCTACTATTTCGGAGGAAACGGGGCCATGGCTGTCGGCTGGGCCTATGATGAGGATGATGAGTGCTGGTACCATGCGGCGGAGGACGGGGAGCTGACAAAGGGGTGGCTCCATGCCGGAGGCGCCTGGTATTGGTTTGATTCCAAATATAAGATGTACAACCGTGGGTACCGCATGGTTGATGCGCATAAATATTATTTTTACGAAAACGGCCAGATGGCGGCCAATCAGTATGTGGAAATGAATTATTATGATGAAAACGGACTGCGGGATAAGCAGTATGATATTACGATTCAGGGGAAAAGGAGGCCCACGGCTGAGGAAAAGAAGGGGATCACGGAGGCCATGGAAGGAATCCCAAGAGAATGGATCCGCAAATTTAATGAGTCAGGCTGGGAGCTTATGTTTTTCACGGATAAGAAATATTATTCCGCCCCCCGGACCGAGCAGGGGATTTATTATGTATATCATAAGACGGATACCCATTACAAAAAACTGAAATTCACAAAACCGGAGTCGCTGGCCCTGGCCTTTGGCGAGTATGTGGCCTCGGCAACCGGAAATGATAAAGAGGAAAATGCCTTTATGGCCGACTACCAGCAGTACCTGATGGATAGTGGGATAGCTCAGCCTCTTCCATCTTATTTTGACAACGATTCTTCCATGCTGTTCGGAAACCTGTTTGAGAATTACTGCAAGCCGGAGGTGAGAGCCGATATGAAAAAGCTCAGCCCCTCCCTGTACCGGTATATGGAGGAGACGCTGGGGATCAGTACGGAGGGACAGAAGCCGGATGAGGATGATTTTATTGAGATGGACGACGACCCCGGCATCATTTCGGGCGGAAACGGACCGGCCTCCGATGAAAGCCTGGGAGGGCAGATTGGACCGGCAGGCGGGGCGGCATAGGAGAAACATCGATAATCTGCACGCTCTGCGCACAGGTTACCGCCCTCAATGAGGCAGTAAAAGCAGCCGGAGTTTTGAAGAGATGCATATTCTTCAAAGCTCCGGCTGTTTTTACTTCTCCTGTCCTCGCCATGGCGGTCGGGACAGGGAGGAAATCAAAGAAAGAAGAGGGCCGGGCATAAATTTTTATGTAATGGAATATCCTCTGACCCCGTTCACAAGCACGGCGGGAAGCGGCGGCGCAGGGGGAACCGGCGCAGGGAGTCCGGGGGCGCCGTGGGTATCCCGTCTGTTAACCCATCCCTGCCCGATGTAATCCGCTACATAGGACGGATGATGATGCCTGTTGGGGAATGAGTAGGAGTAATAGACAAGTGCAAAACCTGCCGGAGGCGGCAAGCAGGCAGGTATATCCGCCGGATTTCTGGCAGCCGTAGTTCTATAGTAGACGCCGCCGTGATGGGAAGCCTGCATATAATGATAAGGAGCTGCGGTTGCTGCTGCTGAGACGGCGGAAAGGAGGCAGTCTCCCGCCAGCATCGTTTTATTCCCGTTTGCAAAAACAAGTTCGGCAAAAATACCATTGTGATGCGGGTGGGTAGAGCCAACAGTAGTGATTTTGTGGATGGAAAGGTTAATGCCAAAGTTTGGCATGGCAGAGACGGCTGTGTACAAGGTCAGCGTGCCGCCATTCGCGGCAATAAAATGATTGATTTTCATGGCACTGGGGCTGCTATACCCGGATGGGGCATACCAGTTCAGGTTATAGCAGGCTGGGACCTGAACCGCCATGTTCGTATGATCCAAATGCCAGTGTGACAGGATAATGGAGGAGGTGGTAGGATTATTTGCGATCAGCCATTGTATGGCGGCGGCAGCGGCATTACAGCCCGGAGCCAGAAAATGCCGTTTATTAAATCCGTCAGGAAGGCCAAAATCGAAAAATCCCCGCAGCAGTCCCTGATCAAACAGGCCTACTAAAAGGGCCTGACCCACATTGTAGATAAAGGCCTCATCGAAGGTTGTTCCCGCATTGAATGGGGCCGGGGCGGAGAGGGGGCGCTCTTCCCCTGTAGCCTGCCCTGTAATCTCAACCGGAGAAAACAGTAAACCGGCCGGGTACGGGACGGGAGACATATGGAGAAGGCAGCTTCCGTTTACAATTGCATAAGCCAGAAAAGCGTAGATATTATCGGCATTCAAGACGGGGGAATATTGTTCAAAGCCAAGAGATACAGGGCGGTTGAAGCGATTTGGATCGTCCGATACGTCGATTTGGTAGAAGACTCCGATCTGATAAAAATGCCAGGAATTATCAGTGAATGCGCAGAGTCCGCATGTACAGGGAAGGGTGGCAAGATATTCGAGTTTGGCAAGCTGGAACACCCTGCTTGAGATTCCGCAGGTGTGGAAGGCATGAAACGCTTTTTTAAAGGGGCCGTCCTCTATTTCATCGTAATAGCAGAAATCATCAAACAGCGGTTCCACATCTGCAAAATTGAACAGCTGCATTTCGGCGTAAGTGACGGACGGATCTCCCGTATCAAAATTTTCTATAACGGCGTTCCATGAAAATTCAGTCTGTATCCGAAAAGGAAGAGGGGAGTCCGAGTCCTCTGTTTTCCCAAACCTTTCGCAGAGGGTCTGAACCGCCTGGTTTTGATACAGTCTCAGATTCAGCTTTTTGATATCATGTTCTGATAAATCTATCTCACTCAGGAAATGAAAATGTTTCCTTCCAATCCATAGAGAAGAGAGCGCCGGTTCAAATCCAAGTTCCCCAAGCGCCGCCTCAATGCCATATTCCTGACCGGCCAGATTCATTCTGACGGCTGGCTCGGCGCTGTCAAAAGTGAAATAATAAAAATGCATAAAGACTCCTCCGATATAAAAATCTACCAGTTCCATAACACGCTTCGCGATGCCCAGAAACGGCAAAAAGAGCCGTTGATTGTGGTGAAAAGTTCACTTTTCATCACGTCGCGCCGTATAACTCGGGATTTTCGTGTGAAATACACACGAAAACACCTCGCGGAACATTACCCTGTGAACAGTAGCGAACTGTTGCATAAAAATTCCGAAATAAATGGATATATATTGAATATTACTGTACATATATAGTATCATATAAGAAATGAATGTTTATTGCAATGAAAAATTAAAAATGCATACATAAATTGCTGTAAAAGCAAAGGCTTTCAGAGAGTGAGATGCGGGATGGATCGGTATCGTTTGGAATATCAGTGGGAATTCGCAGAAAACAGGTGGCATACGATATTTTATATCAATGGGGAGGAGTGTGAGCTCTCATCGGTTGAGGAACTGGAGAAGTATGTGCAGATGCCATTTTCCGATGAGATAGAAGGTGATGTCCGGATGCAGTCGGAAGCGCTGCCTGAGGGGGAATATGATGTGACTTTTCCGGCCGTAACCGTCTATGATGAGAAGGCCGGGCGCTGGAAAGCTGCGGCAGAGCCGTCAGGCGGCAGTCTGCCGTCTTTCGGCAAAGCTGCGGCTATGCTTCTGGCCCTGTCGGGGCAGACATTTCCGTCTGAGATGCTTCCGGCGCTTCCGTCGGCGTCCATGAACGGAGTCTATGAGACGGAGTCAAAAGAAGACCCGAGCCGCCTGGAGGCGTCTCTGACGGCGGAAGGAACCTGGACGCTGTTTGGAAACTTTAAAATCGGACATCCGGGCCTGCATATTTGTGACCGCGGCCCTTACGGCTCCTTTGGAATCCTGGGGAGCGTTTTTATCGGAACAAAGGAGCTGGCATTCTTACTGGCGTACAGCGGAGGGCGTCTGTGTATCAGCGCAGATAAACTTCCGGCAGAGCTTCCGTCTCTTGAGGATTTCGGAGGCTTATTCGGCCTTAAGCTGGACGAGCTCCTGCCGGACGAAATACTGGCTCTTGGCGGCCTTAAGCTGGAACGTCTGCTGCTTCTTCTGCCAGCCGGCCTCTGGCCGCTTGACCGGCTGGAGTTTTCCGTTACCATGACCGGGACATTCCGGCTGATGGGAATCGAAAGTCTGACACTGTCTGAGATTGGGTTTGATTTTGACGGTTACGCAGTTGGAGGAAAAGGAGGCGGGGAGTCGTTACAGATACGGGGAAAATTAAGCTATGAAGAAGAGGATTTGTACCTCTCTGCTCTAAAATACGGGGAGGGTAATTCCTGGCGGTTCTCCGGCGTATTTTACAATGGGAAAGAATTTGGACTCATGTCCCTGTGGAATCTTCTGTCCGTGGGAGAGGCCCCGGATATCCTGAAAGCGATTGGCGTTCCGGTCTATACTGTATCTGTGGACTATGATATGGGACAGAATCACTTTGCCGTCCGCGCCTGGTTTAGAAATGACAATGAGCTCTTTCTGGAGGCGGACGGCAGAGTGCGGCCGGTAACATTCCGGGCCGGGGTCAGCCTGGCTCCGGAGATACGCCTGAGCTCACTGCCTGTCATAGGGGAGAGCATGCATGCTCTTGACGGGCTCTTCCTAAACGGCATCAGCCTTTTGTATCAGACCGGAACGGGAGTGACGCTGTGCGGCAGCTTAAACGCGCCTATGCGGCAGCTTCCCTTTACCCTGCACCTTTGCAAACCGGCCGGGACTGAGTCAGCCTGTGAGGGGCTGTGGGAAACAGCGGATGAAAAAGTTAATCAAGTCGCCTATGAAGACGCAGACACCATATGCTGGCTGAAGGCGGACTTGACGCTCGGCCCGCTAGAGCTTGTGCGCATCGGAATCGGATATGAAAAAGACCGGCTGTCTTTTATGGTGGATACCGCTGTGTGCTGCAAAATGATGGCAATCCGGTTTCTGGGACTTGGATTTTCAATGGACCTTTCGGATTTCAGAAATCTTTCCTTTTCTCTTAAAGGTATGGAGCTGTCGTTTAACACCTCCTCCTTTTCTCTGGGCGGTTCATTCATGAAAACTTCGGACAGGCCTCTTGAATTTGACGGCAGCCTGCTTCTGCGGGCAGGTGATTTAAGCCTGACTGTCATCGGCTCTTACACAGAGACAGAAGGCAGCCCTTCCGTGTTCGCCTACGGAGTGCTCAGAAAGATGCTGGGTGGACCGCCTGCATTCTACGTGACCGGCGTGGCGGCCGGGTTTGGGTATCAGAGGGGGCTCCTTCTCCCCGACATCGGGCAGGTCGCGGAGTTTCCGCTGATTCGTATGGTTTATGAGGAAGGAAACGAGGCAGAACTGATCCGCACTCTAAAGGAGCGGTACATGAAAATCTCCGGGGAGGAGATGTGGCTGGCCGCGGGAATCCGCTTTACGTCCTTTGAGATGGTAAAATCATTTGCCATTTTAACCGTATCAGTAGGAAATCATCTGGAAATCGCCCTGCTGGGATTGGGACAGATGACGCTCGGCACGATTGCAAAGGCGGAGTTATCCTTAAAAGCCGTAATCTGCCCGGAGGAAGGGATTTTCTCCTTAAGAGCGGCGCTGACTAATGAATCTTACCTGTTTTCCCCGGACTGCCACCTGACAGGGGGATTTGCTTTTTATGTCTGGTACGGGGGAGTTCACAAGGGGGATTTCGTTCTGACGCTCGGCGGATATCATAACGGCTTTGAGAGGCCTTCCCATTATCCGGAAGTGGAACGCCTTGGCTTTTCCTGGATGGTAAATCGGAATCTGAGTTTTTCAGGCGGGCTGTATTTTGCGCTGACGCCGTCCTGCATCATGGCCGGAGGAGGAATTGACGCCAGATATGCCAATGGAAATCTGAGCGCATGGTTTTATGCCAGGGCCGACTTTCTCATGTATTGGAAGCCGTTCTACTATCAGATAGGGATAGCGGCTGGAATCGGCGCATCCTACCGGGTGGACTGCCTGTTTGTCCATCATACATTTACGCTTGAACTATCGGCGGCGCTGAGTCTTTGGGGGCCTGAGTTTACCGGGAAAATGAAGGTGAAGTGGTGGATCATCTCTTTTACGATAAAGTTTGGCAGCGGGAACAGCGGTATAAAATATCTGACCTTTGAAGAGTTTCTGGAACAGTGCGTTCCCGGTGACGCAAAACAGGGTAAAACCGGTTCGCCGGACTGCGGCTCAGGTAAAAATTATGCCACGGTCACAGTGAGTGACGGCCTTATAGAGGAAACGAAAGACAGTGAGAAGATGCCGGTCAGCCTTGTGCGCGGAGAGGGCTTTAAGCTGTCAATCCATACGCAGGTGCCGAATGCCGCATTTCATATAAACAGCAAACCTCCATGCCGCGGAGGAAACGAGAGCCTGTTTATTCTGCCCATGGGCGGAGTCCCGCTGTCCTGCGAGACGGTTGTGACGGTGAAAAAGCAGGATAGAGCTGGAGTATGGAAGCCGGTGAAACATGATACCTTTCTGGTTGAGGAGCAGTATGAGAATATTCCGGCCGCGCTGTGGGGGAAGGAATTGTCTTGTGACGGTTCTATGATAGAACACGCTCTGACCGGCGTTCTGTTAACGCCGAAGGAGACGGAAGTCTATGTGTTCCCCGACAGTCCGGTGGATCTTGACCGAATGGCGGAGGAGGAAGCCGTTTTAAAAGATTGGTGTTTCTGCCGCCCTGTTTACCGGGTAAAAGAGGAGGAAGACAAAGAGCTGTCAAACCAGGAATTTTCGAAGACCGCCATGGCGGATGCCGCAGTGGAAGACAGAAGAAAGCTGCTGCTGTGGCTGAATGACAGGGGGATGGAGCTGGAGGGTGACGGCCGGATCGGCAGCCTGGCTGAAAATGCGGAGAATCTGTTCACGGAACAGATTACATTCTGCAGGGATATAGCCGTTTATGGAGAAGAATGATGAAAGAGTATGGAGAAATGCAGTTTATGGCATCCTCGCCGCCTGCGGCGGATGCCGGAGAATATCGGGTTAAAGTGCATCAGAATGTGACAAGCCCTGTGGCGGAGGAGATACCCGGAGCAGAGTTCCGCTTTTTTGCGGGAGAAAAGCGGTTTGAATTGGAACCGGGGGAGATATACGAAGCTTATCCACCGGCCGGTATGGTGTCCGATTATGGGGTTACACTGCCTCACATCATTTTTAATAAAAAAGCGTATCCGTGGGACCGGCGGATCGGAGGCGGCCCGGCGCTTAGAGAAAATACACCGGTGAAGAATCAAACTCCGTGGATTGCGCTGCTGCTGTTTGATGAGGATGAGGAACCAAAGCTGTCGGAAGTCACTCTGCAAAAGCTTTTGAACAAAGAAGAAAAATGCTTTTTTCCCTTGGCCGGAACAGGATTACAGCCCGGCGAAGACTGGGAAAATACATGCAGTGTGATCCGGATGAGTCCGGAACTGTTCAAGAAAGCAGTTCCGATGGAAGCGGAGCTGCCCTGGCTGGCGCATGTCCGGATTACGGATCTGCATGAAAGGCCGGATAACATAATCGCACATCCCGGATATTTTGGCGTTATTGTGTGCAGCCGTTTTCCCCAGGCGGTGAACAGGACGGTGCGCTGCACCGCCCATCTGGTTTCATTGGAGGGATTTTCCGGTTACCTTCCCGGAGGACGGGAGGAGGCCTGGAAGAATGAGGATTGGATTCAGATGGTATCTCTGTATCACTGGGAATTTTCCTCGAGAAAATCATCGGAGGAGAGTTTCCGCACCCTGACGGAAAAACTGGATTCAGGGAGGCTCAGCCTGTACCAGAGCGGGGAGCCGCTGCCAGGCGGTCCGGCCCATGCTGTGGAACGGCTGCAAAAAGGATATACTGTTTTGAATCACATTGTCAGGACGGGGGAACAGACCGCGTCCTGGTACCGGGGACCGCTTACTCCGGAGAAGCCGGACAGCTCCCTTCAGGGGCAAAACGCCGGAGCGGACGGCCGGATCCTTTATGACAGGGAGACCAAGCTGTTTGATATGAAGTATGCCGCGGCCTGGCAGCTCGGCCGTCTTATGATGTTGAACAGCAAAGCGGCGGCAGGAGAGCTCTGCCGGTGGAGAAAACTGGTTTTTTGTGAGCGCAGAAGAGCGGGGGAAGTTCAAATCCTTAAGAAACATTTTGAGGCATTTTCTGTTTCGGCAGGGAAAGAGGACAGGGAGCATCAGGGCAGCATCAGAACAGGCTTTATGGAATATCTGGCCGGCGATCTCGGAAAATGGCTGGTTGGCGGCGGGGACGCCGCGTCGGTATTCGGCCCTGTAAAAGAGGAGGAGAATCATGAAATCCTGGATGGATACAGACAGAAGTGACAGAAAGTTCCCGTTTGAGGCAACGACAGCCGGTCAGCTGCCGGACAGTGTTCTTGATTGGATTGCAAAGACATGGCTTTTATATGATGTTCCGTTTCAATACCTCGTGCCTGACGAGCGATTCCTTCCCATGGAATCCGTACGTTTTTTTCATCTGGATCAAAATTGGATTGAGGCGATGGTGGAGGGCGCTCTGAGTATAGGAGGAGGCATTGCTGCGGAACGGGAACTTTCCGGGGCTTTCGCCGGACTTTTTCGTGAGAAAGCAGCGAACCGCCTTCGCCGGCCCAGAAGGCAGCGGATGCATGAAAACCATCTTATCAAGTGCAAGGCTAAGGAGAATCTTCAGCCGGAAACGGATTTTATGGGATTTTTGATTCGCTCACGCCTCGTTGGAGCTTATAAAGGAATGGAGGTAAAGGGGCGGGAAGGGAGCCGGGAGCGTGAGCTTCTCAGGCTGGAAGCGCTGTCTGACACCGTTATGATAGGGATTTTTGACGGGAGCGTAAACGAGGTGATTGTGACGGAGCCTTCGGAGGGACTTCATTTCGGAACGCGTACCGTGGATGGAAGAATTTATATCAGGCGGATCAAGGCGGAGGGAGATAAAAAACCGGGCGACAAATTATCGGATGAGCTGTACCCTGTACCGGTGAGAGCGGGCAGGACGGTTGATGTTTTATCTCTCGCCTCGATGTTTATGGAGAAACTTCATACCGATCATAACGAATTTACGTCCGCAGAATTTGCTCTGGAGATGCTTTGCAGCGCATCGGAGGTCAAGTTTTGCCGGGAGGAGGATAAGACATGATATTGGTGCCTATGACAGTGGAGGCCCTCATCGTAAACCGGTTCGGGAATTCCAGAGAGTATGCGGATATAGCGGTAAATTATGAACTGCTGAACGGTGTCTCACTCCTCGGTGGTGTGATAGAACCGCAGCCATTCAAAAAAAGGGCCGCGCCCGGGGCCGGCGTCCATCTGCATTTTATTCTGCCGGACGGGCTGACCCAGGGCATGGAGACGGAAAATGGCTTTGACTATCCCGCAGTGCCGGACCGTTACCTTGTGACAAGGCTCACCATCGTAAAATCAACGCCCGATAAGCCGGTAATCACGCATAAGTCATGGATTCTGGAGAGCAGCTACGTTGGCAGGGATAATGTGGGGAGTATCTCCATACCGGAATTTTCGGACAAAGAGAATTTATGCCGCTATCTGGGAAGAACCTATCCATATGAGAATACGGCGCCGCCGGGAGAGTATCTTTCAAAACTGACGGTTCTGGGGGCGGGGACGCCGTATTTTGCCGCCTGCTACCAGACCTGCAGAAGCGTGTTCGGATTTCACGACGATCTGAAGGACGTGAAGGAGGGAGAGCTGATCTACACGGTGGCCGGCTGGTACGCGGAACGGAAAAATTCTCCTTTATATGGGCTTACCGGGACAGAATACGAAGAAAAACTGAGAGAGATGGGATTCTTCCTGGGCGGGGGATGGAGGGAAGAAAATGATTCGGATCTGCTGCTGCACGGCGCGGTGTTCCACGTAAAGTGGGAGGGGGAGGATGCTGATTATCCGACCGGCGGACCGGAGGGAGCGGTCCGCGTGGCACTTGGCTATTCCTCGGCCGAGGCGCTGTCCGCCCTGGCGGCGAAGGAGATATCCCGTCAAAACGGCAGAGATATGTATGAGCTGGAACGGATTTTGAATATTCTCCAGTCTGATCTCCTGGGGGAACTGGGGGAGATAGACGGAATCCTCAAAACCGAGGATCGGCTTCACCGGGGCCGGTTTGGCGAGTCGGGAAAAAGCGGAGAATGGCTTCTGAGGCCGGCCGACGGCAATAAAAACAGCCCTGAAGAATCGGTCAGGGCAGCAGTTTCTGCCTTAAATAAGCTTCAAAAAGAGGCGGAGTCACTCTCTGATATCGTGGAATCGAAGAAAACAGAGCTGTATGATGTCTGGTACACCTATATGCTGTTGTACAGTTATCCGCCGCCTCCTTTTATCAAACAGCCTCTGTCGCAGGAGGAATTGTTAGAAGAGGGAAAACGGATTCTCGGAGAAATTGAAACTTACAGACAGGAATGGTTGGGAAAGGAGGCAAAGAGGCAAAGACAGCAGGAGAACCTTAAGTCGCTTCTGGCGGATCAGTCCTTCACACCGGAGTTTAAAATGGCGCAGGAGCAATTTTTCTTTCCGGAAGTTCCTGTGATTTTGGCTGCGGGAGAGGGCGTCAGCAGGACAAAACTGTTTGGAACAGACGGCAGGTTCCGGGAGGACGGGCTTTTGTCAGTGCGCAGGGAGCGGGAGGTGATCACCTCCGTCTCCTTTATGGAGGGAGGCGGTAAAATATCCTGGGACAGCAAAACGATAAAGCCGTTTTGTGATGAATTCACACAGAGAGCGGACGTCCCTCAGGCTGCTTATCAATTATATGATGAGACTGCGTTCCTCTATCTGGCGGAGGGAGGCTCAGGGAAAGAATATACAGGTACGCTGCCGTCCGCCGTCTCAGTCACCTGTTTTCATCCGCCGTGGAATCCGCTGTTTTTAGACTGGCGGCTCCATTTCCTGCCCTCAAGGACGCAGGCTGACCCGGATAACACGATGGAAGACTGGAGACTCGGCGATATCGATTATTCTTACAAAGGCGCGGGAGAGGCAGGGGAATTGAAACAGTACAGAGGGCGCATGATTATAACCCCTCACGCGGCCCAGGGACTGAGCGATGCCATAACCCGCCATATAGAGACATTCCGGTATAATGAGACGCTGTACCGGCAGTTGAGCGCCATTGCCGGGAAAGCAAAGGAGCTTCCGGTTCTTTCCCAGAACATGAGCGGGTTGAACGAGGCATTTCTCTGCAAGGATCAGGCAGTATCCTTCCCTATATTCGGGGTGACAAAGACAGCCGTCAGCTTTGCCGATGCTGTGCGGGCTCAAGTCGGAGATTACGGGGAGCTTTCATTGAATGTCAACATGGAATTTCTTCCCGTCAGAGCCGGATTCATCCGCCCGGACGCACTGAGGATGATAGACACCTTCGGGCAGACAGCGGAGCTTGACAGTTATCTGAATGATATTGCGGTAGCGGAATCCATAAGGCCGGAAGGCGGCGGGGAATATGGAGTGTTGCCGCCGAGGCTTTCCGGACCCGGCAGCCTTTGCCTTGACTGGGAGGAAAAAGCGCCGGAATTTTCCCCTGTCTGCGGTTACCTCATGCCGGATTTCCTGAACAGCCGGATCAGTATTTATGACGAAGCGGGCGGGTATGAGGGAAATCTGCATCTTGTCTGGCTTCCGGATGGAAGCACGCGTGCTGGTTTTACCGCGCTGGAGGATGGGAAGAAAAGAACGCTTTCCGGACACATGCGCCATTTTATCCACGGAATGACGGAGAGCGGGGACGGCGTGTTCCGGGCATTTTTGAAGCTGATTGATGAAAGACTTTCAGAGCGGATATCCGCAGGCGGCGATGAAGATCAGGAGCTTTCCATGCTGACTGGAAGACCGCTTGCCATGCTGCGGGGCGGACTTTCCCTCAAGTGGCAGGGGCTTCTGCCCTATTCTAAGGCACTGAAGGATTTTGGAAAGAGGAATACGTACGGATTTGAAGAAAATACTTATGAGGCAAGGATTGGAGATGTGAGATATGCGTCGGACGGGCTGATCGGTTATTACAGAGGGGAGGAGACGGGAAGTACCTACCGGACATTTTACCCTGCGTATGGTGCAAAGACGATGAAGGATCCCTATTTTTCCTGCAACAGTGACCTGGAACTCAAAGTGCAGCATGAAAAAGTGCGGCTCACCTTTCTTTTGGATGTGACAGGGAGTATCCACATCAGGACGGGGATTCTTCCGGTCTATGAGAAAAAGCCGGATCCTGTCTTTTTCAGGGATGCGCTGGAGTACATTAACCTACGCCTGCCAATCTATCCCATCCTGACGGGACCGGAACGGGCGGGAATTCCGCAGATAGGAGGGAAAGAACCCTTTTTCTGGTACTGTAGAAAGAACGGTGCTTTGGAACGGCGGGAGATCGGTGAACCGCCTGTGGCAGCGGAGATGCATCAGGAGAAAAACAGATTGGAAGACGGTTTCATGAGCAGGGAGTAAAGGAAGTCTTGCCCATGCGGCAGGAGGGAGGCTTAGATGAGGGAAAATCTTATTTTTGATTGGTTTCCCGCCAATATGGTGTACATCACCACAGATTTTAAAAGGCCGTATAAAAATGAACTTGAACTGTATGTGATGAATGCCTCGGAGGATGATGATATCAGCTTTAAAAATCAGTTTAAGCTGACGAAAGAGGATGAACTGCCCGGGATTCATGAGACAGAGAGCCGGCCGGAGTGGAGTGGCCTCTCCAGGATTTATGTGCGGTTTTACTGGGGAACCGGGGAGGGCTGCCTCTGTTCGGAGGAGCTGGGGAGCGCGATCGTCCCGAGCTGGGCAAAGGGGGAGTATCAGTGGGATATCAAACTTATGCCGGATGGATATTTTATCCTGATTCCCAGCGGGACGGTACTGCTTAAGAAAAAGTACAGCATTTCTTTCCTATTGGAAAATCTTATCTCTGATGCGATTGCCGGCCTGACTGTGGCAAAGATTTATATCCAGAACGTTCCGGGATATGAGGACTGCGAATATACGCTTCCCCTGTATAAGCAGGAGCCGCTTGAGATTATCATGTTTCAGGCGGATGACTCGCTGATTGGGAAGGGAAAAACGACGACTCTTCGCTGGGAGGTGAGGAATGCGCAGGAATGTATGCTTACAGGATTTGGACAGGTAGAGGAAAAGGGAAGCAGAGAGGTGAGCCTTCGAAGTTCGGACCGTTTCCTGCTGAAAGCCTCCAACAAACTGGGACAGCATGCGAGCGCCTGCGTCTGTATCAACGTGAGCGAGGGACAGTGGAAAGAAGAACAGCATTGCAAAGAGCTGCTTCTCCCGGAAAAAGATACAGCTTCCTCCTGGAACCGGGAACTTCTCTCCTGCGGTAAAAAGCTGTATGCGTTTTCCGATTCAGTTTTGTACGAGGCAAAGGACGGCACCGAATTTAAAGTTTTGTCGGATCAGGCCGGAGCCTGGCGCGCGTATGGGACGGCAGGCTATAAGGACAGCCTGTGGCTGTTTGGCACGGACACGCTGATGGGAACGGGCGTCCTGGTCTGCTGGCAGGCCGGGGAGGCACGTATCAGTCAATGGGGGTACCCATTTTTGCTGGATGGACAGACAGCGGTACTCAGAGCCGGTGACAGCGTGTGGGTCTGTGTTCTGCCTGACAGCAGCCATAAAGCCGAGCTGTACAGGAAAGGGGACTTCCCGGATGGCAGATGGCAGCTTATGGCAGTGTTAGAGACGGATGACGCGTATCTGGTCAAGCTGGCGGAGTGGGAGGATGCGGTGTGGGCGGCAGTCGGCACTGAAAAAAAGATTCTTCTGTTTGGCACGGACAACGGGATAGACTGGACTTGGAAATACGAAGTGGAGAATCCGAAAGAAAAGGAATATTTCTGGCTTCTGTCCAGGAAGGACGGCCTGTTTCTCATTATGCGGGACGGTATCTATGCCAAGCGCGGCAGCGGCGGTTTTGCAAAAGAATCCGTTCTGCCGGAAAAGCTGTCATGGACGGAGGAGAGGCCTGCCTGCGCGGGAATATTTAATGAAAAGCTCTGGCTGATAAGCCCGGAGGAAGATGGGCGCAGCGTCTGGTCTTATACATAAGAAATATAACATCACGGTTTAGCCGAAGGCTGACCTGTAACATAATATCATGAAAGATAAGGGAGGAAGTTTCATGGAAAGAAATTTAATGCAGTTGAGGGAAAAATTTGTATGCGAGCTGAAAGAGAACGGCCGTTCTCTCGCCTATGATCTGTCAAGAGAAGATCACAGAGACGTGTTTTTCAGCCAGTATGGAGGAGAAGAGGTATTTAAGCGGGAGTGTCCTCTGCTTTACGACGCGCTGTGGAGAAAGAGCGGCGCCGGGCGGCAGGAGAGGCTGGACGGGTACCTCGTAGGCCCCAGGGACTGTATGGAGGTATCCGATATTGCGTATGATCCGAACACGGTCGTATCTACGAATATAACGGGCAGATATACGAGGGAGATGCTCGGCGTTGATTTAATGGGAAAATTCATGGATATCACAAACGGACAGATTCTGGAGAGCATGGCTGTCTTTGATGAAAATATCACGGATATTGAGAATACCATGAAAGTAAATGCGGGCAGGCTGATTCAATCCGACGACAGGGAACTGCAGACACAGGCGGAGTTTTTCTGTGCAGAGGTCAATGCCCAGGGAGAACTATGTGCGCAGTCAACAAAAGTGTACAGCAATATTCTGAAAATTGAGGGAACAAAATACATTGTGAAGGCCGTAACTGTGGAATCACCGAAGCCGAAGGATGAGTCACATGAATACACAGAGCTTTTGTACGACAGGGATGCAGACGGGGGAGAGACGGCTGACTATCCCAAATATACAGGAGTGCGTCTGGAGCTTGGCAAAGACGTATATGTGAAGATTCATATTCCGGCCAAGATCACAATCGAATTAAATGATGAATTTGAATTTATAGTGGATGAGGCAGATAAGATTAAAGGGATTTATTTCAAAGATTTTGAGATGAAAATCTGGAGCCTGGATAACGGAACAGTTGTATTTAATAAAGATGACCTGGCAAAAAACATAATTGTCACCTATAATGAAAAAGAAAAGAATAAGATTACCTAT
This sequence comes from [Clostridium] symbiosum ATCC 14940, assembly GCF_000466485.1. Lineage (GTDB taxonomy): Bacteria > Bacillota > Clostridia > Lachnospirales > Lachnospiraceae > Otoolea > Otoolea symbiosa. The sequence continues at coordinate 7,359 of NZ_KE992871.1, read as the reverse complement.
GAATTTCCGTCGGACTGGGAACACCTGATGAAGATGAAGATTGTTTCCGCAGTGATGCTCGCTGATTTTAGCTGTATTCTGCCGATCAAATGCAAGCATGGCTCCATGAAATACGAAGAGGGGCAGGTGACGATTGTCGTCTCCAGCGATCTGGATACGGAGTCGGAAGATCCGGCGAATGAAAAGGTGAAAAAGATCCATATCAAGTTTGGCTGTCTTGGAAAAGATACAAGGATCCTTATGGCCGACGGTTCAGAACGGGCGATAGAAGATATCAGGATAGGCGATCTGGCACAGAATATGGACGGAATGCCGATTCGGGTTACAAATATTATCAGCGGAATGGAAGCGGAGATGGTATACGTAAAGACAATGGGCAATAAGGAGATACTGATGACAGAAGGCCATCCGGTCCGGGTGAGAAGGGACGGCAGCATCTGTACGGTGCGCGCGGTTGATTTGAACGGCGCGGATCTCTTTCTCACGAAGGACGGTGAGGAGGAACTCCGGTATATCTATATGAAGCCATATAACGACAGGGTCTATAATCTGGAGTTTGACGGGGAGGAGTTCTTGTATGCCAACGGTTTTTCCGTAGGAGATTTTGATATGCAGAACCACATGCCGCGGGAGAAAACGACAAAGAGAGAGTATTCTTTTGACACAAAGCCGGTTGCGGAGGAGATGAGGAAGCTTCTCAGACTATATCAGGAAAATATGGAATGATCAGATGCAGTAACATTCTATGCCGCCGGAACCGTTATTTAATCAGATATTCAGAAAAATAGATATAGATACGAAAACTACTTATAGTGACTTTTAGAATCGGATATGGTATAATGTATGGTGTAATCTGTTTTTGGCAGACAAGTACCGCAGATCCCTGCAGGATGCCATATCCGATTTCAAGAACGTGCAAATTTACAGGAAATTCAGTTCCGGGAGGGTTAGAAACGGGCAAATCAGGGAAAAATTTCTTAAGTATCTGTTTGGCCAAAAGAGTGTTTGAGAGAAAGAAGGTCTATCCAATGGGAAAGAAAAAATTGGGGCGCATCCTGGCGACAGGAGCAGCAGCTGCTGCAGCAGGCGTAGCTGCAAAAAAGGTTTACGACACGAAGAAAAAGAAAGATGAGATCCAAAAAGAGGCGGTAGAGGAAGCTGTGATGAAGCGCCGCGACTATACCGGACGGACGGCTCATTTTATCGGCGGCGGTCTGGCCAGCCTGGCCGGAGCCGCTTATCTGATAAGGGACTGTAAATTCCCCGGCAGCCAGATTACGGTCTATGAGGGAATGCATATTCTGGGCGGCAGCAATGATGGAATCGGAACGCCGGAAGGCGGTTTCGTATGCCGCGGCGGCCGTATGCTGAACGAAGAGACATACGAAAACTTCTGGGAGCTGTTCAGAACGATTCCTTCCTTAACACAGCCGAACAGAAGCGTAACAGAGGAAATTCTGAATTTCGACCATGCGCATCCCACCTGCGCCAAAGCACGTCTGGTCGACAGGGACGGCAATATTCTGGATGTCCGCAGCATGGGCTTTACCCAGGCTGAGAGAATGAGAATCCTGAAGCTTCTGCGTACCGATGAGAAGGAACTGGATGATGTGACGATCCAGGAATGGTTTAAGGACATGCCTCATTTCTTTACAACGAATTTCTGGCATATGTGGCAGACCACATTCGCATTCCAGACCTGGAGCAGCGTATTTGAATTCCGCCGGTATATGAACAGAATGATTTTTGAATTCAGCCGAATTGAAACACTGGAAGGCGTCACGAGAAGCCCGCTGAACCAGTACGACAGCGTGATCCGCCCGATAGAAGAGTTCCTGAGAAAAGAGGGCGTGGTATTTAAGGAGAATTGTACGGTAGAGGATATAGATTTTGCAGAAGGAGACGATATCACGGTTACCAGACTCCACCTGAATCATAATGGCGAGACTGAGACTGTGGAGCTGGGAGCTGAGGATCTCTGTTTCATGATTAACGCCTGCATGACTGACAGCGCGACTCTGGGCGATCTCCATACCCCTGCGCCGGTACCGCAGCAAAAGCCCATATCCGGCGAGCTCTGGAGTAAGATAGCAGCAAAGAAACCGGGCCGTCTCGGCAATCCGGAGCCATTCTTTACAAAAGAGAATGAGTCCAACTGGCTGAGCTTTACCGTTACCTGCCGTGGCGACAAGATTTTAAAGAAGATCGAGGCATTCACCGGCAATATTCCCGGCAGCGGTGCGCTTATGACATTTAAGGATTCAGGATGGAAGATGAGCAGCGTAGTGGCGGCTCAGCCTCACTTCCCGAACCAGCCGTCCGATGTCACGATATTCTGGGGCTACGGCCTTTATACCGACCGGGAAGGCGATTATGTGAAGAAAGCCATGAAGGACTGTACCGGTGAGGAGATGCTGCTTGAATACCTGCACCAGCTTCATATCCCGGAGGAAGAGATTGCCGGGCTGATGGAGACGGTCATCAATGTTATTCCCTGTTATATGCCGTATATCGATGCACAGTTCCAGCCGCGCAAGATGAGCGATCGTCCCCCGGTAGTTCCGGAGGGTTCCACCAACTTTGCAATGATAAGCCAGTTCGTGGAGATCCCGGAGGACATGGTATTTACGGAAGAATATTCCGTGAGAGCCGCCAGAATCGCAGTTTATACCCTGATGGGCGTCAACAAAAAGATCTGCCCCGTTACGCCGTATAATAAGATGCCTAAGATTCTGTTAAAAGCAGTTAAAAAAGCTTATTTATAGAGCAAATTCCTGCTGGTTATTAAATTTATCATTCTGCCCCCAAAGCGGTCAACGGAGAGAAAATCGACTCCCTGCGCTGCTTTGGGGGTTATTTTCTGCCTTAACAATTCTTATCCCGCTTTTCTTATAATGAACAAATAATATCTTATGGATAAAAATATCACATGTTCCCCTTTTTATATAAAAAATTGAAAATATACAAAGACTTATTTCCCTGCTATGCTGTCCCTATCAAAAAATCGAAATAAGTTCACAGGTCAGAAGGAGGTAAGAAATGAAACTTGGGACAACGGAATTAATCCTGATCCTGGTGGTGGCTCTGGTAGTCTTCGGGCCGTCCAAACTGCCTGAGCTGGGGAAGCTTGCGGGACAGGCGGTAGGCTCTTTTAAGAAGTATGTAAATTCCTTCGAAGGAGAGTGGAAAGAGGACGCGGGACCGGTAAGGACGGAGCAGGCGGTGAAAAAAACGGCGGAAACACAGGCCGTGATGACGGAAGAGACCGCCTCACAGATGAAAAGTGAAAACCGGGAACAGGCGGAGGGTATAAGGATATCTAACGAAGCCGCCGTATAGCAGGAAACTGCTCAAGAGGAGAAAGGAAGAAAAGAATGAGACTTGGTACGACAGAACTGTTAATAATTATGGGCATAGCAATTCTGATATTTGGGCCGAAGAAATTACCCCAGCTTGGCAAGGCAATGGGGCAGACGATCGGGAATTTTAAAAGAAGCAGTAAAAGAGCCGAGGACGATACGATTCAGGTAACGGAGGAGCAGACAGAAGTTTAAGATAAGCGGGGTGATGGAATTGGAGAAAGAGACGGGCAGAAGCCGTACCGCTGTATTAAAACGCTTTGGCTTTCGAAAAGAAACGCAGGAGTGCCGGATGTCGCTGGTATCCCATCTGGAAGAGTTCAGAAAACGGCTGGTAGCCTGCATCATATGTTTTTTTGCAGCCGTACTGATCTGTCTGGGCCAGGCGGCCTGGCTGACGGAACGTCTGATGGAAAAGGCGCAGGGATTTCAATTTGTTTACATAGCCCCGACGGAGCTGGTGCTGTCCTATGTCCGTCTGGCCCTGACGGGGGGCGTGTCACTGGCATGCCCGGTGATGCTTTATCAGATTTGGGGATTTATCAGGCCGGGGCTGACGCGCAGGGAACGGCAGTCCTGCTTTGTGATTCTGACCTTTGGAATGCTGCTTTTTTTAATAGGGGCGGCATTTGCCTTTGAAATTGTTCTTCCGATTACGCTGCTGTTTTTTGCCGGGATGAATGCAGGGCAGACGATTTCCCCGATGGTATCCATTGAAAGCTATATCAGCTTTGTGTCCACCACCCTGGTGACATTCGGAATCGTTTTTGAACTGCCGGTCGTTGTGATTATGTTCACCAGAATCGGACTGCTGAATCCGGCAATGCTGAGGAAAAACAGGAAGTATGTCATTCTTGCGGTATTCGTGCTTGCTGCGTTTATTACGCCGCCGGATGTGACATCACAGATACTGGTAGCATTCCCCATGCTGTTTTTGTTTGAAATAAGCCTGCTTCTGAGCAGAATCCTGTTCCGTAAACGGCTTAAGAGAGAAATGCAGGTAAACGGACAAGAAGCAGGGGACGTATAAAAATACTTACAGAATAAAATTGGAGGAGGAAAGCCGAATGAAAGAATGGGAGAAAACAGAGATTGAGGAAGGAAGGCCGGACGGGAAGATAAGCAGGCGCCAGTTCGTAAAAGGCATGGCCTGGGGAGCGGCGGCAATCAGCCTGTCTTCGATCCTGCCCGGCTGTGCGGCAGCCGCCGTTGCGACAGGAACGGAGGGAACGACAAAAGGAGCCGGTGAGACAACGGCGCCGGTAAGCGCAGGCAGCCCGGAGGGAGGCATTTATATCCAGGGCGGAGATATCAATATGAATGGTCAGACCTATACGCTGGAATTTATCCAGCCGGTGAAACTGGTGGCCAAGATTGACGGCGAAGAGAAGACGGAAGGGACATGGAGGTCAAGCAATAAACACCTTGTATCCGTAGATCCCGACGGAACCATTGTCATGCGTGACGGGGTGGGGGGATATGATGTTGAGATTACCTGGTCCTTTGAAGGGACCGTCTATTCCGTCAACTTCCATACGGGCCAGACTTCAGGCGCACACTCTATCGAAGTGGATCGTCCGATGACGAGAGGCGATTTTCTAATCCGTCTGGCCGACTATTTCGGCTGGTATCATTATAACGGCGTCATGGACGACGGAACCGATATTGACAATGAAGGCAATATCATGACAGCGGAGCGCGTGAGAAACTATTTTGACGTGACGGGAAGAAACGATTATGTAAAACCGGTGGAAGCGGCGCTCGATATGGGCATCCTGACGGCATCCTCCCCGGACGACTGCTTTTATCCGATGTCCGTCATGACCCGCGAGGATGCGGCGGTAATCCTGTGCAGAGCGTTTTGCCTGGAAGCCCTTAAGGAAGATTATCTGTCTGACTTCGAGGATGCGGCAAAAATAAGTCCGGAATGCAGAGATGCCTTAAATACGCTGACAGGGCGCAATTTCATGCGGGGGATAACCGACCGGATGCTGGGACCGTCAGACGGAATAACAGATACGCAGGCGCGGATCATAATTGAAGCAATCAGCAGAAGAATCGTGTCTCCGGTGTGGTCTATGCCTGTTTCCCACAGAAAATTCGTTCGCTGCCGGCCAATCTGGTTTACATCGACAAAGAATGCCACGGTGCACTGGCGCTGCCGGGCCTTCAACATCTCCCATCCGCAGATGAAGGGGCTGTTTGTCGGGGATCGGGGCAACGGCGTTACCTTGAGCGACGAATGGGGCGAGTGGATTGATTATATTCCGGGATACTCCACGGATCCGATGTTCGGACTGAATAATAACTGGGATTTTCCTTATGATAATGTTTACTTCTGTGTGGAGGTGGAGGCATATGCCACCAGGGACGGACTGGAAGACAGCCCTGTCAGCCGCTTTATCTGGCGGATTGACCGTCCGGCCTGGCATGATTTTGCTACAGACAAGCTGCATGAAGGCTCAGAGGATTACCCGGCCGTTTACCGGTTTTTTGATAACTTTCAGGCTGCCGCTTATTATATTGAGGGCAGCAAGATGGGAATCCTATACGACGGCCTGATGCCCACGAATACGACAACCACTCTGATTGACCAGGTCAATAAGATTGCGACCAAACCTTATGTTTTTGTGCTGGGACACAATCACGGGGATCATAAGGGGGCGATGGCAGCCGCTTACAACAACGGACTTGATGTTTACTTCTGCGACAGGGTAGGTCCGATTGACGGAGAGTGGAGTATAGAGACATATGCCAAGGATTACACAAGCGGCAATCCGACTGTCGTGGACACTGTATCGGGCACATACACAGGCGACAAGGTTCACCTTGTGTCGGAGGGGGATGTTCTGGATCTGGGCAACTGCAAGTTTGAAGTTTATCAGCTTCCCGGCCATGAAGACGCATCCATTCTGATTTATGACCGTGAACACGGGCTGCTGTTCTCTTCCGATATTTATGGAGTCAACCGTTACTGGGTAGCGGATCAGTTTGGGGCAAAGGGTGTCCGCCAGGATTTGCTGCTCTCGCTGCACCAGCAGCTTATGGCTGCCTATACAAAGGACGGCAGGCAGGTACGGGAGCTGTACACCGGACATAACCGGATTGGCGTTGGAAGCGATTATCTGATGGTATGGGAACAGTGCCTGCAAAATCTCGTTAATTACGGGCCGGACAGCGTCAGCGACGACAGGCGCGGAGACGGGGCAATTCTGGCAAAGGACGGCAACAGCTTCAATACTCTTAACTGGACCGGTTTCTCCATCTCGGGAAAACAGGTTGTGGCAGAATACAAGGGGAAATACGACGGCAATGTATTTACGCGTATTGAGCTTGATAATACGGGCGAAAGCGACCGCGTGGAGAGCAACCTGTATTTTGATTATAAGACAAATGCACAGCTGAGCAATGTCACTTTTTCGGATGCAGAACTCGTGGGCCATGATTTCAAATACAAAGCGGGGCAGGAAATGGAAAATGAGCTGCTGGAGGACGGCAGGCTAAAATACGCTGTTTCTAATAAATTCGTTCCCTTTGATTACGAGTATGAAGTGCTGATTTCCCCGCTTCAGGATACGGTGACTATGACGCCGGTGGCAATGTCCGACCGGATTACCGCGCTGACCGTCAACGGCGCCCCGGCGTCCAGCCGCTGTCCGGTTACCGTACCGGCCTT
>NZ_KE992871.1:0-224 GCF_000466485.1 [Clostridium] symbiosum ATCC 14940 | reverse complement strand
CCCGCCGTTGTGACGGTGACGGGCCCGGATGGAAAAACGAACCGGACGTATACCTTTACATTCAGGACGGCCTGATAAGTTCGCAGGTATGGCTGTCTGCCGATTTATCAAAAAGGTTTTTACCATGTTTAAGTCCCCGGGGCGCCGATTTCATGCGCTCCGGGGATTTGACGTAACAGTTCAGCCGCGACCGGAACGGACCATGTCCGGTGTGGTGAGGGGGA
>NZ_KE992870.1:7999-8500 GCF_000466485.1 [Clostridium] symbiosum ATCC 14940 | reverse complement strand
GATATTCTTCCGGCCTTAATTCCGCTCAATCTATAAACATTAAATATAGCAAATTTCCAACCAATATACTCATACAACTGCATCAGCCCATATCCAACATATATCTAACGCATATGGAAGCACTGAGTGCCCGCGACAAGGTCCTCCCCCACACTTAACGCGTGAGACTCAGCGGCCGCAGGCCAGCAGACGGGGCCGATACACTTGGCTGAGTCTTTCATCCCGGCGAAACCCTGACCTTGGGGCGGAGGGGAAGACAAAGTCTGCGGATGCCGTTGAAATCCATCGCTGATTAATGCCGCCTAAATCCATCGCTGATTGGCGAGGTCTTTTCGAGCCTAGCAGCGCGATGCATTTCACAGAGCGGGAGTGTGCTCCGTAGACTTTATCTTCGCCCGCAGACCCACACCACGACAATCTTCCCCCGGGACGAAAGACTTATACCCCTCCCCACCACCCCGTCCGCCGGCCGTACCGGCTGCGTCCTCACCTGCTTAACTA
>NZ_KE992870.1:0-7899 GCF_000466485.1 [Clostridium] symbiosum ATCC 14940 | reverse complement strand
ACCGGCTGCGTCCTCACCTGCTTAACTAAATCTCTTTTATCAGCACAAGTTTATCCCCAGGCCGAATCTCGTCTTCCGTCAGTCCGTTCGTCTCTTTAATATTATCCACAGTGGTGTGGAATTTCTTTGCTATTTTCCACAATGAATCCCCGGGCTGCACAATATAACCCACAATCCCCGGCATCTGCTGCAGCTTCTGCATATCCAGCGGCTCGACCTTGACCCCGGTTACCACCTGCTCACGTATAGGCTGCAGCACCAGCAAATCCGCCGCGATCACGGCTTTTACCTCGACTGAATCGCCTCCCAGCATGACTGCCGTAAGCTGCTCCAGCCCCAGGTTCATCTGCCAGATACTGTCCGCATTGATACCGTCGGCCTCAGCCACACAGTGGAACGGTACCATTTCGGTTGTAGCTCCTACCGGTTCCGTATCATCGTCCGTCAGATATAAAAGATTCACCTCCAGGACGCCTTCTATATGCAGTCCGTCCTCCCTTGCCTCCGCTTCATCCAGCTTCACGCTGCCGCTGCTGTGGCAAATCTGGAGAATTCGGTCCGGCTTGCTGATTTTTAACTGTTCCGCCACTTTGCATTTGCAGATATTTCTGGTCAGAAGGCGGTCGAAACAAGCCTCCCCCGTATCCAGCACAAGTTCCCGGTTGGTGGAATAGAGATCGCTTAAAAGCTCTACGTTCTCTTCCTTATAGAGCTTCATATCCAGTTCCAGGACAGCGTCCAGTTCAAATTCCCGCATTTCTCCGTCATAGTCCGGTTTCATCTCGATGCCCCGGTGCAAAATCCGCACGCCGATCGCCGGGATCATCTCCTCCTCCGCTTCCGAAAGCTCCACATCCCCCGAAAATGGAAGACTCTCCTCAAGCCACTGAACCGGCGTATGCTCCCCTTCCCCTGCATAGATGATAAATACCATCAGTTCCCCTTCCAGATGGATATTTCCGTCCATGGGGCGGCAGGTAACACCTCTCAGCCTCATCTCATTCCAAAGAATGCTTTCGATATTCGGTTTATTTCCCGACACCTGGATATCTTCCTTAATCCGATGCGTATCTTTTCTGCGTACCGCAATAGCCGCCACATCGATACTTCTCTTTAATACCTCCACCTCTTCATCATCTGTTTCGATATCCACGGCCGCCTCCGCGTCATACAGATTTTCTACCCGCACTTCCAGTGTCACAACCGCCTTGATGCTAAGCTTTCTGGAATTGATCATGCTGGTATTCAAATCCTCAAGCGTCCATGATACCTGGGTATAATCATGTTCATCCAGATCCGGGACGTTGACCGTCTCATCAAACGGCACTTCACCTCCCAGAGCCTGCAGCCCGCCCTCAGCTTTTCTGTACAGCACACGGAAAGCCAGTTTCCCCTTAATCAGGACTTTATCCCCCTGGGTTCTTGAAGATTCGATCTGGATCTCGCCGTTATCCAGAATAACCTGGGATACATCGTCCATCGTGTCCGGGACAATAAAATCATCATCCAGCGTAATCTGGGATACCGCATTCCCTTTCTGTCTGTTCATATGTATATTTTTTTTCATCAGCTCCATCATTAATGATCGCACCTGCCCTTTCCATATCTACAACTTTATGAAAGTTTATGCGGACAGACGTGACAATATTCCAAATATGAAAACCGGCGCGGCCAATCTTCCCCTGCCGCCGCAGTGCGATCCTCCGCGGAGCGGTTTTAATTTAACAGGTGAACTTTCCTGTTAAATTAAAAAGCACCGGTTTTCATACCGATGCTTTTCTGCCTGACTACAAATCCGGCCCTTATTCTAATATTCTTCGAGGAAATGATGTCTCTCCCCGTCTTTGACGTATCCGATACAGGCATCCAGGTTAATATTCTCGACACTCTTGAAAATATTCGTCTCAATATGCGGATTAATCCGCCGGAAGCTGTTGATTAACTCCTTCATTTCCTGTCTCTTGGACAGGTGGTTTTCATCTCTCCCCGCGACGGCCTCAGCCGCCTCCGTAAACCGGCAGGCGCACTGGAGGAACCGGAGGCCGTTGTAGTCCTTCCATGCCAGTATATCGGCTTCCTTCACCAGATAAAGGGGCCTGATAAGCTCCATACCTTCAAAATTAGTGCTGTGCAGCTTCGGCATCATCGTATTCACCTGCGCGCCGTAAAGCATACTCATGAGTATCGTCTCTATCACATCGTCAAAATGATGCCCCAGAGCGATCTTATTGCAGCCCAGCTTCTTTGCGTTTGCATAAAGAAACCCCCGCCTCATTCTGGCACACAGATAACAGGGGGACTGATCCACATCCACTACTACATCGAATATATCCGAGTCGAATATAGTGACCGGAATATTCATGGTTTTGGCATTCTCTTCAATCATCCTGCGGTTGGCCGGATTATATCCGGGATCCATCACGAGAAAATGCAGCCCAAATTCCATCTTCCCATGTCTTAATATCTCCTGCATACATTTGGCAAGGAGCATGGAGTCCTTGCCGCCCGATATACAGACGGCAATATTATCGCCCTCTTTTATCATATCATATTCATTCAGTGCCTTTACAAAAGGACGCCATATTTCTTTGCGGAACCGTTTGATAATGCTTTTCTCTATCTCACGGCAGCGGTCAGGCTCTTTTTCCCTCATCGTTTCATTCCTGGTCTCTTCACTGCATTTTATTGTATCATGCTGATCTTTGTCTGTATTCTGCATAAGCCGGCTGCTTCCCCTAATCCTTATATCGTTCTGTTTCTCTCTTATGATGCACTCTCAGCTGCTTCGGACGTCCCAGCGGCCCCGCCTGCAATCACCGGAGGTACGGTTGTTCCTGTCGCCTCTTCCAGCGCTTTGCGGAGGACCTCAACTTCTTTCTGAAGCTCCTCCAGCTGCTCCATCATCTTTCTGTTATGCTCACTTATGATTGTTTTCTTTTTTTTCTCAATCGGCACGCCGTCTTTCTTTACCGGCCGGGCCGGAATTCCCACAGCGGTGATATTCTCATCGAGCTGGCGCAGCAGGACGGCATTCGCCGCAATCGAACAGTTGTCGCCGACTTCAAAGGAACCGAGAATCTTTGCTCCCGCGCCGACCGTCACATTATTGCCAAGCGTCGGATGTCTCTTTCCCTTCTGGGTTCCCACGCCTCCGAGCGTCACGCCCTGGTATATCGTACAGTTGTCACCGACCACCGTAGTCTCACCAATCACAACCCCGCATCCATGGTCAATCAATATCCCATGCCCCAGCTGGGCGCCGGGATGTATCTCTATCAAAGTAAAAAATCTTGCCAGCTGCGAAATCAGCCTGGCGATAAAAAACATATGGTGCTTATAAAACCAGTGGGCAACCCTGTGCCAAATCAGCGCATGAACTCCCTGATATAAGAGCAGCACCTCCAGCGCATTCCTGGCCGCCGGATCTCTCTCCTTTACGGCTTTCACATCCAGCCAGATATCCTTAAGAATCATTCTCTCCTACCTCTTTTTCATTCTGTCTCCGCATATGTCCTTCCAATGAGTATCTATGGGGTGAAGTATATCTTATTTTATTCTATGCTGTCAAGTAGCGTGCGCCAGAGCGTGATTGAAAATTCTATGGAGATTTAGTTAAGATGGTAAGGACGCCGCCGGTACGGCCAGCGGACGGGGTGAGGGGGAAATGAGTCTTTGGTCCTGGCGAAAACCAGACCTTGGGGCGGATGGGAAGATAAAGTCTGCGGATGCGGACATGGTCCGTTCCTAACGCGTCCTTCATCCTCTATTTCGCCTCACGTAAAAGACAGAACCGGAAAATAAGAGTTATTTCCGATTCTGTCCATATAAATTTAATCCCTGTGCCAAAGCCTGCTCTGCGGTATGCCGGACGACGGTCCGCCAGGCGCGCCGCCGAATACCGTCCTGCAAAGTCTCACATACTCCTGATATTCCGGATAATCTCCCAGCTCCTTCAGCAAATCGACCATGGAGTTATAATACCAGGCATGCTTATCTTTTTCCTTCACATTGAAGCGCTCCCAAATATTCTCACCCTCCAGCAGATAGTCTCTTGCAGTGCTGCGGATATTGCTGAGTTTGTCCGCCAACGTGAGTATCTTAATCTCACGCCCTGCAGAACGGAGATGTTCAATCGTCCGGCTTTTTCTCTCCATCCATGTTTTGGATTTGTCCTCGCTCTCCTCCGCCACCAGATCCGCAACGTGGCTGCCGAAATGTTTTTTCAGCTCCTCATAGCTCACTCCGGCATCCTCCATCGTATCATGGAGCAGAGCCGCCGCAATCAGTTCGTCGTCATCCGACATCATCGATGTTATAACGGCCGTCTCCAGCGGATGGGTGATATAAGGTATATCAGAACCTTTTCTGACCGCCCCCCGATGCGCTTTTTCCGCAAATTCAGCTGCTTCCCTTATCATCGGAACTCTCCTTTTCTGCACGACCGCGATTGCGCCGGTACCCTAACCGTCATCGCGGACAATGTGTATATCCATCTGGTTAAATGGAATGTCGATTCCGGCCTCGTCAAACGCCAGTTTTATTTTCTCTGTAATGTCCCATTTAGCAGCCCAGTAATCATCCGCCGCTACCCAGCCTCTTGCACCGATCATTACCGAGCTCTCTCCCAGGCTGTCTACAAACACCGTTATATCCGGATCTTTCAGAACCGCAGGATGCTCTCTGTAAAGTTTTTCAAGGATTGTTTTTGCTTTCTTTAAATCCGAACGGTACCCGATCCCAACCGTTAAATCGAGCCGCCTTCTTTCCATGGCCGTTACATTGGTGACGGTCGAGTTAGCCAGCGTACCGTTAGGAATTGTAATCGCCTTATTGTCAACGGTCGCCAGAGTAGTATAGACGAGTCCAATCATCGAAACCGTGCCTTCCCCATGAATACAGACAATATAGTCGCCTACTTTGAAGGGCTTCATCATCAGAATCAGCACGCCGCCTGCAAAATTGGAAAGACTCTGCTGCAGGGAAAGGCTCAGCGCCAGGCTGGCCGTACCCAGAACCGCCAGGATGGATGTCGTATTAACTCCAAGCTGGCCCAGAATAATAAACACAAGAAGCGCATACAGGCTGAATTCCGTCAGGGAGCGCAAAAATTTGGAAACTCCGATTTCCACTCCGGTCCGTTCGAAGGAAGCGCTCATCATTCTCTGTACAAAGCGGATTAATTTTCTTCCCGCCAGAAATAAGATAAGTGCTATGAACAGTTTCCATCCCAGAGACATAAGGCTGGGTCCCAGCCCCTCAAGCATCTGCTTTATCATCCCGGGCTTAATCTGACTCAGCTCCGTTAAATCTCTCTCTGCCGCCTCCACTGCATCCGCCGCCGTGGACGCCGCGGCCAATAATATATAATGTCCTGTCATCCGGTATCTACCGCCTTATTTCTTTGTTCTCTTTTTCAGCGGTATCACATCCGCCGGTTTTCTTTCCGGTTCCGCGGTTTTTCCTTCTGCCCGGATCTGCGCGGCTTGTCCGGTTTCATCCTGCTTCCCCGGTTTCCCGGCGGGCGCGGCGCCTGCATTGCGGGACGGCTTTTTATTATGGCTCTTATCCGTATTTTTTGCAGAACGCTTTCCCGTGTTCTTGGCAGCCGCCTTCTTCTGAACCGGCTTCACAGCCTTTTCAGGCGTACAACTGAAAATGCAGATACTCATCGGAGGAACCTGAACCGTTATGGCATGCTTCCTGCCGTCGCTGTCTTCCTCCCTGGAGGTCTTCATGCGTGGGTTTCCCTTTCCGCTTCCGCCGAATTTAACGGCATCGCTGTTAAAGATCTCCTTATACTTGCCTTCAAACGGCACTCCCATAATATATTTTTCATGAAGAACCGGGGCAAAGTTACAGATAAAAAGAAGCGTCTCCTCTTTCTTATCCGTTTTTCTGATAAAGGATACAATATTATTAGCAGAATCCATACAGTTAACCCACTCGAAACCATCAGGCTGGTAATCTTTCTTATAGAGAGCAGGGTATGACCGGTACAGATGATTCAGTTCTTTTACGTATTCCTTCATCCTGCCGTGAATCGGATAATCAAGCAGCTCCCATTCCAGCTGAACATTCTCATTCCATTCATCCAGCCCATGTTCCATTTATAATCAAATCCCAGGCCATCCTCCTTCACGCTTCCGGTAATCTTCGGCCATGCCGTGGATTCCTCGGCTATCAGGATAGCGCCGTCTTTTCTTCCTTTAAAGATTGAGTTCAGATGTTTTAAGAACTCAACAGCCTCCAGGTTTTCGTGGCCTCCGTAGATATTAGCAACCCATTCTCCCGGGTTTTTACCGTAATCCAGATACAGCATGGACGCCACCGCATCGAACCGGATTCCGTCCGCATGATAACGGTCTGCCCAGAACAGCGCATTCGCAATCAGGAAGTTGGAAACTCCCGGTCTTCCATAGTTATATATCAGCGTTCCCCAATGGGGGTGTGAGCCTTTTCTCGGATCCCTGTGCTCATAGACGCAGGTGCCGTCAAACTGGGCCATACCCCAGGCGTCTCTCGGGAAATGGGCCGGTACCCAGTCCAGAATCACTCCGATTCCCTGGCTGTGCATATAATCCATGAAATACATGAAATCATCCGGGGTTCCGAAACGGCTGGTGGGTGCATAATACCCCGTGACCTGATAGCCCCACGAGGCATCCAGAGGATGCTCCATCACAGGCATCAGCTCCACATGGGTATACCCCATATCTGTCACGTATTCGGCCAGCTTTTTCGCTATCTCACGGTAGTTATAAAATTCCGAACCGGTAATAACATGTCCCGTATCGTCAGTCTTTGTCTCTTTTCTCATCCAGGAGCCGAGGTGTACTTCATAGACAGACATGGGGGCGGTCTTTGTATCGGTCTTCGCACGCTTGTCCATCCATTCCCCGTCGTTCCACTGGTACTCGTTCAAATCCCAGACAACCGATGCCGTATTCGGCCTGAGTTCGGCATAATTGGCATAGGGATCGGCTTTGAGCGCAGGATCTCCGTTTTTAAACTTAACTTCATATTTATAAACCGCGCCTTTTTTAACACCGGGTATAAATATCTCAAAAATCCCGGACTCGCCGAGCTTTCTCATCTGATGCCTGCGGCCATCCCAGAGATTGAAATCACCCACAACGCTGACACGCATCGCACAAGGCGCCCATACTGCAAAATACACGCCTGCCGTTCCCTTAACCGTCATCGGATGAGCGCCCATCTTGTTATAGATTCCATAATGAATTCCAGCTTCAAACTTCTTTAAGTCGGCGTCGGTGAACTGGGGCGCAAAAGAGTATGGATCATGGATTTCACCCAGGGTACCATTATCATAAAATACCAGCAGCGTATAATCAGCCATAGTCTTTCTCGGTATCAGCGCCGCAAAGAAACCGGCATCGTCGGCCAGCTCCATCTGGTACGTCTTTCCTGTCGATGTTATTTTAACTGTGATATCCCTGGCAGTCGGAATGAACGCCTGTACCAGCATTCCCGCCTCTGTCATATGGGCACCCAGCATGTTGTGCGGATTGGAAGCTTCTGAATATACCAGTTCCTCGATTCCGGCCCAGTCCATCAAGTCGTATAATGCTTTGTCCATAAATACGCCTCCTTTTCTTCCTACCTGTTTTTAAAGTCCCTGTCCTCCCCCCGTTTACGAACAGTTACACTTTATTTCATTCTATCATCATGAATTGAATAATACAATCTTTTTACCCTAATTTTAGAATTGGCAATATAAGGCCCATAACTGATCAGACGGGGCGTTGTTACTAAAACATTAGGAGAATTAGTTAAGCAGGTGAGGACGCAGCCGGTACGGCCAGCGGACGGGGTGCTGGGGTGGTTTTATGAGTCTTTCGTCCCGAGGGAAGATTATCGTGGTTTGGGACTGCGGGCGAA
>NZ_KE992868.1 GCF_000466485.1 [Clostridium] symbiosum ATCC 14940 | reverse complement strand
ATGTACCTTGAAAACTGCATATTGAAATAATATCTAGATAGAGTTTCGAAACTCTTCCGAGTGGCTTGCCACAAGGGAGAAAAGAGAGACAAAATCAAGACATCCGAGGTGTTACACGAAAGTGTAACCAAAACAAACCAAAAATTTTATTGTAAACCTAAACCAAAGATTCAACGCTATGAATCTTAGACCAAAACCCGCACCCTTAAAGGTGTAAGTCCCCCTCCTGCAAAACAGTCAGGGGAATGGTGTGGAAGTCAATTGGTTAAGCTAATAAGAGCGCAGGGTGGATGCCTTGGCACTAAGAGCCGATGAAAGACGTGATAAGCTGCGAAAAGCTTCGGGGAGGAGCAAATATCCTTTGATCCGGAGATATCTGAATGGGGAAACCCACTTGAGAAGACCTCAAGTATCCATACGCCAATCCATAACGTATGGAAGGGAACCCGCTGAACTGAAACATCTAAGTAGGCGGAGGAGAAGAAAGAAACATCGATTTCCTGAGTAGCGGCGAGCGAAAGGGAAAGAGCCCAAACCAGAGTGCGTGCACTCTGGGGTTAAGGACTGCATACGTGAGCCGATTTGTTAATGGAATGGTCCTGGAAAGACCAGCCAGAGAGGGTGAAAGCCCCGTACATGAAAACAATAGGCAGCAGCAGGATCCAGAGTACCGCGAGACACGAGAAACCTTGCGGGAAGTCGGGGGGACCACCCCCCAAGGCTAAATACTCCTTAGTGACCGATAGCGCATAGTACTGTGAAGGAAAGGTGAAAAGGACCCCGGGAGGGGAGTGAAAAAGAACCTGAAACCCTGTGTTTACAAGCTGTGGAAGCACGTTAAGGTGCGACCGCGTACTTTTTGTAGAACGGTCCGGCGAGTTGCGGATGCTGGCAAGGTTAAGCACTTAAGGTGCGGAGCCGAAGAGAAATCAAGTCTTAATAGGGCGTCAAGTCAGCATGTGCAGACCCGAAACCGGGTGACCTATCCATGTCCAGGTTGAAGTTCCCGTAAAAGGGAATGGAGGACCGAACGCACATCCGTTGAAAAGGGTGGCGATGAGGTGTGGATAGGGGAGAAATTCCAATCGAACCCGGAGATAGCTGGTTCTCCTCGAAATAGCTTTAGGGCTAGCCTCGTATTAGTCTGCTGGAGGTAGAGCACTGAATTTCCTAGGGGGCGTCAAAGTCTACCGAAGAATATCAAACTCCGAATGCCAGACAGATGATGTACGGGAGTCAGACTGCACGAGATAAGTTGGGTAGTCAAAAGGGAAAGAGCCCAGACCTACAGCTAAGGTCCCAAAGTGTGTGTTAAGTGGAAAAGGATGTGGGATTTCAAAGACAACTAGGATGTTGGCTCAGAAGCAGCCACACATTCAAAGAGTGCGTAATAGCTCACTAGTCGAGAGGTCCTGCGCCGAAAATGTCCGGGGCTAAAACACAACACCGAAGCTTAGGAATCATATTCATATGATTGGTAGAGGAGCATTCTATACGGAGCGAAGCAGTACCGGCAAGGAGCTGTGGACTGTATAGAAGAGAGAATGCCGGAATGAGTAGCGAGATGGAGGTGGGAATCCTCCAGGCCGAATATCTAAGGTTTCCAGAGTAAAGCTGATCTGCTCTGGGTAAGTCGGGGCCTAAGGCGAGGCTGAAAAGCGTAGTCGATGGACAACAGGTTGAAATTCCTGTACTGCATATCATCAGAACTGTGGGGACACAGAACCGAAGTCAAACCCGGGAATGAAAAGACCGGGGCAAGCGTAGGACTGGTTAGGCTGGCAAATCCGCTTAACAACAGGAGGACGTGACGCGTAGCGAACATTAGTAGCGAAGTTGGCGTAGGGGCTGTCAAGAAAAGCCGCTATTGTGTGATATGTACCCGTACCGTAAACCGACACAGGTGGATGAGGAGAGAATCCTAAGGCCGGCGGGAGAAGCATTGTTAAGGAACTCGGCAAAATGACCCTGTAACTTCGGGATAAAGGGTGCCCACGAGAGTGGGCCGCAGAGAATAGGCTCAAGCAACTGTTTAGCAAAAACACAGGTCTATGCAAAACCGTAAGGTGAGGTATATGGGCTGACGCCTGCCCGGTGCTGGAAGGTTACGAGGAGAGGTTAGCGCAAGCGAAGCTTTGAATCTAAGCCCCAGTAAACGGCGGCCGTAACTATAACGGTCCTAAGGTAGCGAAATTCCTTGTCGGGTAAGTTCCGACCCGCACGAAAGGCGTAATGATTTGAGCGCTGTCTCAACAATGCACCCGGTGAAATTGAAATACCAGTGAAGATGCTGGTTACCTGCGCCAGGACGGAAAGACCCCATGGAGCTTTACTCCAGCTTGATACTGGGATTCGGTATTGCATGTACAGGATAGGTGGGAGGCCGTGAAGAGAGGACGCCAGTCTTCTTGGAGCCACTGTTGGGATACCACCCTTGTGATACTGGATTTCTAACCAGCCACCGTGATCCGGTGGTGGGACAATGTCAGGTGGGGAGTTTGACTGGGGCGGTCGCCTCCGAAAGGGTATCGGAGGCGCTCAAAGGTTCCCTCAGAATGGTTGGAAACCATTCAAAGAGTGCAAAGGCATAAGGGAGCTTGACTGCGAGACCGACGGGTCGAGCAGGTACGAAAGTAGGACTTAGTGATCCGGTGGTATGAAAGTGGGATTGCCATCGCTCAACGGATAAAAGCTACCCTGGGGATAACAGGCTTATCACTCCCAAGAGTTCACATCGACGGAGTGGTTTGGCACCTCGATGTCGGCTCATCGCATCCTGGGGCTGAAGTAGGTCCCAAGGGTTGGGCTGTTCGCCCATTAAAGCGGTACGCGAGCTGGGTTCAGAACGTCGTGAGACAGTTCGGTCCCTATCCGGCGCGGGCGTAGGATATTTGAGAGGAGCTGTCCTTAGTACGAGAGGACCGGGATGGACTGACCTCTGGTGTATCTGTTGGGTATCAAACCCATGGCAGAGTAGCCAAGTCGGGACGGGATAAACGCTGAAGGCATCTAAGCGTGAAGCCCCCCTCAAGATGAGATATCCCATCGCAAGAGTAAGACCCCTTGAAGACGACGAGGTAGATAGGGCAGAGGTGGAAGCATGGCAACATGTGCAGCTGACTGTTACTAATCGGTCGAGGGCTTAACCAAAAGGTTAGGTTAAGGATAGGATAGAGGAAGCGATTCCTTATGATTTAAACGGATGAA
>NZ_KE992867.1:7755-7981 GCF_000466485.1 [Clostridium] symbiosum ATCC 14940 | reverse complement strand
TCCGTGTGCGGGAAATACGATATGCCTTCAAGGCTCCCTTATGAAAGAATTGCGGAAGGTTTGATACCGGCCTGCCGGAAACACGTAGTGGCCGCGACGAGGCCCTCCCCATTTAAGGTTGGAGACAATCAGCGGCCGGAGCGGACCATGTCCGGTGCCACGAAAACCTCCACCTGAGTCTTCCGTTCCCGGCGGAAACCTGACCCGGGGAAGTAGGCGGAATCAA
>NZ_KE992867.1:0-7655 GCF_000466485.1 [Clostridium] symbiosum ATCC 14940 | reverse complement strand
CGGATTCCCCCTCACGACACCCTCCAACCGGGGATGGAAGACTCAGCCATATCCCTCACCACACCGACATGGTCCGTTCCGGACGCGTCCTCCACACCTCAGTTAAATCTCCATTCCAATTTTACTTTTCCCTCCCATTCTTCGTCAATTTTCTTTCCTCCCAGTATGCCCACAGCGGACCTGCAATACATACGGAGGAATAGCATCCGCTGATCAGGCCGGCAAGCAGAGGCAGTGAAAACACCTGGATCGATTCAATTCTGTAAATAACCGAAAAGATATATACGATAAAAATGCTCATGACAACCGTAAGCGCCGTATTGACGGAACGCCCCAGCGTTTCCGTGATGCTCCTGTCCACCAGGCCGGCCAGGCTCGTCTTCGTTCCCGCCTCTTTCATGTTTTCACGTATCCTGTCATAGAGTACGATTGTGTCATTGATGGAGTAACCGATAATTGTAAGCGTTACCGCTACAAATGCATCATTAACCGGTATTCTGAAAATCCCAAAAATGAAGACAACTATCAGAATATCGTGAACGAGGGCCAGGATAGCCGACATCCCGGCTGCCAGCCCCGACAGTGAGGAAAAACGGAACCTGATATAGACAATAATGAAAAGGGCCGACAGAACTACTGCCGTCACCGAATTTTTGAGTGCCTTAGCCCCGATATAGGGCTCTACGGCAAATGTCTCGGATAATGCAAAGTTTCCGCCCAGGCTGTTTAAAAAATCTGTTACCTGAGCTTGTTCCTTTGGCAGGATTCCCCGGTTGCCAGCCAGAGTCAGCACCAGCTTTTTTTCACCGGTCAGAGGATCCTCCGATGTCTGTACGCTGACAGGGCGGCCCAGTTCATTTTCCACTCCGGCTTTGACAGCTTCAGGGTCTGCTTCCTGAGCATAGGTATATTTGAGAATAACGCCTCCCGTAAACTGCGTATCCAATTTCATTCCATTCTTAGCGCTGAGTAAGGTTCCCATAAGAAGCACGCAGCAGGTAAAGCACAGAATCCATTTTCGTTTTTTGGAAAATCCCAGTACCTTTTTTTCTCTCTTCTTCCGGAACATACGCTCTTTGCAGAAAGCCGGATACTCTGTCAGGGAGTTAAGAATTGCCCTGGACATCCACACTCCGGCAAAAAGGTTGATAAGAACTCCCGTAAGCAGCGTATAACCGAAGCTCAGCATGGTTCCGGAGCCAAAGAACATAAGGATGGCGGCTACGGCCGCAGTGGTTATGTTTCCGTCCAGGACAGAAGAAAATGCGTTTTTGTATCCTCTTCTCACCGCCTGCTTTACCGTCATCTTATTCCTCAATTCCTCACTGATCCGCTCGCTGATGATAATATTCGCATCCACCGCCATTCCGGCCGAGAGAATCAGCCCTGCAATACCCGGCAGTGTGATCGTATACTGGGGAATCGAAATTGCCAGCACCTGCAATGACATCTGAAACAGCAGCGTCAGGCAGCTTACAATTCCCGGCAGCCTGTAATATGTCATCATAAACAGGCAGATCAGAAGCAGGGAGAAAAGCCCTGCCGCCGCCATGGACTGAAGGGCCTGGTTTCCCAGCGTGGGGCTGATTGTATTATAGTTGGTGGTTTTCATGGAAAACGGCAATGCGCCTGCACGTATTTTTTCCGCCAGCTGTTTTGCCTCCTCCGGGGAATTCATACCGCTTATCATGGCTGTGCCATCCGTTATCGCCTGCCTGACGACCGGCGCCGATATCAGTGTTTCATCCATATAAATGCCGATCCTCTGCCCGGTCAGTCTTCCCGTAGCCTCTGCAAATGCCGCAGCCCCGGCGTGGTCAAAGGAGAGGCTGACGACGCTTTCCCCTGTTTTCGGATCCCGGACAGCCTCGCTGCCGCTTACATCCTTTCCTTCCACCAGCACATTTCCTTTTTCATCCCGGAAGGTGAGCCGGGCCGTCTCTCCCAGTTCGGCAATCGCCTCCTCCGGATTGAAATTTTTCTCATCCGATTTCCAGGGAAAACGGACAATGACGTGGCCTGCCTTTTTATCAACCGTCACTTCCCTGTCCAGAATATTTTTGGCATCCAGCCTGCCCTCTATCACATCTCTGGCAGATTCCAGTTCCCCTTCCGACGGCCGGTAATCCCCTGCCGGTTCGAATACTGCCTCCACTCCGCCCCGGATATCAATTCCGAAACGCATTTCCCTGATTCCCTTTACATCGTCACCGCACCCGAAAATGGCAGCATAAACAAAGACAGCTATAACGATGCAAGCTATCCATATATGATTTTTCTTATTTTTCACGTGTATTCCTCCTGCAATATAATTTAACGGTGCAGCCCGGCTTTCTTTCGGCTGAACATAATCCAATTTCAGGCGGTAACACGTTTTTTTCCATCTCTTTTATGGAGAATACAGACAAGATACAGAGCGCTGCCCATCTGGAGCAGCGCGGTACAAAGATGCAGACAAAAGCTTCCCTTTAAGCCGGCAAAGCTGTCCGAAAAGGGGATTGTAAAGAAAACAGGGCAGTCTCCGCCCTCAGGAGGCTGCAGACTGTCCAAGTCAGGCTCCTCCTCTTTTATGTACAGACCGTTTTTATATCCGGCCTTTACCGAAAAAGAGACAGGCTGTGCCGCAGGGAGAAATCTGCGGTCTTCTCCTTCCTGCTTGCCGGCATCCGTCTCCAAGGCACAAAACCCCCCATCAGCCTTATCTCCGCCGGTAACCGGGCGGACCTGATTAAGACTGTGGGGCCTGAAAAATAATATAAGCAGACAGAAGGCGGCCGGAAGAAGAAATAATGCGGTTCTGACTGATTTCTTTCCCATACCGCTCTTCCTCCTGTCTGCCGTAACCGTCCTAAATTCGTTATCATTCCGATATGCGAAACTATAGCACAGCAGGCTTCGGGTGTCAATTCTCCCCGCCTTCCTTTCTGCTTTTTTATCGTTTTATTTACATTCTGCGGCGGTCAGAACCATAACGGAGCGTGCGCCAATCCGGCACGGCTCATTTCCGGATAAAGAACGTTCCGGCTGCTCATCCGAGGTATCCGCCGCCAGTCTCCATCGGCTGTGAGCCGGAAGTTTCGGCAGCTCCATATACTGTTCCTCCCAATATGGATTTACCGCCAGATATACAATATCATCTGTCTCTCTTTCCTCATCATATCCTGCGAACATGACTGCCACCGTTCGCGATTCATTTGTAACGGAAGAATCCCAGGCTCTCAATGTATGCACGCTGACCGCAGGAAAACCGCATCTTGCCGTTCCCAGTTCATGTCCGATGACCTTGTGTTCTTTTCTGAAATGTATCATTTTCCTGACAAATTGAAACAATTCCTGGTTCTTCTCCACCAGTCCCCAATCCAGCCATGATAATTCGTTATCCTGACAGTATGTATTGTTGTTACCATGCTTAGAGAAACCGAATTCGTCTCCTGAAAGCAGCATCGGGGTCCCCCTGCTGCACAGCAGGACCGCGCATGCATTCTTCATCAGCTTGAGCCGCAGCCTGATAATTCTCTCATCATCAGTAAGGCCCTCCGTTCCGCAGTTCCAGCTTCTGTTGTCATCGGTCCCGTCCGTATTGTTCCAGCCGTTATCCTCATTATGCTTCTGATTATAGGAATAGAGATCACAAAGGGTAAAACCGTCATGGCAGGTGATAAAATTAACCGATGAATTATATCCCTGGTAATCCTTCTCCGAACGGTACAAATCTGGCGATCCGGCAATTCTTTTCACGGCCTGGGGAGCCAGCCAGTAATCACCTTTTAAAAAGCTCCTCAGCTCATCCCTGTATTTTCCGTTCCACTCGGCCCAGTGGCTGAAAGCCGGAAAACTGCCCACCTGATAGAGTCCGCCTGCATCCCAGGCCTCGGCGATCAGCTTCGTATCTCCCAGAATCGGATCAAATGCAAGTCTCTTTAAGAGCGGAGGATTCAGCATCGGCGCCCCGTCCTCATTCCGCCCGAGAATGCTGGCCAAATCAAACCGGAAACCGTCCACATGGTAGGATGTCACCCAGTAACGCAGACATTCCACGATCATCTCCTGCACTATCGGGTGATTGCAGTTCAGCGTATTTCCACAGCCGCTGAAATTGTAATAGTAGCCCTCCGGGGTCAGCATATAATATATATTGTTGTCGAAGCCCTTAAAAGAAATCACAGGGCCATGCTCATTGCCCTCAGCCGTATGGTTAAATACGACATCCAGAATAATCTCCATTCCGTTCTCATGCAGCGCTTTGATCAGAGTCTTGAGTTCTTCCCCCTCCCGGTTGTATTCATCGGCCGCCGTATAGCTGGTGTTCGGGGCAAAAAAGCTTACCGTATTATATCCCCAGAAGTCGCAGAGTTTTTTTCCGCCAACCACCCGGGCATCCTGTGTCTCATCAAATTCAAAGATCGGCATCAGCTCCACCGTTGTAATCCCCAAATCTTTCAGATAGGGAATCTTCTCCATCAGCCCCGCAAAGGTTCCCGGATTCTTAACTCCGGAAGACGGATGATTCGTAAAGCCCCTCACATGCATTTCATATATGATGGATTCACTCATGGAAAGCCGGGGAGGGAACACATCCTTCCAGTCAAAGTTATTTCTGACAACTCTGGCATGGTACTGATCTTCATCACTGCGCTTCACTCCCCAGACGCTTTGGCCGGTTATCGCTTTGGCATATGGGTCGAGAAGCGGCTTTGTCTTATCAAAAAGCAGTCCTTTTGACGGATCCCAAGGGCCGTCCAGCCGGTAGGCATACTCAAATTCCGTTATTTTAAGCCCGAATACGATCATGGAATAGACATTTCCCACCCTGTAATTCTCCGGAAACGGTATCACGGCATACGGACTGTTCTCCATTCTGTGATATAACAGCAGTTCACAGGAGTACGCCCCATGGGAATGGACGGTGAAATTGACGGCGCCGGGCAGCGCAGTCGCCCCATTGCTTCCATACAGCCCGGGCCGTATCCTGAATCCCGCCGCCTTGTCAAGCGGCTCCATCTGTTCGTACTCTCCGTCGGGCGCAATTATATTGGCGCAATCCCCCGTCCCGTAATTATCCTGTTTTCTAATCCCATTATCCGCCCTGTCTGCCATTATATCCTCTCCTTTACCGCTCCTGTCAGGCCTTCCTGCTGCAATCCAGCGTGAACCAGAATTCCACGCCGTTCTCAAGGTTCCTGACGCCATATTTCTTATGATGGGAATCCATAATCGCCTTTACGATTGATAATCCGATTCCGCTTCCTCCGTATTCCCTCGTTCTGGCCTTGTCAACCTTAAAGAATTTCATCCAGAGATTCGGTATATCCGCTTCCGGTATCGGCCGGCCCGTATTAAATACAGTGACCCTGACCTCTTCTTCATTCCTCTCCGCGCGGATTATTACCTTTTTATCACCCTCCGCATGGTTGAGCGCATTATTGAAATAGTTCGTCACTACCTCCTCTATTTTAAATTCATCGCCCCATACATAAAGCGGTTCCGTACAAGAAAACTCTACGGTTATCTGCTTCTGCTGGAGAATCAGGCCTGCCGCCGATATCACTCCCTGGATCAGCTCTGTCAGATTGAACCGTTCCATCACCGTCTGTTCATTTCCAAACTCCAACGCGGTCAGCGTAAGCAGTTGTTTTACCATCTTATTCATCTTGCCTGCTTCATCCATGATGACCTCGCAGTAATAATCCCGGCTCTCCTTCTCCTCCGCCATTCCCTCCGTCAGCCCCTCTGCATATCCCTGGATCAGTGCGATGGGCGTCTTCAGTTCATGGGAGACATTGGCGATAAATTCTTTTCTCATTTCATCAATCTGCGTCTTTTCTTCGATGTCCCTCTGAAGCTGGATATTGGCGGCTTTCAGTTCCCCGATGGTGTCTCTCAGTTTGTCGGACAGGACATTCATGCTGTTGCCGAGTGTGCTGATTTCCTCTGTCGGGTGTTTGGTATCTTCGTACTTAGCCTCAAAATCCAGGTTGGACATCTTTTCAGAGAGCTGTGACAGCTCATGAATCGGAGCCGTGACTCTTCTCGTTATAAAATAGAGAATGACGCTGCTGACCAGGATAACGGCAATCCCCACATACATCAGGAACCGGTTGGATATGGCCGCGCTCTCCCTGATACTGTCAAGGGGCGTCGTCATAATAAAGATAGTGCCGTTATCGGAGAAAAAGCCCCAGCTTTCGAGATAGACTGTTTTTGTCCTGGGATCATATGTTTTCTGTATCATATAATTTTCATGCTCTTTAAGGATTTCCCTGTGCGGAGCATTCCTACCTACAATATACTGGCTCACCCTGTCCTTCATTACCTGAATATCTTTCATAGAAGATACCAGGATATTACCGTTCATACTGTCACAGATCAGCAGTGTGATATTGGACGTATCCCTCAGATAGCGTACCACTTCAGCCAGCTTTGCAACACCGCTGGCTTCGCTGCTTCCCTGTGCGCCGGGACTTTCCGAAGAACCATCTTCCTGCTCTTCTTCCGGATAGTTTCGCCCCCGGTTCTGCCTTCCCGCATCCGGATTTCCGACAGTAAAAAAATCAGCGGAACTGTTAAGCTCATCTTCCGCGCCCTCCAAAGCGCTTCCTCCGTTTTTTTTCTCTTCCAGCACAATCGTATCAATCGCATGGTAGCCTTTCTCCAGAACACCTATTTTATAATTCTGGTAATAGCCCTCCAGGAACCAGTTATTGATACACCATGTAGCCGTCACGGCCAGGGCCATCATGCTGATAAATGTTACTGTAAATTTCCACTTCAGCGTCCTGTGTCTCATCCGTCTACCTCAAATTTATATCCCATGCCCCAGATGGTTTTAATATAATCGCCTTTATCGCCCAGCTTGCTGCGGAGCTTTTTCACGTGGGTATCGATTGTCCGGGCGTCGCCAAAGTAATCGTAATTCCAAACATTATTCAAAATCTTTTCTCTGGAGAGTGCAATTCCCTGATTCTCTGCGAAATACGTAATCAATTCAAATTCTTTATAGCTTAAATCCACATTTTTACCGTCCACCAGAACCTGATGGGCTGATTTGTCAATATGGATCCCTCCCACGTCGATTACTTCCTGGGACATCGTGCTGCTTCTGCGAAGAATTGCTTCCACCCTGGCAACCAGAATTTTGGGACTAAACGGTTTTGAAATATACTCATCCACTCCCAGACTGAAACCCTGCAGCTCGTCCTGTTCTTCCCCTCTCGCCGTCAGCATGATTATCGGAACCTGGGAATATTTCCTGATAGTTCTGCAAACCTCCCAGCCGTCCATCTTCGGCATCATCACATCCAGAAGAATCAGTGCAATATCCTTCTGTTCAAAAAAAATGTCAATCGCTTCCTCCCCGTCTCCGGCTTCCACCACCAGAAATCCCTTGACCGTAAGGAAATCCCTGACCAGTTTCCTCATTCTTGCTTCATCGTCCACTACCAGCACTTTTAATATTTCCATATGATTCACCTCTGTGTTATCTGATTTATGATTCGCCCGCTGTTTACCTCTTCTGTATATACAGTTTTGCCGCACAGCCGCGTTTTATCTATGTTTTATCTGTATTTTATCAGATTATAGGGGGAGTTTCCACAGTTTCACAGAGATTTCACAGATGGGGGATTTAACTGAGGCCCGGAGGACGCGTCCGGAAC
>NZ_KE992866.1 GCF_000466485.1 [Clostridium] symbiosum ATCC 14940 | reverse complement strand
AGACTCATATACACACCCCACCACCCCGTCCGCTCAATGTCATTAAGATAAGAAAATATCACTATATTAGAACAGATATGTCCATTAAACATATCTGTTTTTTAGGCAAAAAAACACTTGACAAACCAGCCCCAAAATGCGGCGAAGCCCCTTGAATGTACTACATTTTAGGAGGTTACCGCTTATGCGATTTTCGGAAGAAGTAAAAGCTGCTTTATGGGAATTAATTGATGAAATGTCTTTGAATGTATCAGAATTCACGGTGCATCCAGAAAAAGATTTTACCAGAAAGAAAAAGTGGGATTTTCCAACGCTGATGAAATTTACTATTTCTATGGAAAGCCAGTCATTAAAAAATGAACTTCACAAATATTTTGGTTATACTACAGATTGTCCAAGCACAGCATCATTTAACCAAAGAAGAGCTCAGATTCGTGCTGAGGCATTTCAATCTCTTTTTACATCATTTACAGCCAAGTATAGTAAAAATCAAAATCTTTTTAAAGGTTATAGACTTATAGCCTG
>NZ_KE992865.1 GCF_000466485.1 [Clostridium] symbiosum ATCC 14940 | reverse complement strand
ATATGGGATACGCTCCCAATCTCATCCCTGTAATCATAATTACATGTGATGCCTATCAATGGTTTCATGTTTCTTCCTCCATTTGTTAATATTTTTTCTGTTCGTCTATTCGTGATGGCTGCTTCTTATGTCCTTCTCTTCCATTTCAACCCAAGGCTGCCATTTTTGTGTCTCCCATTTTTCTGTATCCGAGAAATATTCTTCCGTCAGCTTCCTGACTTCCCCATGACAGAGGTAAACACCAATCATATTAAAGAATATAATCAGGAAGGAGCCGAAATCCACGTAATTAATCAGGGCGCTGATTCCAACCATGCCTCCGATAAACATCAGTCCGAGGTAAACGTATTTTCCCCATGTTCCAGCCTTTTCCCCGAAAATTTTCACCAGCTGATCACATCCGAATAATGTCTGCGCCACCGCTGTGGTAAAGCAGAATAATGTCAGGGAAAGAGAGACAATAAATCCGCCTGCCACAGGACCGAGCGCTTTCTGGAATCCTGCAATGGTGAGCGTGGATACTGATGCGTCCGTCTGCCACACGCCGGTTGTCAGAATCACCAGACATGTAACGCTGCATACGACAATTGTATCAAAGAATACCTCAAAGATTCCCCACATTCCCTGCTGAACCGGATGGTTCACATCTGCTGCCGCATGGGTAATTGTGGTAACTCCGGTACCCGAATCATTCGAATAGACACCGCGGCACACGCCCCATCTGATGCACATGGCAAGCGTCGCGCCTCCGAAACCTCCGACAGCGGCACGGCCTGTAAATGCATACTGGAAAATAGACGCAAATGCTGCCGGAAGTTCTTTTGCATTTAATACAATGACGACAAGGCCGGCCGCCATATATATCACGCTCATGACCGGCACGATTTTTTCCGTAAAGCTCAAAAGCCTTGTAAGACCTCCAAGTACAATCAGGGCCGCTGCAATAATCAGCACGGCTGTCGATACGATACGCGGAATGTGAATTGTCTCAACGGTATCAACCACGGAGCCGATCTGGGCAGAAGCTGCAAGGAACAGGCAGAAAGCACAGCTGATAGCATAGGCAAATCCAATCCACTTCCACCCTGTCGCCTTCGGAAGATAATACTGAGGGCCTCCAAACCATTTTCCCTCTTTATCCCGCTGACGGTATTTCATACCGAGAACTACCTCGCTATATTTAATTACACAGGCAAAAAGGCCTGTCAGCCACAGCCAGAACACGCCGCCCGGGCCGCCGTAGCCTATGGCGATTGCCGTTCCCACGATATTTCCGGCCCCAAGCGTCGATGCGAGCGCTCCCGTCACCGCCTTATAGCCTGAAATTTTGTTGCCGTCGCTGTTTATTTCTCCGCCTTTAAACGCTTTTACAATTGTGTTCTTAAGTACAAATCCCAGCTTTGTAAACTGTATAAACTTGTAACGGAAGGACAAAAAGATGCCTCCACCCACCAGCCAGATTAACATTGGATATCCCCACACCCAATTTGTAAACGTTAAGATAGGATTGCTCATGTTACTTCCTCCTTTGTCTGCTTGACTTTTTCATTTACTTTTACCATTCCCGGGATTCAGTAATTGTATGTCTTAACGCTATCATGTTGGGACAGCTCCATGTCAACTAGTATTTTTCTGTAATTTTTTCGAAAACTTTACATTCGGCTCCTGTTTTTTACAATTTCTTTTCGTTTGGACGGAAAAAGAGGAGCAGACTCAAAGATTTCCGCCAGAATCAGTCCGACTATGCCTGCGGTCAGTTTTCCAGCCGCCAGTGGGATTACGGCATCAGGACATACGGCCGAAACATAGCCCATATGATCTCCGAATACGGCAAGAGCAGGAACGGCAAAGGCCATCGCCACCACTTTGCCCCGGTCATCCATTTCGCTTATCAGGTCAAACATTGGAAGAGGATTGGCAAGGGAGGCAAGGATTCCGGCCACTGAGGCATCGCTGATGTCCAGTATCTTCCCCACGCGGCGCAGCACTGGGGACATGCACCTGCTGAGTACACGGATAAACGGATATGCTCCGGCCAGCGTCACTCCGATCAGCCCGATTATTTTCAACTGCTCCCCCAAAGGATCCATTCCGGGCAGCAGCGTAATCCCAAGCGCCTCCTCCAACGACGCCAGCGTCAGGGAAAGTATGCAGATGCATTTCAGTATATCCCCGAATGTTTTAAAGCCGGCCAGTGTCGGTTCGGGAAAAACAGTCAAAATAACGGCCAGTGCCGCGGCTATGGCAATAACCGGCACCGAATTGGTCAAAATCATCCGTCCGGGCAGCCCGGCAGTCAAAGCCCCCGTAATAAGCCCAAAGGGAATCGCAATAATTCCCAGAACCACCCCCTTTGAAACCGGTCTCCGATCTTCATCACGGCACATACTCAAGGCCACCGGGATTGTAAAAATAACGGTAGAACCCATCATGGCGCTCAGAAGTACACCGGAAAGAATCTGCACCTGACTGTTATCCGTCATAGCCACGGCCAGCGGATAGCCTCCCATATCGACCGAAAACAGGATTCCGGACAGCATAGCCGGGTCCGCCCCGATTTTCAGGAAAACAGGGGCGGCCAGGGGTGTAAGAATTTTTCCGGCCACCGGGGCAATACACATGATTCCCGCCATTGCCATTGTCAGTGAGCCGGTCGAATTGAATCCCTTATCAAATTCCGCCGCCAGCCCCAGTCTTCCTTTCAGCAGCGCCTTGTCTGCCGCTCCGGCAATAAAAAAAACCATCATAACCGCTGTCAGTATTCTTCCCATATGCATCTCCTCTTTCTATCTGTTCTTTCGCATTTTCCCATCCTACAACCTGCAGTCTGCTGAATGTCAATCCCCATAACCAGATAAAAAAAGCAAAAAAGTGGAGTAAACTCCACTTTTTAAAGATTCAGCATAACAATTCAGCCCTCTTTTTCAGCCTCAAAATAATAAATCGTCAGCGGTTCTCCGTCAAGATGACAGGTATACATATGGTGATCCTCTGTCTTCATAATCTGTCCCACCTTTGCAGCAGACATCCGGTAGCCGCATTTCTTATAATCTTCCTCCAGAAATTCCTTGTTAATCCGCCTTTCATTCCCTTCCGGATACCGCTCAAGCAGCAGGCGTCTGCTCTTCGCTTCCTTCTCCAGGCTTTGAATCCCCCCTACAACCAGGCTGTCGGGTTTCATCAGGTGAAGGATATCTTCTAATTGCGTATTCTTGTGATAAAGAGAATATTCCATCTCTCCATAAAAGCTCAGAAATAAGTCGATGCAGCCGTCCTGAAGAGGAAACCGTTCTGAAGCATCCGCGATATAGAGGATATCCAGCCCCTGAAACAGCTGTTCGAACAGCTCCTTATACATGGCAAGGACTTCATAATATTTGTCAACGATAATATAGGTACAGTTCCTGGGCAATTGATGGATATTATTGTATGTAAAGAAGAAACCATTGACATTCGCTTCCATTATTACCTTTCCGTTCCAGTCACCTCTGTCAATCCGTTCTATTATGGCATCACTGCATTTTTGCACATAGATTTCCCAGTCCTCTCCTATATCATGGTATAGTTTCCGGCGCAAATCAGGCCGGTCATGACTTCCTTCATATATATTTTCCGTCCTGACTATACCGTTCTCGATTGTCGCATGGTAGCCGCAGGGACAACTGAGTATTCCCTCATAAATATACTTGTAGTTAATTTCCGCATTTTCAATGTGCAGATGCTGTCTGCAATTGGGACATACCAGGAGCGGAATCGTACCGACAGGCACACCCGTACGTTCGTTCTTAGCGGCATTCTTCCTCTTATTAAAATTCTCAATCTCGTCCTCAATCAGATGAATGCTGTTTCCGAGCATTTTGAGTTCGCCGGTGAGACACTCTTTTTTATCCTCCAACAGTTTCACACACTCATCGATTGTGGCAGGCTCAATCATATTGGACATCCGTCTCAGATAGAGAAATGCCCGGATCTCTTTTATATTGAAGCGCATCCCCTTGAGCTTCTGGATGTAGTTAAAATCCGCATACTCCCTCTCTTCAAAGCTCATCTGGCTGCCCTGCATCTTCGGTATCAACAGCCCGATATTGACATAATAGCGGACCGTATCCTTTGTGACATTGCAGACTCTGGCAAACTCCCCTATCTTCATCTGCCCACCTCCCCGTCCTTTGCCTCTTCAATCACCTTGTACATCATTTCCCTCTGTTCCTTTGTCATCGGACAATGACGGACCGCCTCGTAGAACAGGCCGAATGCCTCAAACGGATCGGGAACCTCTATCTTTTCCCCGTCTTCCCGCAGCTTTCTTCTGGTTCTTTCATTGTCAATGCGTATTTCCAGAATATGGTCGTACATCTCCTCAAGCTGTTCCTTCCGATCGAACACCTCCGCCTCATCCGTCAAGGTAATGCTGAGATAATCATGGCAGTTATCTGAATCGGCCATAGCCAGGACTTCCGTCAGGGTTCCCCGCAGTCTTCTCACGTCAGGAACACATTCCAAAGGCAGACTCTCTATTTTTACCACTCCTTTTTCTTCCATGGTAACAACGGTGACTGCTTTCCGGTGGCGTTCCTCGCTGACCGAATACTTATACGGGGTTCCGCTGTAGCGGACATCCTCCCTGCCCACCTTCTGAGGACCATGCAGATGCCCCAGTGCGGCATAATCAAAGTCCGCCAGTGCAGATACGTCAATTTGATCCAGACCGCCCAAAGTCAGTATCGCAGACTCCGAATCGCAAAGCGACGGCCCCTTGTCCCCCGAGGTAAAAAATTGATGGGCCAGAATGACGTTCCGCTCCCCGCCGTTTATCTCTTCCCTGCTGAGAACAGCGCGAAAGGCGCTGTCATAGCCGGTAACAGCCCCTTCCTCAAATAGATGGCGCACATAACCCGGTTTGATAAAGGGAAATAAATAAAAATTAATTTTTCCCCATCTGTCCTCAAATGTCACCTTCTTAAGCCTGTCCTCCGGAGACGACGGCGGTAAAGCCGATATGTAAATCTGATGGCGCTCTAAAAAAGAAGAGGCATAGGACAGCCTCTCCGGTGAATCATGGTTACCTGCTATAATCAGAACCGGTATGGACGGCCGGATGGAGGACAGCCGGATTAAAAATGAATCAAACACCGTATAGGAATCGGCGGACGGCACCGATTTATCATAGATGTCGCCGCAGATGAGCACCGCGTCCGGTTTCTCGGACTGCGCATACGCTATAATCCGGGACAGCGCATTCTCCTGGCTGTCCCTCAGGCTGTATCCGTTCATCTGCCTGCCGATATGTAAATCTGAGATATGAAAGAATTTCATCCCATGCCTCCTTTTACCTCTGAATAATCAATCTGCAGTCTCCCCTTCAGACTGCCCGGTTCCGTTTCTCAGGGAATCACCGCTCATGCTCCCCGTTGTCTCCGGTACCTTGCGGCCGGATGAATATACTTCAAGCTGTATCACACAGTCCGTTTCCTCCTGGCCGTAATATACCGGAATTCGATATGTCCCAGGTGTATTAAAATCACATTCGCTCAGATCATAGCTGAATTTAGCCGGATCGAGTTTTTCGTCGGGGAAGAATTTGGCGGCGTTTAATGCCGGTTCCGCCCCTACCGTCGCTTTCGCATAAAGCGTTATCTCCGAATTTTTATTAAAAAGTACGGCTTCGGCGCCGGTCCGTGTCTTTACTGTCATCACCAGCAGTCCCACCAGCACGATGCCTCCGAACAGAGTGATCTGAAACTTTCTGCCGCCGGCATTTTCTCTTATCCCTCCGTTTTTCTCTCTCAGGCCCCCTGACTTCCTTCTCATCTCCGTCCCCTTTTCTTCCGATAAATCAGGCCGCTGTACCTGAATGTGCAGCGGCCCGCCTTGCAGAAAGCTTAACCGCTTTCCCAGTATCAATCGTAAATAATCAACGCCATGAATACCAGATCCGTATCCCCGTTGTTCGCCATCCCATGGCTGAAACCGCTTGGGGTAAAAGTCCTGTCTCCGGGTACTACCGTACGGATTGTACCATTGTCATTGTATTCGCCCTCACCTCTGATAATGTAATAGGTCTCGCTGTTGCCCACATGTTCATGATAACCAAGGGAACATCCGGGGGCAATGGTCACTTCCGAGAACATCTTTCCCTTTCCGTTCATCTCCTCTTCATTCAGAATATATTTAACTGAGATTTCACCTTTTCCGCCGCTGGCATTCTTCCTGATTACTGATTCCATCCCGATCTTCCTCCTGTTTATTTCCTGTTTAATTCTCCTTTGATTATTATACTTGTTATTGCCGATCTTTTCAATGGGAATCCCTATTCATTCGTCAGCTTAAACCGTTCCAATAGATGGAAAATAAGGCTTAAAATCATTCCGACCACACAGGCCAGGACCATTCCCGTCATCTGGATATTACCGATGCTGACCTTGATTCCGGAAAGACCCGTCACAAATATGACGGAGGTCAGCGCCAGATTCCTGGAATTGCCGTAATCCACTTTGGAATCCACCAGGATGCGAAGGCCCGAAGTGCCAATCATACCGTAGAGCAAAAAGGAAATCCCGCCGATGACCGGGCCCGGGATCGTGCTGATTAAAGTGGACAGTTTGCCGATAAAAGAGCATACGATGGAAAGAACGGCCGCGCCCGCAATAACGCGCACGCTGTAAACTCTCGTAACCGCCATGACGCCGATATTCTCACCATAGGTGGTAGTCGGAACAGAGCCGATACATCCGGACAGCATCGTAGAGAAGTTATCTCCGAATAAAGAGCGGTGGAGTCCAGGATCCTTTAAAAGATCGCGGCCCACTATCTTGCTGGTCACTACCTGATGGCCGATATGCTCAGATGTAATGACAAGAATGACCGGCAGGATAATCATGATCGCCTCCGGATTAAATTTGGGAGAAGAAAAATTGGGAATGGCAAATATAGGCGCATTCACAACCTGTGTGAAATCCACCAGTCCGCAGATAATAGCAGCCACATATCCCAAAATAACCGCAATCAGAATCGGTATAACAGACAAAAATCCCCTGAACAGGATGGAACCGAATACGGCCACGCCTAACGTTACAAGGAATACAATCATATTTTTAGGATCGACTGCTTCATCGAGAAGACCGGCATTGCCTGCGGCCGTCCCCGACAGTTCGAGTCCAATCAGGGCCACTACCGGCCCCATGGCAGCAGGGGGAAGTACGATATTAATCCACTCCGAACCAAACTTATAAATGATAAAAGCGAGAATGCAGCCGCAGAATCCGACTACGACGAAACCGCCCAGCGCATAGGCGTAACCAAATTTTTCGATAACAATTCCCGCCGGTGCGAGAAATGCAAAGCTGGAACCCAGATAAGCAGGAGCCTTCCCCTTAGTTACAAGAATGAACAACAGTGTTCCTACACCATTCATAAATAAAACAATTGCCGGATTGATACCGAACAGAAACGGTACCAGCACCGAAGCACCGAACATGGCAAACATGTGCTGAATACTGAGGGGAACCAACAGATTAAACGGAACCTTTTCCTCAACTTGGATAATGCGATGACTTTCCATTTCTACCTCCCATTTTCTTTTGGATATTCCACTGCAGGAAAATAGCGCAGGAAGAAACCTGTAGCACGATACTTCGGCCACCGTATCCTCCTGCGCTTATTCTGCAAGTTTCTTCTACATATTATGCCATAGACTGGAATATTCGTAAAGAATTTTTTTACGTCAGTTATTCCGCATTCGCTGGTTTTCGTAACAGTTCAGACAGGTCTGCGCACTGACTGCGCTGACCGTGCGAAAATGTAGTGGCGGCGGGCATCCGGCAACAGTTATGCTGTCTGAATTATCATAGGTTTTCAGGAATGAGATTCATTTAGCTTTCTGTTTTTATTTCAATCTTCATATCTAAATCGCCATACGGAATTGTCACTTCCGGAAAGCCTTCCGCATAAGGCGCTATCTCATAGGGAGTGTAATAAAATACCAAGCCTTCGGGCGTCAGGTAAAATTTTGAATCATAGCTCACGTCATCTGCAACCGTATGTTCCAAATCCTCAGGCGCTTCGAATGCAAAGTTTGTTTTTTCAGCCAGTTCACGGAATGCCTTGCTGACAATCTTTTGCAGCTCCTCGACAGGATTGCCGACGATATCGCTGAGCGTTAACTGCTTTCCTGTTTCCCGGTCAAAGACAAAGTAATCTCTGAACGGATTGCCGTGTGCCCCGCCGGAATACTCGTATCCGTCCGCCTCTACACAGACATAACGCGCATCGAGATAATTAATCCCGGCGATTTCGTATGTCAGGGTTGTGGTCCGGAAGTCGGAACTGTGAACCCACGCTTCATCCAGATAGGAAACCATGTCGTCACCTGATTTAAGAAGCGCCTGCTGCCGCTCCTCCATAACTTTATTCATCGCACGGATCTCATCGCCGTCACCATCGAATACAAGCTTCTCCACATACATCTCCAGCGCTGTCTTGTCGCCGCAGGAACACGGCAGTTCTTTCTTTTCCGCCTCCACGTGTCCCAGCTTATTAATCGGCGACTGATAGAGAGCCGGTTTAATCAGTGTCTTCTCTCCGCCATCGTTTGCATTGAGCAATGTCTTGCCGATGTAAACCCCGTAATCCTTTATCTCCTGACAGTAGACGGCATCCCCTGTCACAAAAAAGTTGCCGGTATCGTCATACATATTCAGTGTTCCCGGCTCTGTCATGATAGCCGCCGCCTTTGAAACTTCCCCGGTCGCCACCTCGGCTTTATAGAACTGCGTTCCCTCACTGACAGTCTGATAAGCTTTATTCGTCCTGAAATAGAGATACCCGTCCCTGTACTGGATTAACTGCGGGTTATCCGGTGATTCAAACAGCATTGTCTTCTCAAGAGTCTTTGAGTCGTACCGGTAACACTGTGTATTGCCGTTTCCGTCCTGGAATAACACAAAGAAAAATCCCTTATCAAACAGAACGGAGGAGGTATTTGTGACCTCCGGAACTTCTCTTGCACCGCTGCCGTCCTCATTGGCAATTACAAGGCATTTGTCATTCTGTACCGGCATATATCCGTAATGCTCCACCATATAGGGCAGGACTCCCCTGTAAAGCTCCTTGCAGCCGTCCGGTATCCGTCCGAATATACTTTTCTCCACCGGAAGCTCTTCGCCCAGGCTTCCGTCCTCCTTCAGAGTAAATGTCTGATTCAGATTATACCCGCTTACGTATAGAACATCCCGGGAAGCATAAATTCCCGATGCCTGATTGACTAAATCAGTCAGATGTGTCTCCTCTCCAGTCTCCAAATCCAGCCGGTAAAGGGCGTACATCCTCGCCGAATCCTCTCCCTTTGCGGAATTTATGTCATAATAAAGACCTCCCCTGTAAACCCAAAAGGAACCATTCAACTCCCCTTCGGCAAATTCTTTAATCTGTTCCAGCTTATCGGTCTCTTTATCCAGACTCCATATGCCTCCACGGTATTTGAAAAACAGATGGCTTCCCGATTCCACCATCGTATCCGCACTTCCGATTGCCGTCAGTGTATCTTCTTTTAAATCCGCCAAGTCTGACTCTGTCTTTGCGCCGCTTTCTCCCTGGACGGTCGCAGCCGTCGCATCTACCTCAGCCTGACGGCTGCAGCCTGTCGCCGCCAGAGGCATAAAAACGGCAAAAGCTGTGACTGCCGCCGCTGCCGTATATGTTTTAATATTCCGTTTTATTTCTAGTCTTCTCACAATGCTCACCTCTATTTTATTATTTCATCTTTTAACCAGTTTAACTTTTTTTATACCGCTTGTCAAAGAGTGTGCATAATATTAAAGGAAGTGTAAGAATTTTTCGTTACTGTTCACACGGTTATGTCCCGCGAGGTGTTTTCGTGTGTTTTCTGCGCGAAAATCCCGAGTTACACGGCGCGAAACTGCGTTTTATGCAGTTTCTGTGCATTCCAGCAAAGAAGGCAAAAAGGATGTATCAAATGCCTGACAATGCAAAACGGCATTTGATACATCCTTTTGATTATGTCTTATTTCCAGAAATCGGTATCATCTTCGAGATTGATATCCGCTGCCTTAAATACCGGATTCTTTCCTGCTTTTTTCTGTTTAATGTAGTCGTCCATACAGAGAATCGCCGGTTTCGCGAGAAGAATAATAACCGGAAGGTTGATTATCGCCATCAGACCCATCAGAACATCGGCCGTATCCCAGGCTACGCTGAATTCCATCGTAGCGCCGAAGCAGACAATGACTGCCGCGAGAATACGGAATGCATGTATTAATGTGCTGCCCGGTGTCTTATTGCAGATGTAGCCAAGCCCCATCTCCGCATAGTAGAAGTTGCCGATCAGTGTAGTAAATGCAAAGAGACAAAGGGCCACCGTAATGAAAATTGTGCCGAAGCCTCCCAGGGAATTTGCCACAGCCGCCTGTACGTAGCTCATTCCTGCAATCTCTTTAGACGGTTCAACGCCGGAGCAAAGAAGCATGAAGGCCGTAGCCGTACAGATTACAATCGTATCAATATAAACGGAAAGCATCTGCACAAGCCCCTGTTTTGCCGGATGGGATACGCCGGCTGATGCCGCCGCGTTCGGAGCGGAACCGACACCGGCCTCGTTGGAGAATAATCCTCTCTTGATTCCCTGCATAATGGCGGAACCTGCAAAGCCTCCAAAAATTGCCTTAAAGTCAAATGCGCCCTTTACGATATCTGCAATCATGCCGGGAACAAGGTTGATATGTGTAATGACGATGAACAGTGAAACTGCGATATAAAATACTCCCATCACCGGAACAAGCACGCCGGTAACCTTTGAAATCTGCTTGCCGCCTCCGAAAATACAGATCAGAAAAGCGATTGCCAGAACGCCTCCCACGATTTTTGGCGTCATGGACGCATCGTAAAAGCTGTAAGCCTTGAATGTATCGGCAATATTGAAAGCCGCAACCATATTAAAACCGCCCATGTAGGTAACGATTAAAACAACGGCGAACAGAATGCCGATCCAGCGCTTTTTCAGCACTGCCTGAATATAATAAGCCGGACCTCCGTAAGAGCTTCCGTCGTCCGCCCTCTTTTTATAAATCTGAGCCAGCGTACTTTCCACAAACGCGGAGGCGCTGCCGAGAAGAGCGGTCAGCCACATCCAGAACATGGCTCCCGGACCTCCGATGCAAAGAGCCGTGGAGATTCCGGCAATATTACCGGTACCGACACGCGATGCGGTGGAAACCATCAATGCCTGGAAGGATGAGATGGATTTATCATCATCTTTCGGCTCCTTTACAACCCGGATACTCTCTTTTAAATAACGGAACTGGATAAATTTCGTTTTTACCGTAAAAAAGATTCCTGCCCCCAAAAGCAGAATAATCAGTATGTAACTGTAAAGCCAATTGCTAAGTAATCCAATAATTTCTGCGTACAATATATACACCTTCCCTTTCTTTTTTCAGCTTCAAACCCACCATTCCCGGCTGAACCCGTTTCACCGGATTTTCTCATCTGAAGCAGTTAGATAGATTCTTCGGCAAACATGTGCAGCCGCAGCTTCTCCGACAGATATCTTAACATAGATCCACCCGCAATGCTATTCCCTTTTTGATCCAGCGCCGGACCGTAAATACCAATACCCATCTTTTTTTCGACTACTGAGAGGATTCCTCCTCCGACACCGCTCTTCGACGGAATTCCCACATGAACGGCGAACTCCCCCGAACCGTCGTACATCCCGCAGGTCAGCATAATCGTCTTCACCACCCTGACGACATCCGCATCAAGCAGGCGCTCCCCTGTAACCGGGTGGATGCCTCCTCCGGCCAGAACCATTCCCAGTCCGGCCAGGCTTTTTGCCGTCACTCCCAGAGAACACATCTTCACATAGAGATCAAGGCTTTTCTCCACATCGCTTTCTATAATCCCCTTACTCTCCAGCAAATAGGCAATCGCCCTGTTTCTTGCGCTGTGCGTCATCTCCGACTGGAAAACCTTCTCATCCAGAATGATTTCCGCATCCAGGCATAGCTTCTTGGAAAACTGCAGCATCTCCTCAAAACTGACTACCGGCATCAGGTAACTGGCCACGGCGATTGCGCCTGAATTAATCATCGGGTTATATGGATAGTTGCTGGTAAGATCCAGCTTTACCAGCGAATTGAAAGCATCACCCGACGGCTCCATACCCACTTTTGCGAAAACCTTATCAAAACCGCAGACCTCCAGAGCTGCTGCCAGGGATATCACCTTTGAGATACTCTGGATTGTGAAGCGGACATCGGTATCCCCCGCGCTGAAAACTTCGCCGCCGGCGGTATAGATACAGATTCCCAGATGATTTTTATCCACATTTCCCAGCTCCGGTATATAAGAAGCTGTTTCCCCATGGACAATCTCTTTCCTGCCCTCTTCCATCGCCTGTTCAAGTATTTCCTGAACCATTCTTTTCTCCCCCCTTTCCGGCCGATACCGGTTTGTATTATATATTGATTATAACTCATATAACTTTTTATGTATACTTCCTATTCGATATAACCTTATAACAAACTGATTGAACAATTTTAATTAAGCAAGTGAGGACGCCGCCGGTACGGCCAGCGGACGGGCAATGTCATTAAGATAACAAGACATAATTATCACCCTATTTCTGTTTTTATTAAAAACAAGGATAGGGTGATTCTTTTTTGCGGCACTATGGATTTTTTGAGCAACACAATGAAACAGATGTTTTCATCTGCTTCAAAAAGTTGTATATTATATTTGATGTTAAGCTACTCTGTATAGAAAACTAACTGCTTTCTTGTGATCGACTTTGCGAGGGTCGTGACGTCCAGGACGAACAGGTAAAATTTCTTTACTTATCAATGCTTCTACATCTGGCGGAGATTTCTCCGCCATTTTACTTATAAAATATTTGCATATGTGTATGGCAAATGTATAATTGATTTGATACACGTGCCTGTTCGTACATTTGGTTATAGTAACGTGGGCTGTGATTATCTCACAGAAATTATATAAGATAAGTCTTGCCCATATCTCCTGAGTTATATACTCGCTCTTTTTTGAATGAAAGCTTGTTAATCCAACTGCATACTTCAGTTCTCTGAAAGAAGTCTCGATGCCCCACCTCATTGCATATAGTTTTTTTATTTCTTCGGCATTGAATTCTATAGAGGGAAGATTGGTAATTACACATTCGTAAGTATCTTCGGATATAGGAATTCTCAACACCCTAAACTCTATTTTATAGTAAGGATTTTTCTCCAAATCTATGTAATCAAAACAAGCTTTTTTATGAAAAGATTTATAAATTTCTGGATGATTTACAACCTCGTTTGTACATTTGCGAGTAAGCATAGTTGAAATATTACAGTCAAACTGCTCCGTTGCAGGCAATCTATGTTTTAGACCAGACAATATTCCGCTGCTATTGATATCTTTACATC
>NZ_KE992864.1 GCF_000466485.1 [Clostridium] symbiosum ATCC 14940 | reverse complement strand
GGACGCGTCCTCCAACCTCAGTTAAATCTCCAATCAGATCTCAGCAGTCCCCTGTCTGAATTACAAATAAAGTTAAAATTATATTAAATTTTTATAAGTCTCTTGACAAGGTGACAGGCTGTCACTATAATAATGACAGCCTGTCACCTTTTTGCGATATTTTTACACTTGTACACAGTAGAATATCGGAGGGGCCTTGGCAGCCATACTAAAGATAAGAGTAAATAACAGGGGGGGAGGAAGACGTATGCCTACAGAACGGTTTTACAGACTTCCGGAAGAGAAGAAACGGAGCATCTGCAGCGCCGCCGTGAAGGAATTTGCGCGGGTGCCTCTCGATAAGGTATCAATTAACCAGATTATTAAAGAGGCGGATATATCCAGAGGGAGTTTTTATACATATTTTGAGGATAAATGGGATCTGCTGGCGTGCATTTTCGAGGACAGCCAGAACAGACTGAGAGATTTTTGCAGGGAGGCCCTGATCACGTCTGGAGGAAATATCTGGGTTATGCTGGAAGCGCTGCTGGACAGGACGATTGAATTTTGTTCCGGTAAAGGCCAGTTTAAATTCATTAAAAATGTGATGTATCATACGGGTTCAGAGGAGATCTTAAAGGGCTTTTCAAAAAGGATGAATGATACATACGGCCACAAGAATGAAGAGATAGAGAGGTGGATTTTTGAAAACACGGACAAGAAAGTGATGATGGTGGAAGATTATGAGGTGTTCCACTGTTTTTTCCAGCTTGCCATGTTAAGTATTGCGATGGAAATCAAAGACTATTTTGACGAAGTGCCTGTGGATACAATCAAATCCCGTTTTGCCAAAAAGCTGGAAATCCTGAAGAATGGGATATGCAGGAACGGTTCAGAAGGACGGGCCGGAAATTCATGAAAGACGGATAGAATAAAAAGGCTGCAATATATTTAATCATAGAAAAATAATCATAGAATTTTGAAGCGAAGAAAGCAGACGAAACAGGAGGACAACATGAAGAAGAAAAAAGTAATCATTACAGCGGTAGTGATTGTGGCGGCAGCAGCAATTATCTTGCCCAGATTTTTGAAACCGAAGGAGGAAGTTGCAGCGGCTTCTGTTCCGGTGGTCTCTATACAGAAGCCGGAGATTGGAAATATTGAATTGTATACAGGCCTGACCGGCACGGTCGAGCCATCAGATATTGTCTACATCATTCCGAAGGCGGCAGGCGAGGTGACCGACGTCTATGTGAAGGCGGGAGATTATGTGGAGGAAGGGCAGGAGCTGCTCCATATTGATACAAAACAGGTGGACGGAGCTAAAATCAACCTGGATACGGCTGCCGTTTCCCTTCAGGATGCCAATACAAACCTGCAGAGGATGAGCGTTCTGCTTCAGAGCGGCGACATCTCACAGCAGCAGTTTGAGCAGGTGCAGAGCAGCGCAAAGATGGCAAAGCTCCAGTATGATGCGGCAAAGCTGGCTTATGATAACCAGATTGAGTTCAGCACCATTACGGCGCCAATCAGCGGCCTTGTGGAAAGCTTTAACGTAGAAGTACACGATAATGTGGCCCAGTCTAACGTACTCTGTGTTATTTCAGGGGAAGGGACAAAGGCGGTGTCGTTTAATGTGACGGAACGGGTTGTAGACGGACTCAGCACCGGTGATGTGATCCGGATTGAGAAAAACGGCAGTGATTATCACGGTGTGATTACTGAAATCAGTTCCATGGTAGATGCGTCCACAGGCCTTTTCAAAATTAAAGCATCCCTTGAAGATGCGGATTCCCTGGCAACCGGGGCGCAGGTTAAGCTTTATGTTACATCCAGCAAAGCTGAAAACGTTATGATGATTCCGACAGATGCTATTTATTATCAGGGCGGAAAAGCAATGGTTTATACATATAAGGATAACGCAGTACATGAAGTGCCTGTGGAAGTAGGCATTTACGATGCGGAGAAGACAGAGATTACGGGAGGACTCAGCACGGAGGATGATGTAATTGTCACCTGGAGTTCCGAGCTGTTTGAAGGCTCGCAGGTAGAAATCCTCGGCGCATCCGGAACTGCCGGAGAAAGCACAACAGACGGCGCATCATCCGGTACGGCGGAAAACACGACAGAAGCAGAAGCGGAATAAGGAGGCACTCACATGGGATTAACAAGAAGCGTCCTGAAACGTCCGGTTACGACGGTTCTGGCAGTTCTCTGCCTGATCGTATTTGGTATTTCATCCATATTTTCATCGAAACTGGAGCTGACTCCCGAGATGGAAATGCCGATGGTAGTCGTATTTACCGTTTATCCGGGAGCTAACCCGGAGGACGTCGATGAACTGGTTACCAAGCCGATTGAAGATGAGATCGGCACTTTGAACGGAATTAAATCCGTAAACAGCTATTCAAATGAAAACATGTCCATGGTGCTGCTGCAGTATGAATACGGCACGGATATGGATAAGGCATATTCCGATTTAAAGAAAAAGACGGATGCCATGCAGAGCAGCCTGCCGGATGATGTGCAGACTCCGACTATCATGGAGTTCAACATTAATGACCAGGCGACGATGTATCTGGCGGTAAACAATGATAAAGCAGATAATCTTTATAACTATGTAGATGAGAAGATCGTCCCGGAGCTGGAGAAGATATCCTCCGTGGCCAGCGTTGACATCAGCGGCGGACGTGAGGAGTATATCCGGGTTGAAGTGATCCCG
The DNA here is from genome assembly GCF_000466485.1 of [Clostridium] symbiosum ATCC 14940. Lineage (GTDB taxonomy): Bacteria > Bacillota > Clostridia > Lachnospirales > Lachnospiraceae > Otoolea > Otoolea symbiosa. The sequence goes on along the minus strand of NZ_KE992864.1, from coordinate 41,034 downwards.
GAGAAGCTTAAGCAGTATCATCTCAGCATGAATTCCCTGGTTACGGCAGTCGCCTCCGCCAATCTGGCTTATCCGGCCGGAAGCACCGAGGTGGGGAGCCAGAGTCTTTCCGTTACAACAGGCGTTGAATTTGATGATATGGAGAGCCTGAAACGGATCCCGATTACGGTCGGAAACGGCAATACAATTTATCTTGAGGATGTGGCAAATGTCTACTCCACGTTAAAGGATGCCGCCGGTATCGGCCGGTACAACGGCCAGGATACGGTTGCGCTGGGCATAAAGAAACAGCAGAAAAGCTCGGCCATGGATGTGTCCAAAGCAGTTAACAGAACAATTTCACGATTAACTGAAGTAAATCCGGACCTTCAAATCGTTGTAGTAAATGACAACAGCGATCAGATTAACGGCTCATTAATCAGTGTATTGCAGACGATGATTGCGGCAATTATCGTATCAATGGTGGTTATTTTCCTGTTCTTCGGAGATTTAAAGGCGTCCCTGATTGTCGGAACGTCCATACCGGTGTCTATCCTGGCGGCCCTGGTTATGATGAGGGTCATGGGATTCTCGCTCAATGTTATCACTTTGGGAAGCCTGGTGCTGGGTGTCGGTATGATGGTTGACAACTCGATTGTAGTACTGGAGAGCTGTTTCCGTTCCACAAAAGGAAAAGGCTTTAACGAATTCCATAAAGCGGCCCTGGAAGGCAGCAGCATCGTAATCCAGTCGATTATCGGCTCAACGGCTACCACCTGCGTCGTATTCCTCCCGCTGGCGTTCCTGTCGGGTATGACGGGACAGATGTTTAAACCCCTTGGCTTCACGATTGTGTTCTGTATGGTTGCGTCACTCATTTCGGCTATGACGATCGTTCCGTTATGCTACATGATGTACCGGCCGAAGGAACGAACTACGGCTCCGCTTTCCGGTCTTGTGACAAAGATGCAGAACGGATACAGGGGTATCATGAAGTCACTTCTTCCTAAGAAGAAAACGGTTATGTTTACAACAGTAGCTCTGCTGGTTATTTCCCTTTTCCTGGCGACCCAGCTCAAGACGGAGCTGATGCCGGCAAATGACCAGGGTACCATATCAATCACCGTCGGCTTAAGGCCGGGTCTGGGAATTGAGAAAGCCAACGAGATTTTATCAGAGATTGAAGACTATGTGGCAAATGACGAGGATGTGGAATCCTACATGCTTTCCTACGGAAGCAGCGGACTCAGTATCTCGGGAGGCTCTTCCGCCTCGCTGACAGCATACCTGAAGGACGACAGAAAACGTTCCACAAAGAAAGTGGTTGATGAATGGAGGCCGGTGCTGACCTCGATTCCTGATACGAATATCACATTGTCTTCCCAGAGTGCCATGAGTATGATGGGAGGCGGAAACGAAGGCGTTGAGTATATCCTCCAGAGTACCCAGTACGATGAGCTGAAGGCGGCGTCCGATAAGATTGTCCAGGCGCTTAAGAACCGTCCTGAGGTAACAAGGATTCATTCTTCCCTGGAAAACTCGGCTCCGGTTATAAAGATTGAAGTGGACCCGCTGAAGGCAGCGGCAGAAGGCCTGACTCCCGCGCAGGTGGGAGGTACGGTCAACCTGATGCTCAGCGGCAAGGAAGCTACGACTCTCGATGTAAACGGCGGCGAAATCAGCGTCATGGTCGAGTATCCGGACGGCGAATATGATACGATTGACCAGGTGAAGGGAATCGTACTCGATACCGCGACCGGCGGTTCCGTGGCACTTACCGATATTGCCGACATTTATTTTAAAGACAGTCCTCAGAATATCGTCAGGGCTGACAAAGAATATCAGGTTACGATTACCGGTGATTTCGTGAAGGGCATTGCAAAGGACGATCAGGATGCAATAGAGACAACAATTTACAAAGAAGCAGTGCTTCCCAACATGTCTGAGAGCATTACCAGGGCTCAGAACAGTATGGATGAAGCGATGGCTGAAGAGTTCGGCGCACTTGCGGGAGCAATCGGCCTTGCCGTCTTCCTGATCTTCGTAGTTATGGCTGCCCAGTTTGAATCACCGAAGTTCTCTATCATGGTTATGACGACGATTCCGTTCAGCTTGATTGGTTCCTTCGGACTGATGTTCCTGGCTGACGCTACCATCAGTATGCCGTCCCTTTTGGGATTTTTGATGCTGGTCGGTACGGTTGTAAACAACGGTATTCTTTATGTTGATACGGCAAACCAGTACAGGAGCGATATGGACCGCGACACGGCCCTGATCGAAGCGGGAGCCACAAGGCTCCGTCCTATCCTGATGACAACGCTGACAACGATAGTAGCCATGATTCCGATGGCGCTTGGAATCGGCGACAGCGGCGAGATGATGCAGGGTATGGCGCTTGTAAACGTGGGCGGCCTGCTGGCTTCGACATCATTGTCCCTGCTGATGCTCCCGATTTATTACACACTGATGAACAGAGGGCACAGGGAAGAATTGGATGTGGATTAATGGCAGAAGTGTGGTAAAATGGTTTTGTAACAAAATATAGGAAGTATGCGGCTGTACCCGGCAGGGACAGCCGCATACGGATAGAAACCGTGGTCAGTTAAACGTTATTGTTCACACCCCGCCAAAAAACAGCGTGCTGCGAACAATAACACGCTTCGCGATGCACAGAAACGGCAAAAAGCGCCGTTTCGCGCCGTGCAACTCGGGATTTTTGTGCAAAATGCGCACGAAAACACCTCGCGGAATACAACCTGTGAACAGTAGCAGTTAAACTGCGGAGGTGAGAAAATAGAATGAAAAAAAGACGGAAACAGATAACTGCGGCCGCCCTGGCTGCCCTGGCAGCGATATCTCTGACAGTTCCCGCTTATGCGGCCGCAGGGCCTTCAGGAAAGACGACTTACATAAACGGGGCGGGAGCCGGTGCCGAGGATACGGTTCTGGATTACAACCACATTGACCAGAGGATTGAAAACTACAACACGAATTACAAGCAGCTCAATTCGACTCTGGTGAACAGCACCCAGTCGCTGGACGCGGCAAGAGAATTGAGAGAAGGTGCGTCGGATTTGATGGATGAAGCTTATGAGCTTCGTTCTGACGGCCTTAATGAGACCACGAGGGAGCTTTATGACAGCTACAAGGAGACGGCGAAGGAGCTGCGCAAACAGGCCCAGAAGCTGACAAACGAGGAGCTGGGAAGCTCTTACAAGAAGACACTCAGACAGACGAAAAGCAAACTGGTTGCTTCCACCCAGCAGCTGATGATCCAGTACAGTGAGACGATTGCAAAGCAGGAGCTGATGAACAAGCAGATAGAATTGGCCCAGGCCAATCTGGATGCGGCAAACAGGATGGCGGCCATGGGAATGAAATCGGTCCAGGATATCCAGACGGCCCAGGAAACCTTAAAACAGGCGGAAAGCGGCGCTGCCCAGCTTAAATACGGTATTGACAATATGAGGCAGAATCTGCTCATACTGACGGGATGGAACCATGACTCCGCTCCGGAAATACGGCCGGTACCGGCCTCCGATTTGTCGCGGATCGACCAGATGAATCCGGAGAACGATCTCCGGTCGGCCATAGGAGCCAACTACGATCTCCAGTCGCTTAAAGGAGCTTCCGCCTCCGGTTCCTCTGCGAGAAACGTGAAGAAGAGGAATGTGGCACAGTCGGAACAGGATGTGGCGTCCACGCTTCAGGCCCTTTATAATACTGTCATTTCCAAACGGCAGTCCTACGAGGCGGCTCTCTCCGAATATGCGGCTGCGGAGCAGAAAATGCAGGCGGCCGACCGGAAATATTCTCTGGGAATGATGGGAAAACTTGAGTACCTGAGCGCCCAGGCAGAATTTCTTACATCGAAGTCAAATAAAGAAGTTGCAGACATAGAACTATTTTCAGCCATGGAAAAGTATGACTGGGCGGTAAAAGGCCTGATCATGTCCTAATAGTAATGCAGAAGGAGAGTAAAGATGAAACACGATAAGAAGGTCTTAGTTCTTTCGATTTTGACAGCGGCAGCCATGACTGTCACGTCACCTCTGCAGGTAATGGCAGAGAACCCGGAATTTGCCCATGACGAGGCGACCTGGGCCCGGCTGCGGGACAATGTGATGGAATATGATGAGCTTCAGATGCTGGTGGAGGAATACAATCCCACCTACATGAATAATCAGGTTTCCTATAAAGATTCCAGGACAAAGGACGATGCGGAAACCGTAAGACAGGATTTGAAAGACGCTGCCGACGATATGACCAGTCAGGCGGAAGACATGAGGGACACGGCTGATTCCCTTCTGGATTTAGCCAATTCCCTGCAGAACATGTCCAAAGAACAGGCGGACGCAGTGCTTAAGCAGGCAGGCATTAACAGTGTAAACAGCTTAATGTCCTCCTACAATGCCATGTATCTTGGCGCGGCGATGATGGATAACAGTGCAATGAAGCAGAATATTTCCGCCGACAGCCAGTACGACGACGACGAGTCCAGAAAACTCAAATATCAGAAAACGCAGAACGGTCTGATTATGTCGGTGCAAACCATGTTCGCCTCTTATAACCAGATGAAAAGCAGTCTGGACGTAATTCAGAAAAATATAGAGATTATGGAAGCAGTCCAGCGCTCTACCGAGACGCGTGCCTCTCTTGGGATGGCGACACAGATGGATATACTGACGGCCAAGAAAAACGTGCAGTCCATTCAATCCACCTATACCCAGACCCGTACCTCTTTGGATTCCGTAAAACACAGTCTCTGTCTGGCCACAGGCTGGCAGTTCAACGCAGACCCTGATATCAGGGAAGTGCCCGGGGCAGATATGAACAGGATTGCGGCAATGAATCCGGATGTGGATAAGCAGACTGCTCTTCAGAACAATTACGATTTAAATTATAATAAAAAGATTCTTAAGAATATGACCGAAGGCTCTACCGATAAAAAGAATATGGAGCGCACGATCAAAAATCTGGAGGAGACGGTTGCCGCCTCCATGGTGAATTTATATAATGATATTCTCCAGAAAAAAACGGCGTTTGAGCTGGCAGAAGCCGCACTGGCTACCGAGACAACGGCGATGAATGCCATGGAAAGAAAGTACCAGCTTGGCATGGCAAGCCAGCTGGACTACCTGCAGGAGCAGGCGGCCTTCCTGGGCAAACAGATCGACCGCCAGACAGCGGAGATATCCCTGTTCCAGGCGATGGAGACGTATGACTGGGCTCTGAAGGGCATGCTTTCCACCGGGAACTAGAGCCTGTTTGGTTCGTCCGGTCAGCGCGGTACCTGGACAGACGGGGAGCCGGCACAGATATATATTTTAAATTTAGTCTCGCGATAGTAATTCTGCAAGGCGGAAACGGACGCGGACGGTAACTTTTTCGGAAGTTTCCGTCTGCGTTTTTTGTTTGGTATCATTAAAAACAACCCGTCTGCTCTTCATCAGATCGCGGTAATCATTGTCTGTAAGAAGGTTTTTCAGTTCCTGCTTTGAGGAGTCGGGAACCTCGCAGACAGAAGACTGGGAAAAACACAACGGCGGATAAAGGACGCACCACCAGTTGTTTCCTTGTCCGCTTCCCAAAAGAACCCGGACCGCATCGTAGTCCCCGCAGGGGAACGTGACGTCACCGTAGACTTTGGTCGGAAAATAGCAGCGTTCAATCCGGATATCGGCCGGATAGGCATAGCCTTCGGAACGCATAAATGATTCAGCGGTATGTTCCAGCTCTTCTTTGTGTTCTGTTACGTAGGAAATCAACTCATCCTTAGACAGCTCCCGGCCGTCTAAATTTTCGTACATGGTGTCAATAAGAAGCTGTTTTACTTCCAGCTTCAGGTCCTGGTCTTCCTTACTGTTGCTGTTAGCCAGAACATGGAAGCGCAGAATCTGGGGAGCCAGTCCGCTTGACAGGCTCTCCTCAGCCTTTCTGGCCTGGTTCAGGACCAGCGGTACTGAAACAAGCAGAGTGAGGGAGAGGGTGGCGCTTATAAGTAGAGCCGCCTTTCTTGAAGTCCCTTTTGATAATTTATTCATATAATATGTAATGTGTGGATGTGACATTGGTAAACCTCCATGGCTGATATATTTCAGAGCTGCTTTATTCCAGTTACTGCTTTATTTCTTACAATTTATTTCATATTTTTATCTTACTTACCCCAAGTATTGACAGCTGTGTTATAATCTAAACAGTTTAAAATTATATCCGATAGAAAGGCAGATTAAATCATGATAAAAAAGAGAATTCTCGTTATTTTCGGCGGACAGTCATCAGAGCATATTGTCTCCTGCATGTCGGCAGTAAATGTGATTAATAATATAGACAGAGATACATATGATGTCCTTATCGTGGGAATTACGGAAGAGGGACACTGGCTGCTGGTAGATTCGGTGGAGGCGATTCAGGATGAAAGCTGGAGAGATGGTACGGTTCAGGCCGTTCTCTCGCCGGATGCAACGGAAAAAAGTGTCATTGTCATAGACGGGGCCGGAATAAAGAAAATCAAGGTAGATGGTGCATTTCCCGTGCTGCATGGTCTTTATGGGGAAGATGGTACAATCCAGGGACTTTTTGAGCTGGCGAAGCTCCCATATGTCGGCTGCGGAGTTCTGGCTTCCGCCGTATCGATGGATAAGTTTTTTACAAAGATTATTGCCGACAGGGTAGGAGTGCGGCAGGCAGCCTACGAGCCGGTGATGAAAGAGGAGATTGCAGGTACAGAGGGAATGGCCGAAGCGGTGAAACGGGTGGAAGCACGGTTTGCTTATCCTGTATTTATTAAACCGTCTAACGCAGGCTCCTCCAGGGGCGTATCCAAGGCTGAAAACAGGGAACAGCTCACAGAGGGTCTTACCGAGGCTGCACGCCATGACAGAAAGATTCTGGTAGAGGAGACGATTGTCGGCCATGAGATTGAATGCGCCGTATTCGGGAACGGAAAAGAGCCGGTGATTGCATCCGGCGTCGGTGAGGTCCTGGCCGCCGCACAATTCTATGATTTTGAGGCGAAATATTTTAATGCAGAGTCCAGGACGGTTGTAAATCCGGAGCTTCCGGGTGACAGCGCCGAGAGAGTGCGCCGTGCCGCCGTGGAGATATTTAAAGCGGTAGACGGCTATGGGCTTGCACGGGTCGATTTCTTTGTCACGAAGGACGGCGACGTCGTATTTAATGAAATAAACACAATGCCCGGATTTACGGCGATCAGCATGTACCCGATGTTGTTTGAGGCGGCCGGAATCAGCAAGACAGAGCTGGTTGGGAAGCTGATCGAGCATGGAATGAAGCGGTATTAATCGGCGTGCGAGTTAAGGCATTGAGTTAAGCGCCGTGTGTAAGCATACGGTACAGGTGCAGAATACATGGGTGATACAAGTATAGGAATCAGATGGAGGAATCAGATGGACAGAAATGCGCCGATTGGTGTCTTCGATTCAGGGGTTGGCGGTCTTACCGTAATGCGGGAGATTATGCGTCAGATGCCTGACGAGAGAATTGTATACTTTGGAGATACGGCCAGGGTGCCTTATGGGAATAAATCAAAGGAGACAGTGATTCGTTATTCGCAGCAGATCATCCGTTTCCTGCAGACAAAAGAGGTGAAGGCGATTGTAATCGCCTGCAATACGGCATCAGCCTGCGCCCTTGAGGCGGTGGAGAAGAGCCTGGATATTCCGATTATCGGCGTGATTTCGGCCGGTTCCAGGGCGGCCGTGGAGGCCACCAGGAATGGAAAGATTGGAATCATCGGGACCGAGGCCACGATCCGCAGCGGAGTATATTCGGAGGAGATGAAACAACTTAGAGGGGATATCGAAGTGACAGGTAAACCTTGCCCGCTTTTCGTCCCGCTGGTGGAAGAGGGACTGCTTCACGATTCGGTGACGGATGAGATTGCATCCCGTTACCTTGCGTGCCTGAAAGGGAAATATATTGATACGCTTGTAATGGGATGTACCCATTATCCGCTTCTGCGCTCCACATTTAAGCGCCTGATGGGCGATGATGTAACGCTGGTGAATCCGGCTTATGAGACGGCAGTGGAGCTGAAGGGGCTGCTTAAGGAGAAGGGGATGACCCGCGGCGCAAAGTCAGAAGGCGTGGAAGATACCAGAGAGCAGTACCAGTTCTTTGTAAGCGATTTGGCTGAGAAGTTTACTAATTTTGCAACGTCGATTCTTCCACGAGAAGTCAGGGAGACAAAGAAGATTAATATTGAGGAGTACTGATATGACGAAAGATGTACTTGTGAGTATCAGCGGAGCGCATATGGTTGACGGGGACAGCGATGATGTATCCGTAATAACGGCCGGGAGTTATTTCTGTAAAAACGGTAAACATTACGTAATCTACGATGAACTGATTGACGGCGTGGAAGGTGCAATCCGTAACACGATTAAGATCAGGGAGGATATCGTAGAGATAATCAAGAGCGGAAGCGCCCGTTCCCATATGATATTCGAGAAAGAGAAAACAAATGTCTGCTGTTACGCCATGCCCTTCGGGCAGATTATGGTTGGGGTGAATACAGATAATATTTTATTGGAAGAAAAACCGGATCAGCTCCGCGTGGAAATTGATTATTCTCTGGACGTGAACTATGAGATGGTTTCCCAGTGCCACATTGTGATAGATGTGCGGTCCAAGGCGTTGGCGGATTTCCGGCTAGGGGAATAGCCGGGTCTTGTAGGGAAAGAAGCGGTAAATACTGGGATTTAAGAAAAAATAAGAAAATATTAGGAATAACTTACTGTTAGAATGGGAGGGGGAATATTGACCTCCCATAAAATTGGTGTTATAATTTACGAAACTCAGAAGATTGTATAATATCGTATCGAAAGATGTCGCTTAATATATCTGTTAAGCGACATACGTTTGAACAGCATTTGAAATTGAAATGCAGGATGCAGTTTCAGCATGGATGTTCAGCACGAATGCCGTTATATTAATGAAGATACATCTTTTGAGAATACAGGATTATAGGCAGATGACGTGAAGCATTGGCACACAGATTCCGGGCTATATGGTAATAGGGGATAACAACGGCAGCTGCACGCGCAATTTGTATTTTGCATTGCGTGCAGATGGCGGAGCTTACCCTATTTTACCTGAAATGAAACAACAGCTCTGGACGCTTCCGCTTGTGCGGGAAGGAAAAACGACAGATATGTGGTATGTAATACAAGTCCAGGGGGGACAGGAGGAGAAGACGGCGGAGCTGATCAAAAAGCAGTTGACGCTCTGTGATGACAGCTTGAGGGAATGCTTTATACCGAAGAAAGAACGGATGAAAAAATTTAAGGGGCGCTGGCAACAGGTGGAAGAACTTTTATTTCCAGGGTATGTATTTGCCGATTCAGGGAATGCGGAGGAACTGTACAGGCGGCTGAAGCAGGTTGGCAGATTGACGAAAGTTCTGCAGGACGGGAACTTTCTTTTTTTGTCCCTTTCAGAGGATGAAGAGCAGAGAATTAAAGCAATTGGGGACTGCCGCCATGTGACCAGGGTGTCCAAAGTCCAGGTTGTAGGGGGAGAGTATAGCGGTAAGGTTGATGGAATTGACAGAGGAAAGAATGTAGTTGTCCGGGATGGGCCTCTGAAGGGGCTGGAAGGGCATGTGATAAAAGTGAACCTGCATAAGCGTGAGGTTACGGTTCAAATGCCATTTGCGGGGAGAATGGTGGATGTGAAGCTTGGGATTGAACTGGTGGATATGAAGCCCGCACGAGAAGAAATAACGAATCAAATATATTAAAATAAATGGATACGAAAGGCTGACCGGCATGCAATATGCAGGGGGCCTTTTTTCTATGAATGAAATAATAAAAATAGATTCATAAAACGAATGCGATGGTATTAAGGAAGAGAGGGTGAAGGATGGAAAAGCAAAAAAGAATATTTTTGTCCAGTCCGACAATGAATGGGCATGAAATGGAGTATATCCAGGAGGCCTTTGATACAAACTGGGTGGCGCCCCTTGGAAAAAATGTTGATGAATTTGAAAATGAACTTGCTGCATATGTTGGTTCAAAGCATGCAGCAGCATTAAGCGCCGGGACGGCGGCACTGCATCTTGCAGTCAAGCTGGCAGGAATAGGGCCAGGGGATGTGGTACTTTCATCTTCTCTTACATTTGCCGCAACCTGTAACCCTGTTACCTATGAAGGAGGAAAGCTGGTTTTTATCGACGCGGAAAAGGATACGTGGAATATGTCGCCCGAAGCGCTGGAAGAAGGCTTCCGGAAATATCCTGAAACAAAAGCCGTATTGCTTGCCCATCTTTACGGTACACCTGCTAAGATGGATGAGATTATGGGTATCTGTGAGAAACATGGCGTGCCGTTGATTGAAGATGCAGCGGAAGCACTCGGCAGTACATATAAAGGAAGAGGATGCGGTACTTTCGGAAAGTACGGCATTTTTTCATTTAACGGAAATAAGATAATCACGACCTCCGGCGGCGGAATGCTGGTGTCGGATAGTGAAACGGACATAATAAAGGCCAGATTCTGGGCAACACAGGCCAGAGAAGCAGCAAGGCATTATGAACATAAAGAGATAGGATACAATTACCGGATGAGTAATATCGTCGCCGGAATTGGCCGCGGGCAGCTGCTGACCTTAGATAAATATAAGGAGAAAAAGCGGCATATTTACCAAAGATATCAGGAGGCTTTTGCGGATATACCAGAGATTCGGATGAATCCATTGAATCCCGACGGTGAGGCTAATAACTGGCTGTCATGTATTACCCTGGAGCCCGAATGTATACAGAGAGGAAGCTCTCCGCTTGAAATTATGGAGGCGCTGGAAAAGGAAAATATTGAGAGCAGGCCGATTTGGAAACCGATGGATTTACAGCCGGTTTATCAGGAAAATGATTTTATACAGGTGGAGAGTTTCAATGGGAAGTCAATTGGCCGGGATATTTTTGACAGAGGGGTATGTTTGCCCAGTGATGTGAAAAATACGGATGAGGATATGGAACGGGTCACTCAGATAGTAAAATCGTTGTTTAGATAGGAAGATAGGGAATTTAGCTTACTTAAGCAGAGACTCTGCTTTAGAAAATAGGAGATGCAGGGATGTATCGGAAATATATAAAGAGGCTGTTGGACATTATTATGGCAGCGGCTGGAATTATTGTGCTGTCACCGGTGATGCTGGTGACAGCTTTTCTTGTGCGTGTAAAGCTAGGAAGCCCGGTGATTTTTAAACAAAAAAGGCCGGGTAAAAATGAAAGAATTTTTGAGATGTATAAGTTCCGCAGTATGACGGATGAGCGTGATCAAGATGGAAATTTGCTGCCTGACGAAGTGAGACTGACGGAGTTTGGAAAAAAATTACGGGCAACCAGCTTAGATGAACTGCCGGAATTGTTTAATATTCTTAAAGGGGATATGAGTGTGGTGGGGCCGCGGCCACAGTTGGTGAGAGATATGGTTTTTATGACGTCAAAACAGAGGAAACGCCATGAGGTACTTCCAGGATTGACGGGATTAGCCTAGGTGAATGGGAGAAATAAGATTTCTTGGGAAGAAAAGTTTTATTGGGATCTTCAATATCTTCACCATATAGGACTCCGAACAGACATGGCAATTGTAGTAAAAACCATGGATAAGGTTTTGAGGAAAAGGGATATTACGTCGGAAGGATTGGAGACAGCAGAGGACTTAGGAGATTATTTATTGAGGACAGGCAGAATTTCTGCGGAGGAATACAGGATAAAGAAGGATATGGGTCAACGGCTCATAAAAGGTAGATGAATAATGAGCGAGCAATTAAAATTTTCTGTTGCAATGAGCGTTTACATAAATGATAAAGGCTCCTATTTTAATCAAGCAATTACTAGCATTATAGAGCAGACAGTATCACCGTCTGAAATAGTGGTTGTGTTGGATGGTCCTGTAAATGAGGATATTATCTACATTCTTGAAAGTAAAAAGAAAGAAGTCAAGGGAAGAATCGAGATTAAAATAATAGAACTGAAAAAAAACGTAGGTCTAGGAAAAGCATTGAATATTGCGATTCTAAATTGCTCTTATGAATACATTGCGAGAATGGATAGTGATGATATTAGTGTAAAAGACAGATTCGAAAAACAGTTGCTTTGTTTCGAAAAAATGAAGGGTATAAGCCTTGTGGGAGGCTATATTTATGAATTTTTAGATGTTCCTAAACAGATTGTCGGAATTAGAACTGTCCCGGAAAAGGATGAGCAGATAAAAGAATATTCTAGGAAAAGAGCACCAGTCAATCATGTAACGGTCATGTTTAAGAAAGCAGATGTAATAGCTGCTGGAAACTATAGGGATTGGTATTGTAATGAGGACTATTTTTTATGGCTCAGAATGATTGAAAAAGAACAGAAATTTTATAATATCCCAGAAAATCTAGTCTACGTCCGTGTAGGAAAAGATATGTATAACAGGCGAGGTGGGAAAAGATATTTTATCAGTGAGATAAAACTTCAGAGATATATGCTTAATAAAAAAATGATTACACGAACAAGATACATAAAAAATATTTTTCTTAGGTTGGTTTTGCAGATTTTATTACCATCGAACATAAGAGGAATTGTATTTCAAAAATTTGCGAGAAGAAAATTGGTGTAGAGTATGAATTTGTATTTATTAAGACGGTTAAAAAAGCTAACAGTAACAGATATTATAAGTTATAGTGCTTTTTTTTTAATGTATCCCATTGGTATACTTTATAAACAGTATCTTAAAATAAGAAGAAAATCATTTTGGTTGATTTGTGAGGATGAATACGGAGCAAATGATAACGGATATCATTTTTTTGGGTATATGTGTAGGTATCAGAAGCAAAAACCAGTATTCTATGTCCTGAATCGAAAGTCAAGGTATTATGAAGAGGTAAATAAAATAGGTAATGTTATAAGATGGGGATCGTTAAGGCATTGGTTATATTATTTAAGTGCTCAATCAATAATATCGACACAGCTTGGTTCTTCTCCATCCCTGAAAACTTTTTTCCCGCTTGAAATAATAGGGGTTTTACAAAATAAAAGAGTATTTCTTCAGCATGGTGTACTCTTAAATTACTATGAGTCTCTTAATTACACAAATAATAAACTTTCATGTATTATTTGCGGAGCAAAACCGGAATACGAATATATCAAATCGAGTTTTGGATTTTCAGAAAAGGCAGTGGTATATACTGGATTAGCCAGATTTGATGAATTGCATGATTATAAAAAACAGGAAAATCTTATAATAATCATGCCTACGTGGAGGAGTTGGCTAACTCAAAATGGGGTTGCCTGTGAAGAAAAAATCAAATTTACCGATAGCCAGTATTATAAGGAATTTAACGGGTTATTAAATAATGCACAATTTATTGAATTTGTAGAAAAGAATAATTTACAGGTATTATTTTACCTACATAGGGCTATGCAGCAATACGTTTCATCTTTTAAATCCAGGAGTTCCAATATCACTATTGTCAAGCGATTTGATAAAGATATACAGAACTTATTAAAGGAAGCTTCTTTTATGATCACTGACTATTCAAGCGTTTCAGTTGACTTCGCATATATGAAGAAACCTTTAATATATTTTCAATTTGATCAAGAAAAGTTCAAGAAATATCATGGTAGAAAAGGCTATTTTTCTTATCAGGATAATGGTTTCGGACCGACTGCTGAGAATGTAGAAAGTGTAATTGAGTTTTTAAAAAAGAGTTATAAGAATAACTTTAGATTAGAGAAGTTGTATGAGGAAAGAGCAGAAGAGTTTTTTCCACTTTGGGATTGTAAAAACTGTGAAAGAATTTTTAAGGCGGTTGATAAAATGCTGGAAGGTAGGTATTAAGAGAAAATATATGAGATATAGGATAAAAGTAAAAGATATTGTGGAGGTTTTAAAATGCAATGCAATATGTGCAACGCTTTTTTTTACCACATTAAATACATTTGTCTTTTCCATGCTTTCTTTAATTGGGATAAATGCAGAGTATTCAACGGAAGTTGTGGCACTATTTTCCTATGGCATTTTATTTTTAATGGGATTATATTCAGTTTTTTACTTAAAACCATATATGCTGATAATTCCTCTGTTCATGTTAATCATGTATTTTTCAAGCTTTATTTTTTTCACCCAAAACCGTCCATTTTTACTTGGAAATGAAATCCTTTTAGGTTTTTTAGGTTTAGGATTGCCTGCTTTTTTATCTTCGGTTACATTGGACAATATAGATAAGCTTGAAAAGTATTTGCATAAATACTGTATTACAGTCGTTTTTATACAAACCTTTTTATCCATTGCATCTCATTTGTCAATGCCGTGGTGTGACAGAAGTAATTATATGGAAATATCATATCAGCTTTTAGTGCCAATTATCTATTTTCTTTTGTTGGAAAAAGGGACTGTAATTGACAAATTTTGTTTGATTGCAGGAATAATAATTGTCATTATTGATGGTGCCAGAGGACCTCTTGTGGGGATTATTCTATGTATTGGATATAGAATAATTTCACGTTTTTCTAAAGAGAAAATAGCATTATCTATGTTTTTAGGAATGCTTGGAATAATTATTCTAATTGCAAATTATCAGACAATATTTACATGGATATTGAATACGGCAAATCATTTTGGATTTAAGGGGAATTTAATACGTCATATCGAATGGGGAGATGTCTTTTCTCCATCTGGAAGAGATGAATTATTTAGTTTAGCAGTGACAGTAATTAACAAATTTATGTTTACAGGCAGTGGTATGGCAGGTGACCGCTATTGGTTAAATGCGCTGGGATACGGTAAAACGGGAGCTTACACTCATAATATATTCGGAGAACTACTTATTGATTATGGAATTATTTTGGGGACGATTTTAATATTGTTTTTATGCATAATGATCTATTTGTGTTTTATCAAAAGAGAGAGTATGTATTTAAAGATATTCAAAATCCTCTTTTTTTCATTGGGTTTTTCGAGACTTTTATTATCATCCAGCTATATCATAGAGGTTGGCTTTTACGTGATGATGGCAATGATGATAAGAGGAATAAAATTTAGATATATTGGAGAAAAGAATGAAGAACATATTAATAATTACACATTGGTTTTATCCGATAAATAACCCACGTTCATTTCGTGCGCGAGCTTTGTCAGATGAATTAATTAAATCGGGTTATAATGTTGATGTTTTAAACGGGGAGAGAAGGCGTCTGATAGCGATGAAGGATCTACAATCTTATTATGACGAATGCAATATTGCTCAATCCCAAGAAGTAACAGAAGATATTTGTATATTAAAAAAACAACTTAAGAAATGTATGAATTATCTTATTGGTGAAAAATTTTTTGTCACACAGATAAAACCATTAGCAAAACGAATTAATCATTCATATGATGTCATTATTTCGATTGGTAATCCATTCTATTCGCATTTATTGTCGATATATCTGTCAAAGCGTATGAGAAAATCGCCTGTATTGATAGGAGATTGTGGGGACCCGTTTTATCTGGGACCAGGAAAGCATTCAATTTTAGTAGATCTGATACAAAGATACACATTTGATAAATTAAATTATGTAACAATACCGATTGAGAATGCGAAGTTATATTACCAAAATTATTTATCGGAGAATAAAATAAAAATTATACCTCAAGGTTTTAGTACAGAAAATATAAAGATAGCGGAGTATAAAAAGGATTTAGATTGTATTCATTTTGCATTTGCGGGAACTCTTTATTATGATATTAGAAATCCGGAAAAATTGCTAGAATATTTACGTGGACGAAAGGAAAACTTTGAATTTACTTTATATACTTCTTTAAATAATGATGTATACCATAAAGTACTATTAAAGTATAAAAAAGTGTTGGGAGATAAATTGCAGATATTTCCATATTTAAAACGTGAAGATTGCATCTATCAATTAAGTAAACAGGATTTTTTGATAAATATTGAAAATACTACAAGCATACAAGCACCATCAAAATTAATTGATTACTCATTAGCGGGACGCCCTATTTATTCGTGTCGCCCTGATAGTAGCTCATTTGATGTTCTTGATGAATTTTTAGTGGGAGATTATAGTCACAAGGTTGATTTTAATATATCGAAATATAAAATTGAAACCGTTTGCTTGCAGTTTGAAGAGCTGTTTCAATAATAGTGAGGGGAAATATGTTGCATTTATGTCTTACATTTGATTATGAACTTTTTTTTGCACATACAGATTTTTCTGAGCAAGATGTTTTATTTAAGCCTACAGAAAGAATTTTGGATTTGCTGGATGAATATGATATTAAAGCTACTTTCTACGCTGATACAGCTTCATGTATAAGATATGCAGAATTTGGACTAAATGATTTTCCAAAATCATTTAATGCTCAGATTACTTCAATGAGAAAAAGAAAACATGACATTCAGCTTCATATACATCCGATTTGGTATAATGCAAAGTTAGAAAAGGGCAAGTGGCAATTTGATAACAGATACTATCGTCTACATGCTTTCGATAAAATTCATTCAGAAGTCGATATGAGACAAATATTTTTAGAGACTAAAAATTATTTGGAATCAGTTTTAAAGGAAGTGGACAATAATTATAAATGCGTATCGTTTCGGGCAGGGGGATTTTGTATTCAACCAGAGCAGGAGATTTTTAAATTGATGGAAGAAAATAGAATTATTATAGACTCTTCCGTTTGCAAGGGATTATACAGTAATACTGGAACGCATTATTACAATTTTACAAAAACACCCGAAAAAGAAAATTGGTGGATGTCATCGGAAAGTGGGCTTTGTCGAGAGGACTGCAATGGTAAAATTTTTGAGATACCGATAGGTTCTATTTGCAAAAAGCCTGAAAAATGGCTGATTGTACATAAAAATCCCAGATTAAGGCGAGAGGAGTTAAAGGGAAAAACATCTGATGCTATAGAAATGTCGGCTTTCTCTTGTAAGAAACTTTTACAAAAAATTAATGATTTTTGGAATCATTCTGTCATGATGAGCCTTGATAGCGCCCATTATAAAGCGCTTATCGAAATGGTTTACTATTATTTAAAAACTTATGATTGTGTTAATCAAGAGATATATATATGTCTTATTGGGCATCCTAAATTATTTGGCATTACTAATTTGGAAAATTTGAAAAATTTTATTGAGCAAATTAATAATCAGTTTTCTGATGCAGTAATATTTAATACTATTGAACAAGCTTATCAAGAAAACAGAAAGTAAAAAAATGTTGAAAAAATTGAGAGAGTTTTTAAAAAGTTGTGGTATTAAGGCAATGCTGACATTAACAGCTGGAGTTTTTATAGCGCAAATAATTTCTTATGTAGCTCAGCCACTTTTAACAAGATTATATTCTCCGGAATCCTTTGGAATAAATGCGTTAATTGTCTCGGTTGTTTCAATGTTTACACCTGTCTTAACGCTTCAATATGATCAGTTTATTGTAATCAGTGATTCAGATGATGACGGAAAAAAGTTAACAACGTTATCTTTATACCTTTCATTTATTGTAACATTAGCAGTATGCATAGGATTATTTATATATAACAATATTCTTAAAAGAAACACGTTTTTTGTAGCTGGAAACTGGATATATTTATCTATCCCCCTTATGTTACTGACAGGGGTTATTAATGTCTTAACAGCATATAATAATAGATTAGGTTGCTATAATATTATAGCTCAAGTTAATATTTTTAGAACATTATCTCAGAGTGTATTTAAAGTACTTTTTGGGATGTGGGATAAAAGTTTCATTGGATTAACAATAGGAACTATTATCGGTTGCGTAACAGGACTTGGAAAGCAAACCAAATGTTTAGGGTGGAAATTAAGTGAATTCTTTTCATACAGCATAGGGGAGTTATGGACTGTTGCTAAAACATACAAAGAACAGCCATTGTTTTCAACACCAGGTTTTTTTGTTTCTAATTTATCATATTCTATATTACCAGTCATGCTGTCCAGTTTGTATAATACGGAAGAAGTTGGTTATTTTTCTCTATCAATGACTATGCTGGGAATACCTTTAAGCTTAATCAGTGACAGTGTTGGAAAGGTGTTTTTAAAAAAAGCAAGTCAAGAAAAAGCAGATAATGGTGGATTTTATGTTTCCTATAGAAATACGTCAGTATTGTTATTAGCCATAGCTCTACCTGCCTTTACTTTATTATATTTTATTGCGGAGCCGGCTTTCTTTTTTGTATTCGGAGCTTCTTGGATTCGGAGCGGAACATTTGTGAAAATACTAATTCCACTATATATTGTACGATTTGTAGTAAGTGTTATGGTACAGGGATTGATCATATCGGGAAAACAACTAATGAAATTGATAATTCAAATGTTTTTTATTGTTGAGGCAGTGGTTGCTTTTAGTTTGAGTAAATCTTTTAATCTATCAATTGAGTTATTTTTAAGTATAACGGGAACATTATATGCCTGCAATTATATTGTAATATGGATTGCTGGATATCACGCAAGCAGAAGTGAGAAGGGAATTTATGATTAGAGTGGGGATTTTGACATTTCATAAAAGTATAAATTATGGTGCATTTATGCAATCTTATTCTTTAGCAAAAAGATTGGAAAAGGATTTTGCAAATTGTCAAATTGAGATTATTGATTATATGACAAGAAGAATGCATGATAACTATTCAAAAAATAAATGGATTTATTCATTCAGTTATATGAAGACAATTAAGAAAAATGGATGGCTCAAAGTCATTAAGGTTTCACTTTCGAGAGTGTATAATTCATTTTTTAAGAAAAATTTTTGGATAAAAAGAATTAGTCTTATAAATGCTTTTGAACGAGACTGGGGGGAATTACCCCTAACGCAAAAGACAATTATCAGTGATGATTACAATAAAGTTTTTTGTGAATTAAAAGATAAGTATGATATTCTAATTACCGGAAGTGATTGTGTTTGGGAATTTTTAAATTATCCATTTCCTAATGTATATTTTTTAAATGATGATATAGCTAGTTATCACGTTTCTTATGCTGCAACATCTGATAGAATGAATGTTAATGAGGTATCAGAAAAAGAGGCTAATTATATCAGAGAAGCGTTAGAACGTTATTCATATATAGGGATCAGGGATACGGCTACGCAGAATTTTTTATCAGGACTTAATTGTAGGAAGCAATTATATCATAATTGCGATCCTACAATTTTTTTACAAATGAACTTATTGAGTGATTATAGAACAAAAGCCAAAAAAAAATTGGCATTGCATGGTATTTCATTCAGTAAAAAGATAATTTTTATAATGGGAACAGAAGAGATCGGCCAGATGGTAAGAGACATATTTGGTACTGTCTATCAGTTGGTTAGTGTATATTCTGCAAATAGATATACTGATGTTTTTCTGGATGATTTAACACCTCTTGAATGGAGCCAGGTTTTCTCCTTTGGGGAATTAACCTATTCTAATTATTTTCATGGGACAATCTTATCTTTAAAAAATCTGACCCCATGTCTGTTTTTTGATTATGCAATTAGTTTTGACGAAGGTGACAAGACAAAGGGAAAAGATTTGCTGGATCGGCTAGGGTTGAATTTTTTATATCATAAAAGAACAGATATAAAAAACTGTCGCAAACAGATATCTGAGTTAAGTAATAGCCTGCTAGAAAATCCCATTAAAGATAAAATTTCTGAAGGATTAGTAAGAGAAAGTTTATCTTACAATAGCTTTAAAGAATACATGAGTAGCGCAATTCAAAACTTAACGGGTGAAAGTATAATTGAAAATAATTGAATTATGTGTAAGAAAGGGGGACAAGTTTGGTTTACAAAGAACTAAAGTAAAGGCACCCCATAAACTTATAAAAATAAAGAGAGGTTAAGAGAGATGAATAAAATAAATGTGGTAGGTCTGGGGTATATTGGTTTACCGACAGCTTTAATGTTAGCTGCACACGATATAGAGGTGATAGGTACAGATTATAATGAAAAGCTTGTACAGACGTTAAAAGAGGGGCATACAACTTTTACAGAGGATGGTCTGGAAGAACTATTTCAAAAGGCCTTAATGAAGGGCATAACATTTTCTACGGAATACGCCTGTACAGATATATATATAGTAGCAGTGCCTACACCATACAATAAAAAAAATAAAAAAATCGATGCACATTATATTATTGGGGCAATCGATGCAATATTATCTGTTTGTAAAAAGGGGGCAACAATTGTTATTGAGTCTACAATTTCACCTGGAACGATTGACAAAGCGGTAAGGCCTTTTGTCGAGGCAAAACAGTTTGTAATAGGGAGGGATATTCATCTCGTCCATGCGCCGGAACGCATTATTCCTGGCAACATGATTTGCGAATTAAAATATAATTCAAGAACTATTGGTGCAGATGACATGGATAAGGGAGAGGAGATTAAAGAGATTTACTCTTCCTTTTGTCAAGGAGAAATTGTGGTTACTGATATTAGGACTGCTGAGATGACAAAAGTTGTTGAAAATACATATCGTGATATAAATATTGCTTTTGCAAATGAATTAGCTAAAATTTGTCAATCTGATGGCATGAATGTATATGAAATAATTAAAATTGCAAATAAGCACCCTAGAGTTAATATCCTGGCTCCCGGTCCGGGAGTAGGGGGGCATTGCATTTCCGTAGATCCATGGTTTTTAGTGGGAGATTATCCTGGTCTTGCCAATATTATATTAGCAGCTAGAAAAATTAACGATAGCATGCCGGAATATGTACTTAGCCGTATTGCTGAAATAATGGAAGAAAATAAAATTACGAATTTATCCAGAGTGGGTTTTTATGGTCTTACGTATAAAGAAGATGTGGACGATGTAAGAGAAAGTCCAACTTTGCAAATACTCGCAAGCATGAAATCACATTTATCAAATGGGTTTGTTCAAGTCTATGATCCATACATTGAAGAAAACATTGTTTCTAATCAAAAGCACGAATTCACAGAATTCATAGATAATATTGATTTGATTGTTATTTTAGTAGCCCATTCTGAGATTCGACAGCGTATGAAAGAGTTAAAAGGGAAAGTGATCTTTGATACCAGAAAGATTTGTACACTGCCTGGTACATATTACTTATGACATTACAAAAGTGGAGATGAATATGAATCGTTCTATACAAATTTACACCTATGAGGAAATTCCAGATCTAATAAGAATAAAACCAGAAGCTCTCAATGCTTATTATACTAGAGAATATTTTGATTATGTTAAAATGCAAAAAGAAGAACCATTATATTTTTGCAGTGAAGAATATTGTCTACTGGTGATTCTGAAAACAAAGTTTTTGTTTAATATTGCAAAAATACCAGCAGAATACATAAAGCTTAATGAGGATATAGGGAACGCGGAAGAATTTATGACAAGTGTTATAGAGATTTTAAAGAAAAAATATAACGTTCTGTGGGTAGGACCAAGTGCCCCCTGTGCCTTATTTGAGGAAACACCTTTGAATGCAATGAAAATACCTTTTGGAAGTTATATTATTAACTTGGAAAAGTCAGAGGAGGAAATTTGGGCCGGAATACATAGTAAGCATCGGAATGTTATAAGGAAAGCAGAAAAAGAGAATGTGGTTATAAAAAGGGGCGGTAAAGAATTAATTGAAGAATATATGCCTATAGAGAAGACAACTTGGGATAGAAGTGGTCGGACGGGTAATACGCCAGATTTTTATCAACAGATGTTTGATTGTATGCCTTCTCAAATGAAAATATATCTTGCATATAAAGATGAACAAGTGCAAGGTGGGGCTATTTTTTTATTTCATTCCTCACAGTGCTATTACCTTTATGGCGCCAGTATTGACAAACCTTCTTCAGGAGCAATGAATTTATTGCACTGGATTGCGATGAAGGACATGAAAGAATGGGGGGTTAAACAGTACAATTTTGTAGGATGCAGAATAGGCGTGCAGTCTGGAAGCAAATTGGATGGAATCCAAAGATTTAAAGAGCGCTTTGGTGGAGAACTTGTTCAAGGATATATGTTTAAAGTGATTTGCAAACCTCTGTTGTATTGGGTATATAAGGAAATACTTTATATAAAGAAAAATAGGGGACGAAAATACCCAATTGATATTATTGAAGAAGAATATTCTAAATGGAATTAATATTTTTAAGAGTAAAGCCCATTTTAGTGATAAGGATTTGAATGATCTATTAAAATAATAAAGGAAAGCGAATGTTATGAAAACAATTTTGTTAGTCTTTGGGACCCGTCCTGAAGCCATAAAAATGTGTCCCTTGGTTAATGAACTCCAAGCCAGAGATTGCATACGAACCATCGTCTGTGTCACCGGACAGCACCGCCAAATGCTGGATCAGGTTTTAAACGCTTTCAATGTAGTCCCTGATTACGACTTATCTATCATGAAAGAACGCCAGACGCTTTTTCATGTAACAACAAATATCCTAAATAAAGTAAAAGAAGTATTAGAAAAAGAGAAGCCAGATGTAGTGCTTGTCCATGGAGATACCTCCACGACCTTTGCCACTGCATTGGCTTGTTTTTATTTACAGATACCGGTTGGACATGTGGAGGCTGGTCTTCGCACTTACAATCTTTACTCACCTTATCCGGAGGAGTTTAACCGCCAGGTAGTCAGTATCATAGCAGCTTATAATTTTGCCCCGACAAAATTGTCGAGGCAAAATTTGATCAGGGAGGGAAAAGATCCCCAAACGATTTATGTAACTGGCAATACCGCAATTGACGCTTTAAAGACCACGGTCCACTCAAATTATTATCATGAGCAGCTCGAATGGGCGAAGGGAAGCCGATTGATTATGATTACAGCACATCGCCGCGAAAATCTTGGGGAACCGATGAAGCATATGTTTCGCGCCATCCGTCGTGTCTGTGATGAACATTCCGATGTGAAAGCAATCTATCCTATCCACATGAACCCAATTGTCAGAGAGACTGCTAATGAGATTTTGGGTGGAGATGAGCGCATACGCATTATTGAGCCATTGGATGTGGTGGATTTTCACAATTTCCTTTCGCAGTCATATTTGATTCTCACAGACTCCGGTGGTATCCAGGAAGAGGCTCCGTCTCTTGGAAAGCCGGTTTTAGTTATGCGTGATACAACAGAAAGGCCTGAGGGAATAGATGCGGGGACATTAAAGTTGGTGGGTACAGATGAAGAAACTATTTACAATGCATTTCATTTGCTGTTAGAGGACTCCGCAGAGTATTCTAAAATGAGTCAGGCTAGTAATCCCTATGGGGACGGCTTTGCATCAAAACGAATTGCTGATATTTTAGAATATGGCAGAGAACTATCATAAAATGTTTTTCACTATACTTTTTCTTTATAAATATTGTAATGACATATCTTATATCAGTTTTTGGTCTTTACATAAACTTTGAAACAGTCTCGTGCGGTATTTGATATTACTAACTCCTGGTATTAAATTCTTATACATTTGGTATAGCATGTAATATCTGACTAGTTTAGTGACGCCTCTTTCTATGCAGCAACCTTTTTTTCCGTGATAAAATAAACCTCCAAACTGAGTAAGGTATTCTTACCTCAGTTTGAAGGTTCGCTATCTTTGCGATAATCCACGTCATGTTGACATAATTTTTCCAAACGATACAGAACAGCATCTTTTTACAGTCACTCAATCCAGTCATAATAAATTTTTAAAGTTCCCAGTGCAGCCCACATCCCCTTACAGCACCCTCTCCACCCCCTCAACCCGATACTCCACACCATATTCCTTCGCCTCTGCCCAGTCAGCAGCAGCGCATACTTTTCCTTCATCAGCGAATAAGCAATAGCTGCTATTACGGCAACAGCGAGGATAACGGCCGGTATGATGCCAAATGCCAGCTTAAGGTTAGCTATTGTATCCGCGGCCTGTTCGGCAGCTTCGGCGTTGAAGCCGATTGCACTGAGCACAATGCCGGTAATCCACATTCCGATTGCGTTTCCGGCCTTCATGAAAAAGCCGATCATCGAAGTATAGAGGCCGTCCGGAGAATTGCCGAATTTGTTTGCAAACACACCGGTTAAAACGGTTGTAAGCAGCAGAAATTATACACGAAAACGATTATCACTGCAAACAGTACTCCGGTCGCCGTCCATCCGAGACTTTCGCTGCCAAATATTTTTGCAAAAAATTGTACAATCATGAGTGAGCCGCTGAGTGCGATAAGCATGCCGATATTCATCAGGAAATTGGCGCAGGTGCGCAGCGTAGTTCTTTCCTCAAAGTCATCCGTCAGTTCGGAACCCAATGCTATATGGGGAATTACAGCCGAAGTCAGGAATGTCCAGTAGGCAGCATTGATTAGGATATAATACACTGCCTTTGCACCGGCAGTCCGGGCAACAGGATGAGCTTTATCGACTTTCCAGTAATTGAAATACTGGTTACAGGTCAGCTCATTTCTCGTCCCATATTTGGAACATACCTGTTTGAATATCGCGTGGATTTCGTCAATTGCCTGCTGCATATCCTCAACGCCTTTTATGGAGCCCACATTCAGGCTGGGATTGACCGGAAATCCGAGAAGCGCACCTTTTTCCTTCAGCCTGTCATTCAAGTTTGTACAGTTCAGTTGCAAATTCGGCAGGGAGCTGTACCGGGATCTTCCGTCGGCTACGCTCAGCCTGTTCGAGCGCTCTTATCACTGGCTGGGGTTTCATGAAAAGGGAGATAAACTGCATCTGCTGGCGTATGAAGCGGTGAAGGAAAAGCGAAATTTGAGCATATCGTGAACTATCGGAAAAAGTACGCCAAAGTGATAAAGCTTACAGCTGCCTAATATACCGTAGTTAATGAAAAATACAGTAACAGATACAAAAAAACTGCCGTTAACAGTTCACCTGTCCCGGCAGTTTTTTTCCTATACCTAAATTCAATTATCACTCTAATTACTTTTTCCCACTCTTATCTTTCTTAAACCGTGCAAAGAATCCCTTCTTCTTAGGAAGCGGCGGTATGCCACCGCGGACGCTCTTAACATCCGTTATGTAGAGCCCGCTGATTACAACCTTGGCTTCTGTCTTAACCGGGAGCTGTAAAAACGCCTTGTCA
Source organism: [Clostridium] symbiosum ATCC 14940 (assembly GCF_000466485.1). Taxonomy (GTDB): domain Bacteria; phylum Bacillota; class Clostridia; order Lachnospirales; family Lachnospiraceae; genus Otoolea; species Otoolea symbiosa. The sequence continues at coordinate 15,995 of NZ_KE992864.1, read as the reverse complement.
TCTGCAATAAGAGTTAAAACCTTCGGGCCGACCTTTGCCTTCACGATAGGAAGCTTGGCCCTTCTCATATACCATGGAGTCTGATCAATAACCATCTTAGGGAGACCCGACTCTTTGACTTTCAGTTTCTTCTTATCAATAACGAGAATTGAAACCGTCTGTTTTGCAGCTTCCATCATGGACTGCTGCTCAGCCTGACGCTTCTCCATCTTCCTTCCGAAATAATAAAGTACTGCCAGTGCAATGAGTGCAATAACCAGGATGATGAGCACTACGTTCAGAAATGTCTGCATATAAATACCTCCGTAAATGATAGCGGCGGATATGGCGTTAACTATAAAAATGACAGGAAAACAGCCCCTTTCCCTTGCAATTTACCACTGTCCATCAGCACCACAAAAAAATAACCGCACTTGTCGCTATTATAGCATCAGATAGATAAAAAGGCAAGGAAAAGCGTAAAAACCGGGGACCGGAAAAGAACAGAATGTAACAGTTCATGCTGTCTGAACTGTTACAACGGAATGTCATGTTCACACGGAATAAAGAGGGCATCCCGCAGGCCGTAAATTCCATCGGGCGCCCTCTCCATCCTTGTCTTGTACGTATGAAGTCAGCAGTATGAGTATGTATCTTAAAGGTTGATAGCTCCTGTTTCTTCTTCGATGAGCTGAATCAGGGTACCATCCTTGACAAGCGTGTAAATATATTCAATATCGGGATAAAAGAAACGGTCCTGGTCGGCAAAAGCTACTTTTTCCCGGATGAAATCATGGAGCTTTGCCGTCGCTTTTCCCTGCCTCAATGGCTTTAACATATCGATTGCCTGAAGGGAGACCATGATGTCGATTGCAATAATATACTGCAGCTTTCTCACTGCTTCCCCGGCGCGCCGCTGCTGCGGTAATGTGACGCAGGCAGCCAAAAAACTTGGGCTGCAGCGCCAGAGCCTCCAGTATAGGATAAGGAAATATGGGATTTATATTTAAAACAGGTTATCGTTATCGGCGGTGATTGGTATTTGGTGAGAGTTGAAATTGAAAATAAATTATCAAAAATAATAGAAAATGAAAAATATTTTACATTTCTATTGACTTTCACAATGGAGATTTCTATAATGAAGCTATGGAGGTTTTACATGGATAATAACGTACTTAGCATCATCAATGAAAATTATTCGGCATTGACAAAGACGCAGAAAAAACTGGCGGATTTTATCAAAGATAATGTGCATATGATCCCATTTCTATCGATTGCGGAGCTTGGGGAAAAGACGCAGGTGAGTCTGGCCAGTATCACCCGCTTTACGAGGGAGCTGGGGTTTAACGGTTACTCACAATTCCAGAAAAGCGCAGCGGATTTGATTCGCAAGGACGTGGTACCGATGCGTGAATTAAAGCATTCGATTACAGAGGAGGGGGAGGAAGATATATTAAGCCGGATGATACGTCTGAATATTAACTCACTGGAGACACTGAACAGTGAAGACCTGAAAAGAAATTTTCAGCAATCCGTTGATTTGATAACGGGCTGCCGTAAACTCTATATAACTGCCGCCCGCTCGTCTTTCAGTGTTGCATATTATCTGTATTTCATGCTGAAGGAATTTATGGAGCATGTTGAACTGCTGACAGAAGGAACCGGAGATATTTCGAATAAACTGCAGTACATTGAGAAAGAAGACTGTCTCATTGCAATCAGCTATGAACGATATACCAGGGCTACATATAATATTGTCTCCTATTTAAATAAAAAAGGATGCCCGGTCATAGCGGTTACGGACAGCCATTCTTCACCAATTGCATTGAAGGCTACAACGGTTCTTCTGGCAAAGCATGCGGTGGATACCTATTCTTTTGTCAACTCAATGACGGTGGCAAACGCCCTGATTACTGCGGTAGGAAGGAGGGATAAAGACAATACATTGAAGAAGCTGGAGCGCCAGGATGAGATTGCGCTTGAATACGGCTTATATTTGTAATGAATCAGATATAACATTTTTCAGAATAGATTCTAAACAAAAAGGAAGGAACTTTTAAAGCGCTGCATGTTGGCCCATTCAGACATTCTTTAAGGAGCTCCCCCCTTCCTTTAGTATACGCTAAAATCCTGCAGATTGCAAGAAGCCGGGCGGTACTGTCTTAGAATTTCTTAGTGATAATCGTTACTGTTCACACCCCGCCAGGAAGCGGAGCGCGAACAGTAATTGGTAATAATCCCTGAAAAAGTTATAAATAAAACTGAATATGAACCAGCTTTACCACGGTAATACTGTGGAAAAAGAGTTACTATTCACGGCCCATTCCGCGAGGTGTTTTCGTACGTATTTTGCACAAAAATCCCGAGTTTCACGGCGCGAAACTGCGTTTTTTGCAGTTTCTGTGCATCGCGGAGTGTGTTACGGTTCACGGAACTGCGTTTTTCAGCAGGGCCGTGAATAGTAACGAAAAAGAGGCGGGGTAGTGAAAGGAGATGTTGTAATGATTTTGGGTTTACCGCCCATCTTGGGCTTTTTGCCTCTTGTTCTCTACATTATCTTAATGATGAAGGGAAAAGACATGAACCTGTCCGTCCTGATTTGCGTGATTTTAGGCGCTGTCATGACGGGAGAGAGTGTAAGCGGTTTTGGTACCGTTCTACAGAATTCTCTCAGTTCTTTCTTGTCGCTGATCGGCTTTATCATCGTTCTTGGCTCCGGTCTGGGAGAAGTCCTGACCAGGACGAAAGTCGCTCATAACATTGTGCATCTGGTAATAGGAAAAGCAAAGCTTAAATCAAAGAAACAGGCAATTTTTATTGCCATGTGCACATCGACCCTGCTGGTCTCCATGCTTGGAACACTGTCGGGTTCGAATGCAATTATTGCGCCGATTCTGATTCCGATTATGGCGAGTCTTGGGATTACGCCCAGCACACTGGGGGTAATCCTGCATGGCGCGGGGGCGGCCGGGCTTCAGATTGGTCCGTTTGTGCCTCCTGTAGCAACCGTCATGGGACTGACCGGGCTGAATTACAGCCAGTATATGAAAACGGCAGGACTGCCGTTAGGTCTTATCATATGGGTATGTACATTTTTTGTTGCCTGCCGGACACAGAAGCTTACGGAAGGAAAGGTGTCTTACAGCGGGGACGAAGCAGTTTCGGAAGATTTCCAGGTGACGCCGGAGATCAAACGGGCTACCTGGGCATTCGGAATCACGATGCTTGTCATGCTGGTTTACGGAGTAGCGGTTAAGGCCGGGGCATCTTATGCAATTGTGGTAATGCTGACGGCTTCCCTGGTCACGGCGTTTGCATCGGGGATGGGAATTGCAGAGGGGCTGACAACCCTCGTGCAGGGAGCTTCTAAAATGTTTTGGATGTTCTTTATGTTTATCCTGTTCGACCCGTTTCTCAACTATGTGGCGGCATCGGGAGCCTTTGATGCGATCGCCGGATATATGCAGCCTCTCATCGATGCGGGTGGCGTGGTGGCATTCCTGATGCTCAGCACCGCAATCGGCGTATTTGGAATATCGGGAGCCGGCGTTGCGCAGGCAAAAATGATCCACGATCTGTTTTTACCCCTGGTAGTACTTCTGTCTGTTAAAATGGATATCTGGGCTTTGGTGATTCTTGTGGGATGCCAGATCACATTCTTTGTCACGCCGACTGTGGATATGGTCGGCAATATGGGGCTGGCCAGGTCAAAGGATATCAAGGCAATGTTGAAAAACGGCTGGGTTATCACTATTGTTACTTTTGTCTATGTGCTGATTCGGGCTGTAATGTACGCGGGGTAAATCCCGTCAAAAGACACACGGAGAACTCTTTGGGGAGCGGAGCGGACTCCGTAATAAACCGGACGGCCATATGCAGAGAAGAATAGATAACAGTTCAGACGTCTGAATCGTTACAAGAATAGAAAGGAAAAGGTAAAATATATGGGAATTCATTTAGCATTGCTTCAAACAGACATTAAATTTTGTGATTTCGAATATAACGCCGCGCATGTCAAAGAAATGATCGCTGATGCGATGGAGAAAGTGCCGAGGCCCGATGTAATCGTGCTGCCGGAAGACTGGTCCTCCGGTTTTTCAGATGAGATGTTCCACCATATGGAAGAGCATATTGAACAGATAGACGGGCCGTCGGTTACCGTTTTGAGAGAATGTGCCAAACAGTATTCGGTGTGGATCGTCGCCGGTTCCGTGGGTATCCGATCAGAAGACGGGATGAGAAATACTACGTTTCTCATTAACCGGGAAGGGGAGATAGTCGGTGATTACAGCAAAATGCATCTGTACAGTGATATGGATGAGGATGTGCCATATCTTCACGGAACAAAAACGGAGGTTTACGATACGGAGCTGGGCCGTGTCGGTTTCATGATTTGCTATGATATCCGTTTCTGCGAATTATCACGCATTTACGCGCTAAGGGGAGCGGAGCTGCTCATCGTCACTTCGAATTTTCCAAATCCCCGCGTAAGTCACTGGAGGACGCTGCTGATTGCCAGGGCGATCGAAAACCAGATGTTTGTTGCAGCCTGCAACCGTGTCGGGGAAAGTCCCATGGGAACTTACTGCGGCCATTCCATCATCATCGATCCATGGGGGAATGTTATCGCTGAGGGAAACGATGAGGAAGGAATCATAACAGGTTCCATTGAGCTCTCGGAAGTAAAGGAGATAAGGAATATGATTCATATGTTCCGGGACCGCAGACCGGAAAGCTACGGTGAGCTTGCCGCCGGAAAGAGGTGATACGGGGGTGGATACGGATAAGCTTAAGTTGAATGTTTTAAATCTCTGTTCAAGGATAGAGGGGAAAAAGGCGATCGTAATCGAGGATTTAAAGACAGGCGAGGCAGTAGAAATCAACCGTGATGAGGTGTTTCCCGCCGCAAGCCTGATCAAGGTTCCGGTTTTGTCAGCGCTTTTTCGAATGGCAAAAGAAAATCAGATTGCCCTGGATGAGAGAATAGAGCTGGAAAAAGACAGCCGCATAGGCGGATTTGGAATCCTCAAAGATTTGGGAGACGGGCTTAATCCTGCTGTGCGCGATTTGGCGGTTCTGATGATCACGCTCAGCGACAACATAGCCGCCAACCTATTAATCGATAGAATCGGGATGTCTCAGATCAATTCTGAACTTCAGGCCATGGGAATGAAGCATACGGTCCTGCAGCGGAAAATGATGGATTCACAGGCAAAGGAGAGAGGGCTTGACAATTATACAAGCGCCGGAGACATGCAGAAGCTTATGAAGGCAATCTTAGAAAGCAGCTTCAGGGGAGATATTCTCGATATCCTTTTCCGGCAGCAGTGCAATAATAAGCTGCCCGCCCTGATGGAGGGAGGCGTGCGATTCGCGCATAAGACGGGGGATTTGCCGGGGGTCGAACACGATGCCGGAATTATATGCACCGATGACAGGGAGATAATAGCAATTGTACTTACCGATGAGCTTGCCGATAACCGGGAAGGAATCTGGCTGAACCAGGAGATTGGAAAATTAATAAACAGTGAATTAATCAGAGAAATGCAGTAAAGGTTTAGAGCCTGTTTGAAAATTCATTCCCATCATCTGCACGCCCCACTTCGCGGCATATTTGGCCCAAATTCGCTTACCGTAGCCCACTACGCCGCGCTCATTCGGGCCAAATCTCCCACAAAGTGTGACGCACAGCTGACAGAAAGCAATTTTCAAACACGCTCTAGAAAAGCAATAAATCCAGAAAACAATTTAAGGAGTAAATAATGAACAGAGGAATTATAAAAAATGTGGAGGTAAAGGTACTGGAACTGCCTTTAAAAAAACAGTGGAAAATATCTCTGTATGAGCAGACAACAAGAGCCCATGCCGTCGTCAGGATTACAACGGAGGATGGAATTGTTGGGTTTGGCGAGGCTGCTCCGTCTCCGGCATTTATGGGAGAAACGGGATATACGATGGAGGTCGCCGTCAACCGGTATCTGAAAGACGCCGTGATTGGAATGGACGTATTTTCCACGGATTTAATACACGAAAAAATGAACTCTGCCATTTACGGCAACTATGCGGCAAAGTCGGCGATAGACATGGCATTATACGACATCATGGGAAAGATAACGGAACTTCCCGCATACCGGCTCTTGGGAGGACTGTACAGGGAAAAAGCCGCCCTGAGCTGGGTAGTCGGGATGCAGGATTTGGATGCCTCGATTGAGGAGGCGAGGGAAAAGCTGAAGGAGGGCTACCGTGTATTAAAGGTGAAGGTTGGAAAATCACCGGAAGTGGATTATCGTCTGGTAAAGCGCATCCGCGATGAGCTGGGAGACGGTTTCCCGCTGCGCCTGGATGCGAATCAGGGATATAATTACAGTACAGCGCTCGGTATCTTCCGAAGACTGGAAGAATTCGGCCTGGAAAGCATAGAGCAGCCGGTCAAACGGTGGGATATCCAGGGCATGAGAATGCTGCGTGAACGCCTGAAAACCCCGATTATGGCAGATGAGTCGGTCTCTGATTTCCATTCGGCAGGCGTGGTAATCCGTGAACAGGCCTGCGACAGCGTAAATATCAAAGTAGGCAAGGTGGGAGGACTGACGATGGCAAAGAAGATTGCGGCGTGTCTGGAAGCAGAAGGTCTTTTGGCGACGGCCGGAAGTAATCTGGAGGTGGGAATCGGCTCCGCCGCCAGTATACATTTTGTGGCAAGTACGGTAAACGCAGATATTCCCAATGATATGCTGCTGGGAGGGCCGCTGCATCAGCATGATATTATTATAGAAGATTTTAAGGTAAAGGACGGTTATGTGGAAGTCCCCCAGAAGCCAGGCCTGGGAATTGAAGTAGATGAGAGCATCTTTAAGTAATCCGAAGATCAGGGAAACCTTGCGGGAACTATTGCCGAAGGTCAGAAAACTGCGGCGTGAGATTCATGCAAATCCGGAACAGGGCTACGGGGAGACGGCTACTACCTCCCGGATTAAACAGTTTCTGGAAGAATATGGGGTTCCATTCTGTAATTTTGGGCATATGACTGGCGGATATGCATGGATCGATTGCGGAAAGGAACATACGGCCGGATTCCGTGCGGATATCGATGCCCTGCCGATTGAAGAAAAAAATGAGATAGACTTTAAATCTGTCAATACGGGCGTCATGCATGCATGCGGCCATGACATGCACGCGTCTGTGGCGGCGGGGCTTGCCGTGATTTTATGGAAGTTCAGGCAGCTGCTCAGGGTAAATATTCTGATTGTCTTCCAGCCGGCGGAGGAATGCAACCCGACGGGGGGAGCAAAAGCCGTTATCGGCCAGGGGCTGTTTGAGCAGTTTGGCGTGGAGGAATTTTATGGATTACATATGTGGCCGGAGCTTAAAGTCGGAGAAATCGCAGTAAAGCCGGGACCGATCATGGCGTCGTCGGATAAGCTGCTGATCCGGGTGACAGGCAAGAAAGCCCATGCGGCAGAACCACAGAAAGGGGTGGATGCCATATCCATTGCGGCGGAGATTATTAATGCGGTGGAACATAAAATAAGGAGGGAAATCAGCCCTTTTGAGACCGTACTGATATCGATCGGCTCCATCCGGACCTCAGGCCGGTACAACATCATATGTGATCAGGTTCTGATAGAAGGAACGATAAGGAGCATGAATCCTGATATCCGTCAATTTGTCCATAAAAGAATAAAGGAACTGGCCGGAAATATCGCGGCCGCATACAGGGGAACAACCGGCGTTACTATCGAAGACGGTTATGCGGTGGTAGATAACAACCGAAGAATTACGGAAAAATTTATAAATGCGGCCGGCCGGATTCTGGGCGCTGAGTCGGTCCATACGGATATATCCCCGAGTCTGATTGGGGAGGACTTCTCATTTTACAGCCAAAAACTGCCGTCGATGTATTTTTTCATGGGCTGTGAAAGTGAATATCCCCTGCATAACGAAAAATTCCTCCCAAAGGAAAGTACATTGGACGAAGCCATTACATTGATGGCGGGCTATTTCACAGAATTTGTGTAAGACTAGAGTGTGTCTTAAAATTCATTCGGAGCGGAATTAAATCCGGTGATGTTCATCCGGCTTTAATTCCGCTCAGTTTCCTATAGACATCAAATCTATAAAATCATGTATCAAATTTCCAACAAATATACTCAAACAGCTTCATCAGATTCCATTGGGACGGAGGAGAAGATATAGTCTGCGGATGCCTTTGGAATCCATCGCTGTTTAGCGGGGTTATTAAAAAACGGCATAAATATAGGAAAACAGGGCAAAAATTTCCTTGACACACAAATTTATTCATGATAAGATGAAAAATGCACTATTGTGGTAACATAGGCCCATAAGGCCGAAGTATGCCCAAAATTAAACCATAGAAAGAAAACAGGGGTGAAACGTCGAATGGAGAAAAGCAGGATGCGTCCGGTGAAAGCCGGTAAAGGTGTAAGAATGACCTTCTCAAGACAAAAAGAAGTTCTGGAAATGCCGAACTTGATTGAGATTCAGAAAAACTCTTATCAGTGGTTCCTCGATGAGGGACTTCGTGAAGTGTTTGCTGACATCTCCCCGATTGCAGATTTTGCAGGGCACTTGAGTTTGGACTTTGTAGATTTTACACTGTGTAAAGATGACATCAAATATACGATCGAAGAGTGTAAGGAACGTGATGCTACTTATGCCGCTCCTTTAAAAGTAAAGGTTAGACTTTGCAATAAGGATAAAGACGAGATTAATGAACATGAGATTTTCATGGGCGATCTGCCGCTTATGACTGACACCGGTTCCTTTGTAATTAATGGCGCTGAGCGTGTAATCGTCAGCCAGTTAGTACGTTCCCCTGGTATCTATTACGGAATAGCACATGACAAGATTGGTACGGAGTTGTACAGCTGTACGGTTATCCCGAACCGCGGAGCCTGGCTGGAGTACGAGACGGATTCCAACGACATCTTCTATGTCCGCGTGGACAGAACAAGAAAAGTTCCCGTAACCGTACTGATCCGTGCATTAGGTTATGGCACCAATGCAGAGATTATCGAACTTTTCGGTGAAGAGCTGAAGCTGGAGAAGAGCTTTGAGAAAGATCCTTCCAGCAATTACCAGGATGGCCTTCTGGAATTATATAAGAAGATTCGTCCGGGTGAGCCTCTTTCCGTTGACAGTGCAGAGAGCTTATTGAACAGCATGTTCTTCGACCCCAGAAGATATGATCTTGCAAAGGTAGGCCGTTATAAATTTAATAAGAAACTTCATTTTAAAAACCGTATCGCGGGACATACGCTGGCTGAGGATGTCGTTGACATGTCAACCGGTGAAATTCTTGCGGAAAAAGGTACGGAGGTTGATAAACAGCTTGCAACCGATATCCAGAACGCAGCCATCCCATACGTATGGATTCAGGGTGAGAGAAAGAACCATAAGGTTCTGTCCAACATGATGGTAGACCTTGCTTCCTATGTGGATTTCGATCCGGAGGAAGTCGGTGTTACAGAGTTAGTATACTACCCGGTGCTTGAAGGTATTCTGGCAGAAGCTGGATCAGATGAAGAATTAAAGGAAGTCATCAAGAGAGATATCCATGATCTGATTCCAAAACATATTACGAAGGAAGATATTATCGCTTCCATCAACTACAATATGCATCTTGAGGGCGGAATCGGAACACAGGATGATATCGACCATCTGGGCAACAGACGTATCCGCGCCGTCGGAGAGCTTTTACAGAACCAGTACCGTATCGGTCTGTCCAGGATGGAGCGTGTGGTTCGTGAGAGAATGACTACTCAGGATATGGAAGGTGTATCTGCCCAGTCCTTAATCAATATCAAGCCTGTGACGGCAGCCGTAAAGGAGTTCTTCGGAAGCTCCCAGCTGTCCCAGTTTATGGATCAGAATAACCCTCTGGCAGAGCTGACGCATAAGAGACGTCTTTCCGCTCTTGGACCTGGCGGTCTTTCCAGAGACCGTGCCGGATTCGAGGTACGAGATGTTCACTATACACATTACGGCCGTATGTGCCCGATCGAGACTCCCGAGGGTCCGAACATCGGTCTTATCAACTCCCTTGCAACCTATGCAAGAGTAAACCAGTACGGCTTTGTGGAAGCGCCGTACCGCGTGGTAGATAAATCCGACCCGCACAACCCGGTCGTTACAGAAGAGGTTGTATATCTGACGGCTGATGAAGAGGATAACTTCGTTGTAGCACAGGCGAATGAGCCGTTGGACGATGAAGGCCACTTCATTCACAATAATGTTTCCGGACGTTTCCGCGAAGAGACATCTGAGTTCCAGAAGAAGAGAATCGATCTGATGGACGTTTCTCCTAAGATGGTGTTCTCTGTAGCTACGTCCATGATTCCTTTCCTGGAGAACGACGATGCCAACCGTGCGCTGATGGGTTCCAACATGCAGCGTCAGGCCGTTCCGCTTCTGAAGACAGAGGCAGCAGTCGTTGGTACGGGTATCGAAGGAAAAGCAGCGGTTGACTCCGGTGTCTGCATGGTTGCAAAGAATGCAGGCGTAGTTGAGCGCTCCGCATCCAACGAGATCATTATCAAAAGAGATTCCGATGGAAACAGAGATGTTTACCATCTTACCAAATTTAAGAGAAGCAACCAGAGCAACTGCTATAACCAGAAACCGATTGTCTACAAAGGCGATCACGTGGAGGCCCGCGAAGTTATCGCAGACGGTCCGTCCACGGATAACGGTGAGATCGCCCTGGGTAAGAACCCGTTAATCGGATTCATGACCTGGGAAGGTTATAACTACGAGGATGCCGTTCTTCTGAGCGAGAGACTGGTGCAGGAAGATGTATATACTTCCGTTCATATTGAAGAATATGAAGCAGAAGCGCGCGATACGAAGCTGGGACCGGAAGAGATTACAAGAGATGTTCCGGGTGTCGGTGAAGATGCGCTGAAGGATCTGGATGAGAGAGGTATTATCCGAATCGGAGCCGAGGTACGTGCCGGAGATATTCTGGTGGGCAAGGTTACTCCTAAGGGAGAGACAGAGCTGACCGCAGAGGAGAGACTGCTGCGCGCCATCTTCGGTGAGAAGGCGAGAGAGGTACGTGATACTTCCTTAAAGGTTCCGCACGGAGCTTACGGTATCATCGTGGATGCAAAAGTATTCACAAGAGAGAACGGCGACGAGCTTTCACCGGGCGTGAATGAGACGGTCCGCATTTACATCGCACAGAAACGTAAGATTTCCGTAGGTGACAAGATGGCCGGCCGTCACGGTAACAAGGGTGTTGTTTCCCGCGTGCTTCCTGTAGAGGATATGCCGTTTTTACCAAACGGACGTCCGTTAGATATTGTACTCAACCCTCTGGGCGTGCCTTCCCGTATGAATATCGGACAGGTTCTGGAAATCCATTTAAGCCTTGCTGCAAGAGCGCTTGGATTCAATGTTTCCACACCGATTTTCGACGGAGCAAACGAGATTGATATTCAGGATACCCTGGAACTGGCAAACGATTATGTCAACACCTCCTGGGAAGAATTTGAAGAAAAATATAAAGATAAAGCAGATCCGAAGCTGATGGAATATCTGGGAAGCCATCTGGAGCACAGAGCGCTCTGGAAAGGCGTACCGCTTGGACGCGACGGTAAAGTCCGCCTGCGCGACGGCCGTACCGGAGAATATTTTGACAGCCCTGTAACCATCGGACACATGCACTACCTGAAGCTCCATCATCTGGTAGATGATAAGATCCATGCGCGTTCCACAGGACCATACTCCCTTGTTACACAGCAGCCTCTGGGTGGTAAAGCTCAGTTCGGCGGCCAGCGTTTCGGCGAGATGGAGGTTTGGGCACTCGAGGCGTACGGCGCATCTTATACACTTCAGGAAATCCTGACAGTGAAATCCGATGATGTTGTAGGACGTGTGAAGACTTACGAGGCCATTATCAAGGGAGAGAATATCCCTGAGCCGGGTATTCCGGAGTCCTTTAAGGTACTTCTTAAAGAGCTTCAGTCTCTTGGTCTTGATGTCAGAGTCCTGAAGGAGGACGGTTCCGAGGTGGAACTGGCTGAAACAATCGACTATGGCGACACAGATATCCGCTCGATCCTTGAAAGCGACAGCAAACATTACTCCCAGAACGAGTCCTTTGGAAGCTTAGGCTACCAGGAACAGGAATTCAAGGACGGAGAATTAGCAACTGTAGAAGAGACAGATGACAGCGACGACTTTGCAGATATTCAGGATGATTTAGAGGAAATTCAGGACGACGATTATTCTGACGATGAAGATTAATGATAGAAGGGAGTACTGTTCATGCCAGAGACAAACGAAACTTATCAGCCATTGACATTTGACGCAATCAAGATTGGTTTGGCCTCCCCTGAGAAGATCCTTGAGTGGTCCCACGGCGAGGTGAAAAAGCCGGAGACCATCAACTACAGAACCTTAAAGCCGGAGAAAGACGGTCTGTTCTGTGAGAAGATCTTCGGGCCGAGCAAGGATTGGGAGTGCCATTGTGGTAAATATAAAAAAATCAGATATAAAGGTGTAATCTGTGACCGATGCGGCGTAGAAGTAACGAAAGCTAGTGTCCGCAGGGAGCGCGTGGGCCATATTGCCCTCGCGGCGCCTGTTTCCCATATCTGGTACTTCAAGGGAATCCCCAGCCGTATGGGACTGATTCTCGATATATCTCCGAGAACACTGGAAAAGGTTCTGTACTTTGCTTCTTATATCGTACTGGATCCGGGCAAAACAAGCCTTCAGTACAAACAGGTATTATCCGAGAAGGAGTACCGCGATGAGCTGGAGAAATACGGCTACGGCAACTTCCGTGTAGGAATGGGAGCCGAGGCCATTCAGGAACTTTTACAGGCCATTAATCTGGAAAAGGATTCTGAGGATTTGAGAAAACAGCTCAAAGATGCCACAGGCCAGAAGCGCGCCCGTATCATCAAGAGGCTGGAAGTGGTCGAGGCCTTCAGAAATTCCGGCAACAAACCGGAGTGGATGATTATGACCGTAGTTCCGGTAATTCCTCCGGATATCCGTCCTATGGTACAGCTGGACGGCGGCCGTTTTGCAACATCTGACTTAAACGACTTATATAGAAGAATTATCAACCGTAACAACCGTCTTGCCCGTCTTCTGGAACTGGGCGCTCCCGACATCATTGTCAGGAACGAGAAACGTATGCTCCAGGAGGCTGTCGACGCACTCATCGACAACGGCAGACGAGGCAGGCCTGTGACAGGACCTGGAAACAGAGCTTTAAAATCCCTCTCCGATATGTTAAAGGGTAAACAGGGCCGTTTCCGCCAGAACCTTCTGGGTAAACGAGTTGACTATTCGGGACGTTCCGTTATCGTAGTTGGACCGGAACTGAAGATTTACCAGTGCGGCCTTCCGAAGGAGATGGCGATTGAGCTGTTCAAGCCTTTTGTTATGAAAGAGCTTGTCTCCAACGGAACCGCACACAATATCAAGAACGCGAAGAAGATGGTAGAGCGTCTCCAGCCGGAAGTTTGGGATGTGCTGGAGGATGTTATTAAAGAGCATCCGGTTATGTTAAACCGCGCGCCTACTCTGCACAGACTTGGTATCCAGGCCTTTGAGCCGATTCTGGTAGAAGGTAAGGCAATCAAGCTTCATCCCCTTGTTTGTACTGCGTTCAACGCCGACTTTGACGGTGACCAGATGGCTGTTCATCTGCCGCTGTCCGTAGAGGCCCAGGCAGAGTGCCGTTTCCTTTTACTGTCTCCGAACAACCTGTTAAAACCGTCCGACGGCGGTCCTGTAGCCGTTCCTTCACAGGATATGGTACTCGGTATCTACTATCTGACACAGGAGAGACCGGGAGCAAAGGGCGAAGGCATGGCCTTCAAGAGTGTTAACGAGGCAATTCTCGCTTATGAGAACGGCGAAGTTACCCTTCACTCAAAAGTAAAGGTGAGAGTGCAGAAGAGAATGCCTGACGGTACGGTTAAGACCGGCATCATCGAGTCCACCGTAGGCCGCTTCATTTTCAATGAGATTATTCCGCAGGATCTCGGTTTTGTGGACAGAAGCATTGAAGAGAATGAATTAAAGCTGGAAGTAGACTTCCACGTAGGCAAGAAGCAGTTAAAACAGATCCTTGAGAAAGTTATCAATATTCACGGCGCAACACAGACTGCCGTGACACTTGACGATATTAAGGCAATTGGTTACAAATACTCCACAAGGGCGGCCATGACCGTATCAATTTCCGATATGACCGTGCCTGAGAGCAAAAAGCAGCTGATTGAAGATGCACAGTCTACCGTTGACCAGATTGCCAAGAACTTCCGCCGTGGTCTCATCACAGAGGAGGAGCGTTACAAAGAGGTTATCGAGACATGGAAGGCTACCGATGATCAGCTGACTCATGACCTGTTAACCGGACTTGACAAGTATAATAACATCTATATGATGGCTGACTCCGGAGCCCGTGGTTCCGATAAACAGATTAAACAGCTGGCAGGTATGCGTGGACTTATGGCAGATACAACAGGCCATACCATCGAACTTCCTATCAAGTCCAACTTCCGTGAAGGCCTTGACGTACTGGAGTACTTCATCTCTGCCCACGGAGCGCGTAAAGGTCTGTCTGATACGGCGCTTCGTACGGCCGACTCAGGTTACCTGACAAGACGTCTTGTTGACGTTTCCCAGGATCTGATCGTACGTGAAGAGGACTGCTGTGAAGGAAGAGAAATCCCATTCATGGAGATTAAAGGCTTCATGGACGGCCAGGAGACAATTGAGGCCCTGGAAGAGCGAATCACAGGCCGTTTTATCGCCGAGACGATCACAGATCCTGATACAGGGGAAGTCATTGTCAAGGCAAACCATATGTGTACGCCGAAGCGTGCGGCTGCCGTTATGGCAGTGCTTAGGAAACAGGGCAGGGACAGCGTGAAAATCCGTACCGTCTTAACCTGTAAATCCCATATCGGTGTGTGTGCGAAGTGCTACGGCGCCAACATGGCGACCGGCCAGCCGGTTCAGGTTGGCGAGGCGGTTGGTATTATCGCTGCCCAGTCCATCGGTGAGCCTGGTACACAGCTTACAATGCGTACGTTCCATACGGGCGGCGTTGCCGGCGGCGATATCACACAGGGTCTTCCCCGTGTCGAGGAGCTTTTCGAGGCGCGTAAGCCGAAGGGACTCACAATTATTGCAGAGTTCGGCGGAATTGCGACGATCAAGGATACAAAGAAGAAACGTGAGATTATTATCACGGACAATGAGACTGGTAATTCCAAGACTTACCTGATTCCTTACGGTTCCAGAATCAAGATTCAGGACGGTTCCTTACTTGAGGCCGGTGACGAGCTGACCGAAGGTAGCGTGAATCCGCATGACATTCTGAAGATTAAGGGGGTCCGCGCCGTTCAGGACTACATGATTCAGGAGGTTCAGCGAGTTTACCGCCTTCAGGGTGTAGAAATCAACGATAAGCATATCGAGATGATTGTGCGCCAGATGCTGAAGAAGATTAAGATAGAGGAGAGCGGAGATTCCGATGTGCTTCCGGGAACCTCCATGGACGTTCTGGATTACAACGATATGAACGAGGCTCTGCTTGCAGAAGGCAAAGAACCGGCAATCGGCCGTCAGGTTATGCTCGGTATCACAAAAGCTTCTCTGGCTACAGATTCCTTCTTATCGGCCGCTTCCTTCCAGGAGACGACAAAAGTTCTTACAGAGGCCGCTATCAACGGTAAAGTGGATCATCTGATTGGACTGAAGGAGAACGTTATTATCGGTAAACTGATTCCGGCCGGTACTGGTATGAAGAGATACCGTTCCATCAAGCTGAATACCGATATGGAAGAAGAGGATGAGATTATGCTGGCTGACGACGATGATATCGATCTGGATATTCTTGATGAGGCAGACAGAATTGTCCTGAATGAAGATGAATTAAGCGAAGAGTAAAATAAGAGGCAGGCTCGGATGGAAAATCCGGGCCTGTTTTAGTGTGGAGATTTAGTTAAGCAGGTGAGGACGCCGCC
>NZ_KE992863.1 GCF_000466485.1 [Clostridium] symbiosum ATCC 14940 | reverse complement strand
TTAGTGTGAAAGAAAGTAGAGGACAGCCCAAAAGTGGCATACTTATCTAAGCTGTCAGCAAGTGGCAACTTTTTATAAGTGTTTATTAAAACAACAATTAAGAAGCTATTGGTTCTGGTGGAGGATATAATCCCTCGCGTTGCAATAGTTTCATGGCTTGCTTGATGGCTTTTGCTTTTTGTTTTTCCAGTAAAGCTTCAGGTATATCGATTTTATACAAATCGCTTGGATTCCATGATTCACCAGTTGATAACATCTGGTAAATTGCAGTAAGAATCATTCGGGCGATTGCAACAATGGCTCTTTTCTTGCCACGGCGTTTCATCAGAGATTCATATTTCTTCTTGTAGTAAGGAGATTTCTCGGATTTGACGGCTGCATGAGCACACTGCACTAATGCAGGTTTGAGGTAGACACCGGCACGTGTAACCCGAACGGATTTCTTCTTGCCACCAGATTCATTGCTGCCAGGAGTTAATCCGGCCCAGCAACATAAACGTTTGGAGCTTGAAAACTGAGTCATATCAATCCCTATTTCGGAGATGACAGTGATTGCGCTGTCACGTTTAACACCCGGAATAGTCATTAGAAACTGGATCGCATTTTCAAAATCAGGATCAGAAGAAATCAATTTTTCTATTTCACGGTCTACATCATTGATTTCAGCTGTGATATAATCCATATGTGCACGGACGAGGTGCATACGATATTTTTGGGAATCAGTCATCTGGTATCCTTCAATGGATTCAATCACGGCATCTTCTTTAGATTTGAGGCTCTTAAGAAGTTTAGAAGCGATTTCTTCATGATTGATAGAATTGCCAGACTGTTCAAGCAAATAGTCAATAATGGATGTGGATGACTTCCCAAAGATATCGGATACAACAGAATCCAGTGCGACATTACAAACCGTAAGCGCATTCTGATATCGATTCTTTTCACTGGAACGGCAGGAAACAATCTTATAGCGATACCTTGTGAACTCGCGTAAAATACGAATCTTTTTACAAGGTATATAACTGCCTTTTACAAGTCCAAGTCGGAATAAATCTCCAATCCATTTAGAATCTTTAGTATCATCTTTGTTGCCTTTTACAGCTTTTACCCATTTGGGGTTGGCAATGGTGACATTGATTTCATCTTCAAGAAGATTAAAGACAGGAATCCAGTATTTACCGGTGGATTCCATGCAAAGATCATGACAGTCATTGTCAAGAAGCCATTGCTTGAATTCAAGAATTGAATTGTTAAAGGTGGAATAACGTTTCTTCTGATAGGAAGGTTCGATACCACCAGTGGTAGTAATGATTGTGGCAACGAGAAATGATTTGTGAACATCGACACCACAACAGGTTTTGTAAGTAACTTTCATAGTCAGACTCCTTTCTGAAAAAGATAAGAAGCCATTGACTGAACTGCCACACAAATTAACCAAGGCGTTAAAACAATTCTTAGTGTACGGTCTTATAGAGCCACTTATTTGTGCTTGAAAAGGCAGAACTTACACTGATTTAAATGCTGTCTAAAACGAGAAAGAATTTACAACTCCTCCTCCCGTGCTTTGTAGTGTAGCTTCTTGAAAGTTATTATCGCATGAAGTAGAGGTTTTGAAAATCTTTCATCACTATTTGTGCCGCGCCTGAAGGCGCGCGGAATGGAGATTTA
>NZ_KE992862.1 GCF_000466485.1 [Clostridium] symbiosum ATCC 14940 | reverse complement strand
CTCCGTTTTTTCATAGATTACTTGACACTACCGTCCGCGGCAGTTCTTTTCTTCAGTCTTTTGCAGACTCCTCTGTCTGGAGAGCCCGGTGTATCTCCAAAGCGCTCTCGAATACGGGCTGTTCTGTGCGCAGCACTGTTATATCCTGCACCCCCGCCTTTTGTGCGGCCGGTTCGTCAAGGGTGACACCCTCCGCCAGAATAATGCAGGCGGCATCTGTCAGGGCGGCCACGGCCAGAGTGTTGATATTTCCCATCACTGTCACCCAGGCGCACCCCTCCGGCGCGCGGCTCATCGCAATGCTCAGGAGATCACAGCAATAGGTTCCCGTCACTTCGCGTTCCACGTCCGTCCCCTTATTCAAGATTTTGAACTGCCCTCCGGCCGTCAGCTTCTCAATCAGATTGTTTAAGGTCATCCCCGGTCCTCCTGGTATTCTTCTCAAGCCGTGACATCTCATCGGCAATTTTATGTACACACTCACGCAGCACATAGACGGCCTCATCACCGAAATTCTCACCGTCTATCAGATAGTCCGCCATGATCGTCACTTCCTCCGTCAGTTTGTGCAGATTTTCCCTGAGGTAATAGATGCAGTCCTTCTCATCCGCCTCGCCGCGCACGATGTCCTCTGCAAGCGCTTTACAGGTCGGCGCCCCGCAGGAGCCGCAGTCTAAGCCCGGCAGCTTTTTACAGATCCGCTCCACCTGGTTGAATCTGGAAAAACTCTCTGTCAGCGTGTTCCCCAGATTGAATACAGGTTCAAATTCCACAGGTTCCGTCCAGTTTACACAGCCCCTGGCCTCTTCGTCCAGATGGCTCTTGGAAACCGGCATATATTTGTGGAGCCATTTTAGCTTTACCTCCGCAACGTAAGGGTTCTCAACCGTCAGCACGCCTCCGACGCAGCCCCCGTTGCAGGCGTTTAACTCAACGAATTTCAGATTGGAAAATTTCTGATCCTCCATATCCTCCAGCACACGGATGACGTTCTCAATTCCGTCGGCCGCCAGATAGCTCTCCGTAAACAGGCCTCCGGCCTCGCCGCTTCTGCGGCCCCAGCCAACCCCGATTTTGCCCGATTCCGACATGTCGGGCGCCTTGGGATCCACGGTCTGCATATAGGATATCAGCTGCGGATATACATCCTTAATCGCAAGTACCCGGTCCACTTCGCTTCTGTCGGTCCCAAGCGGGGACTTGACATAGGTTACTTTCGACGGGCACGGTGAAATAAAGAAGATTCCTATCTTCTCCCTAGGCAGTCCCGTCTGTTCCATCGCCTTTTTCACGGCCATCTGGGCCGCCACCTCGATCGGCGGTTTTAACGGAAGCAGATTCGATATTAAATTAGGAAACTTCACCCGGATCAGGCGCACTACCGACGGACAGGCCGTACTGATAAACGGCGTTCCCGAGTAGTTGGCCGCTATGTATTCCCTGGTGGCCTCCGAAACCATCTCGGCAGCGGCGCTCACCTCAAAGACATCGTCAAATCCCATCAGAATCAGGCCGTTCAGCACGATATTCACATCATCAAGATTGTTAAACTGGCTGTACAGTGACGGCGCCGGAAGCGCTACCGTGTAATCATAATGCTGTAATGAATCCAGCGGATCGTAGAGTGCCAGCTTCGCATGATGCGGACATACCCGAATGCATTCCCCGCAGTCGATACAAAACTTGCTGTTTATCTGCGCCTTTCTGTTTCTCACCCGAATTGCCTGGGTGGGGCATCGCTTGATGCAATTAATGCATCCCTTGCAAAGCTCCGGGTCCAGACGAACGGAATGGTAAAATTTATCCATAGCCTTCCCTCCTCACCCGGACAGACTGTTTTATGCAACATTGACAATCATCGTTATCGTCGTTCCAACTCCCAGCTCTGTCTGGATATCCATATAATCAGAATATTTTTTCATATTGGAAAGCCCCATGCCGGCTCCAAAGCCCAGGCTCCTGATCTCGTCAGGCGCGGTGGAATATCCTTCTTTCATTGCGAGTTCGATATCAGGGATACCCGGCCCCACGTCGGCCAGAACCATCTTTATGGTCTCCGGTGATACGTCCACCGTGATTTCCCCGCCTCTGGCATGGATGACCATATTAATCTCTCCCTCGTACATGGCAATCGAAACCTTTCTAATCGCTGTGGGACTAATCCCAAGCTGTTTTAATTTATTCTTTACGTCGCTGCTGGCTTCCCCCGCCCTTGTAAAATCATCGGGAGAAACCTTGTACTGCAGTGTAATCACATCATCCATCAGATTGCACCTCCCCGCAGGCCTGCTTCATAAAGCATGCCGCAGGCAGAAAACATCCTGTGTCCCGTCTCCATGATAACAAGTCCGGTCTCTCTGGCCATGTCCAGGATCTTCTGATCCGGTTTCTTACCCCGGACAAAGATGACACAGACAATATCAAGCATCTCGGCCGTCCTGATTACCTGCGGGTTGCACAGCCCTGTCAAAAGAATGGAATGATCCTTTGAAAAGGCCAGAACATCACTCATCATATCGGCGCCGCAGGCAGTTCTGACTTCCCGATCCAGGTACTGCTCCCCTACGAGGACCCGCGCTCCCAGCACCCTGCGTACGTCTTCTACGGTCATCATAATAATTCCTCCTCATCCTCCTGCAAAATTGTCTTATTTTAACATATGTCTGTCTTTAGGATATCATCGTAAATGGGAATTATCAACAAAAATATTGTGGATTTTTCTGCAATAGCATGATAAACTGTAACTATTCAGGCTAATATAGCAAACTATTACATAAGTTCAGTATTTATGAGGAGGTTAAAACATGTCTCAGAAAAAAGAAGGCGTATGCTTTACCTGCACCGCAGAGCAGGAGGCTGATTTAAAGAGGGTTATCAGCGAATTAAAAGATACAGCCGGAGCCCTGATGCCGATTCTTCAGCACGCACAGGAGATTTTTGGTTATCTTCCTATCGAAGTCCAGACCATGATTTCCGATGAAACCGGCATCCCTCTTGAAAAAATCTATGGAGTCGCCACATTCTATTCACAGTTTTCCCTGCAGCCGAAAGGCCAGTACCGGATTTCTGTCTGTCTCGGCACCGCCTGCTATGTAAAAGGTTCCGGTGATATTTTCAAGAAACTCGAAGAACTGCTTGGCATCACCAACGGCGAATGTACGCCCGACGGTAAATTCTCACTGGATTCCTGCCGCTGTGTCGGAGCCTGCGGACTGGCCCCTGTCATGATGATTAATGATGAAGTTTACGGCAGACTGACCGTAGACGATGTGCCCACAATTCTTGCAAAATATGAATAGCGGGATATAAAACCGGAAAGTGAAATAAAAATATGATGACGGAATTATCACTGAATATTCTGGATGTGGCCGAAAATTCCACAAGGGCCGGCGCCGGACTGGTCCGTATTACCGTGGATGCCGATTTTTCATCCGACCGTCTGACCATCTCAATCTGCGACGACGGATGCGGAATGACGAAAGAACAGGTGGAGCAGGTAACGGATCCTTTTTTCACCAGCAGGACGACCCGCAAGGTGGGACTCGGCGTTCCCTTCTTCAAATATGCGGCGGAGAGCGCCGGCGGAAGTTTTACCATCGCCTCTGTTCCGGGCAAAGGGACCGACTTGACGGCCACGTTCGTTTTATCCCATATTGACCGGATGCCTCTCGGCGATATCAGTTCGACGATCCATACTCTGATTGTCTATCATCCGGATACTGATTTTGTTTACACCTACCGCTATAACAAAAAGTCATTTACCCTCGACACCAGACAGTTCCGGGAGATTCTCGGGGATCTTCCCTTTGATTCACCGGAGATTTCTACCTATATTATGGAGTATCTGACCGAAAACAAACTTGAAACTGACGGCGGCGCCTGGTACTAGGCGTCCATGCAGAACGGAGGAAAATCTATGAAAAGCCTTGAAGAGTTAAAAGCAATCCGTGAAAGGATGCAGAACCAGGTTAACTTGCGCGAAAGCGGCACCGGAGCCACCCGTGTTGTTGTCGGAATGGCCACCTGCGGCATTGCCAGCGGAGCAAGACCTGTACTCACCACCCTCTCCAATCTGGTTCAGGAGAAGGGACTGACCGGCAAAGTTATCGTAACCCAGACCGGATGTATCGGTCTCTGCCAGTATGAGCCCATTGTCGAGGTGATGGAGCCGGGCAAAGAGAAAGTAACTTATATTAAAATGAATCCGGAAAAAGCGGCTGAGGTTGTGGAACGGCATTTAATCGGCGGCCACCCGGTAGAAAAATACACATTAAATTCAGCAGATATCAAATAAACAGGAGGAAGCCAAATGTATCGTTCACACGTTTTAGTCTGCGGAGGAACCGGCTGTACTTCTTCCGGCAGCCTGCAGATTATGGAAACCTTGAAAGCTGAAATCGATAAAAACGGCCTTTCGGAGGAGGTCAGTGTTGTCCAGACAGGATGTCATGGCCTCTGTGCGCTTGGTCCGATCATGATTATTTACCCGGATGCCACCTTCTATGCCATGGTAAAGAATGAGGATATCCCGGAAATCGTCTCCGAACACTTATTAAAGGGCCGTATTGTCACCAGGCTCCTCTACAGCGAGACAGTCACACCGGCCGGTATCAAAGCTCTGGCGGATACCGATTTCTATAAAAAACAGCACAGAATAGCACTCAGAAACTGTGGTGTCATCAATCCTGAAGTTATCGAGGAGTATATCGGAACAGGCGGTTACCAGGCTCTTGGCAAGGTACTGACCGAGATGACGCCTGATGAAGTCATTCAGACGCTTCTGGACAGCGGCCTTAGAGGGCGCGGCGGCGCAGGCTTCCCGACAGGCCTTAAATGGAAGCTGGCCAAAGGAAACGACGCCGACCAGAAATATGTCTGTTGCAATGCCGACGAAGGAGACCCCGGCGCATTCATGGACCGTTCCGTACTGGAAGGCGATCCCCATGCCGTACTGGAGGCAATGGCTATCGCAGGCTACGCGATCGGTGCCAGCCAGGGCTTTATCTATGTCCGCGCAGAGTATCCTATCGCCGTGCAGAGACTTAAGATTGCCATTGAACAGGCGCGTGAAATGGAGCTTTTAGGCAAGGATATCTTCGGAACCGGGTTTTCATTTGACATCGATCTGCGCCTCGGCGCCGGAGCTTTTGTCTGTGGTGAGGAGACGGCTCTCATGACCTCCATCGAGGGAAAACGGGGCGAGCCAAGACCGCGCCCTCCGTTCCCGGCACAGAAAGGACTGTTTGGGAAACCATCGATCCTCAATAATGTTGAAACACTTGCCAATATCCCGCAGATAATCTTAAACGGCCCGGAATGGTTTAACGCCATGGGCACGGAAAAATCAAAAGGCACCAAGGTATTCGCTCTGGGAGGCAAAATACATAATACAGGACTAGTCGAGGTTCCGATGGGAACGACTCTGCGTGAAATCGTGGAGGAGATCGGCGGCGGGATCCCGGGCGGCAAGAAGTTCAAGGCGGCACAAACCGGCGGGCCTTCCGGCGGCTGTATCCCGGCAGAGCATTTTGATATCCCCATCGACTATGACAACCTGATCTCCATCGGCTCTATGATGGGCTCCGGCGGCCTGATTGTCCTCGATGAAGACGACTGTATGGTAGACATCGCCAAATTCTTCCTGGAATTTACGGTGGAGGAGTCCTGCGGAAAGTGTACGCCCTGCCGTATCGGCACGAAACGTATGCTGGAAATCCTCACAAAGATTACTAAGGGACAGGCCACAATGGAGGATATCGATAAGCTGGAAGAGCTGTGCTATTACGTTAAGACCAACTCTCTCTGCGGCCTGGGACAGACAGCTCCGAATCCGGTGCTCTCCACCCTGCATTTCTTCCGCGACGAATACGAAGCACATATCAAAGAGAAACGCTGCCCGGCAGGCGTATGTAAGGCACTCCTCTCCTACGTCATCGACCGTGAAAAATGCCGCGGCTGTACGCTCTGTGCAAAGAACTGTCCGGCAGGCGCCATTATCGGAACCGTTAAAAACCCGCATATCATTGATAATGAGAAATGTATCAAGTGCGGCGCATGTATGGAGAAATGCCATTTCGGCGCAATCTACAAGAAATAAAGGAGGAAGATTCAAATGGCGGATATTACAATTAAAATCAATGGCAGGACCGTTACCGCTCCGGCCGGCTCCACGATCCTTACGGCAGCCCGCCTGGCAGGCATTGAGATTCCTACCCTGTGTTTCTTAAAGGAAATCAATGAAATCGGCGCATGCCGTATCTGCGTTGTAGAGGTGAAGGGAGCCAGAACCCTGGTTGCCTCCTGCGTATACCCGATTAATGAGGGCATGGAAGTCTGGACCAACACCCCGCAGGTATTAGCCTCGAGGAAAAAGACATTACAGCTGCTCCTCTCCAATCACGAAAGAAAATGTTTATCCTGCGTGCGCAGCGCCAACTGTGAGCTGCAGGCCCTCTGCCGCGAGCTGGGTGTGGACGACGAAGGTTTATATGACGGAGAAAAAACGCCGTCGGTAATTGACGACAGCGCTGCCCATATGCTCCGCGACAACAGCAAATGTATTCTGTGCCGCCGCTGTGTGGCAGTTTGCGAAAGTATTCAGGGTGTAGGCGTAATCGGCGCCAATGACCGAGGTTTTGTTACGAATATCGGTTCCGCATTCAACATGGGGCTGGGCGAGACAAGCTGCGTATCCTGCGGCCAGTGTATCGCCGTATGTCCGACCGGAGCTCTCCAGGAAAAGGATTTCACAGACAAGGTGTTTGCAGCCATCGCAGATCCCGCCAAACACGTGATTGTGCAGACAGCCCCGGCGGTACGCGCCGCTCTCGGCGAAGAATTCGGGTATCCGATTGGCACAGGCGTGGAGGGAAAGATGGTATCCGCGCTTAAGATGCTTGGCTTTGACAAAGTATTTGATACGGATTTCAGCGCTGACCTCACCATTATGGAGGAGGCCCATGAATTTCTCGACCGCGTACAAAACGGAGGCGTTCTTCCCCTGATCACCTCCTGTTCCCCGGGATGGATTAAATACTGTGAACATTACTTCCCGGATATGACTAAGAACCTGTCATCGTGTAAGTCTCCGCAGCAGATGTTTGGTGCGATTGCCAAATCCTACTACGCCCAGAAGGCCGGAATTGACCCGAAGGACATCGTGTCGGTCAGCATCATGCCGTGTACCGCGAAGAAATTCGAGGTGGGACGCGACCATCAGGCGGCCAACGGCGTACCTGATGTAGATATCGCTTTGACGACCAGGGAACTGGCCAGAATGATCCGGAAAGCCGGAATCAAATTTACCGCGCTCCCGGATGCATCCTATGATTCCCCTCTGGGACTCAGTACAGGCGCAGCCACCATCTTCGGCGCTACAGGCGGCGTAATGGAGGCGGCTCTCCGTACAGCCGTGGAAACTTTGACCGGCGAGGAGCTGAAGGCTCTCGATTTCACGGAAGTCCGCGGTACTGCGGGTATCAAGGAGGCCACCTACAATGTGGCCGGAATGGATGTAAAGGTAGCTGTTGCATCAGGCCTTAATAATGCCAGAGAACTTTTAAACAAGGTAAAATCCGGCGAGGCGTCCTACCACTTCATCGAGATCATGGGATGCCCCGGCGGCTGTGTAAACGGAGGCGGCCAGCCTCAGCAGCCCGGCTACGTGCGGGATACCGTCGATATCCGCGGCCTGCGCGCCCAGGTGCTGTATAATTCCGACAAAGCCAATACAATCCGAAAATCCCATGAGAATCCGGCGATAAAAGAATTATATGCCTCCTTCCTGGGAGAACCCGGAAGCGAAAAAGCGCATCATCTGCTGCATACCAGCTATGTAAAAAGACGGATAAATGGAAATTAATCCGTGAAAAGAAACGTGCGATTTCTGCACGAAAATCCGGATTATACAGCGAGAAACTGCGTTTTTGCAGTTTCCGTGCATCGCAAAGTGAGTTATTGTTTACAGCATGCCGCCTTTTGGCATGGTGTAAACAGTACCTGATAAACGACCGCATGATTGTGCGGTCGTTTATTTATGCTTTCTTCTCGTTCCCCCCTTCCATCGGTTATTCCTACAAACTATAATGTTATAATCAATAGGTATTATACATTTTGCACAATAAATTATATAATATTTATATATATTTAACCATTTACCACAATCAGCAAAGGAGATATCTTTATGAAAACAAGTATTGATGTACGTAACATGTGCGAAGAGCACCAGATTAAGATGATTGATTTCAAAATGATTGATATCAACGGACGATGGCATCATGTAACAATCCCTGTTGCACGTTTTACCGAGGATATCTTTACTTATGGCATCGGATTTGACGGTTCCAACTACGGCTTCGCTCCTGTTGAAAAAAGCGATATGGTATTTATACCGGATCCGGACACGGCGGCCGTGGATCCCTTTGCAGAAATTCCTACGCTGACGATGAGCGGCGATGTATGTGTAATCGGTAAAGACAGCAATACCCCGTTTGACCAGTATCCTAAAAATGTATGCAAGAAATCAGTTGAATATATGAAGGAACAGGGAGTTGCCGATGAGATGCTGATCGGGCCGGAATTTGAATTTTATCTCCTGGATCACGTAAGTTATCAGGTAACTCCGCAGAAAAGCGCCTATCATCTGGATACACGTCAGGCAGAATGGAACAGCGGCCGGGACGATATCGCAAATAATGGTTATGAGGTCGGATACAAAGGCGGCTACCATGCTGCTGCCCCGCAGGATATCGGTTTTGATTTGAGGAACCAGATGTGTCTGGCGCTGGAAGAGTGGGGGGTAAAGGTGAAATATCACCACCATGAAGTTGGCGGTCCCGGACAGATGGAGATTGAGGTGGAGCTCGGTGATCTTGTCTCGATGGCCGACAATACCATGATTATCAAATATGTGATTAAAAACACGGCTGCAAAAGCAGGAAAGACAGCCACCTTTATGCCGAAGCCGATCTACAAGGAAGCCGGCAACGGCCTTCATGTACATATGCTGCTGAAGAAAGACGGCCAGCCTGTTTTCTACGATGAGAACGGTTACTCCGGACTCAGTGAGACGGCCCACTATTTTATGGGCGGCCTGCTGAAGCATATCGCTTCGCTCTGCGCTTTTACCAATCCGTCCACCAACTCATTCAAACGTCTTGTACCGGGCTATGAGGCTCCTGTGACGATTGGCTATGCCACCTCCAACCGAAGCGCCGTCATCCGTATTCCGGCTTATGCAAAATCACCGGATACAAAGCGGTTCGAGATCCGTAATCCTGACGGCACCGCTAATCCATATTATGCCTATGCCGCCCTCCTGATGGCCGGACTGGACGGAATCAGGAATAAGATCGATCCTCACGAGAACGGATGGGGGCCTTATGACTTCAATCTCTATCATTTAACCGAGGAGGAGAAAAAGAAAATCAAAGGCCTGCCGAAATCACTCGGAGAAGCGCTGGACGCTCTTGAGGCGGATCACGAGTATCTGACGGCCGGAGGCGTATTCCCGGAGCGGTTAATCGAAATTTGGCTGGAACGAAAACGCAAAGAGCTGCTTGAAATGGAGCAGATCCCGAACCCGGCTGAATTTAAAATGTACTATGATTTGTAATTGATTCGGCCAGCTGTTAGAGGCATAAATATAAATTCATAAAAGAAGCAGCACCGGAGGTTTAAGCTTTCCTCCGGTGCTGCTTCCCTTATTGACGGCGGTGACCTGTGTATCCCTTTAAAACAGCGGCGCTCCGTCCATTTCCCCTTCCCCATAGGAAAGTCCAAGGATTTTCATCATGGTAGGCGCCTCGTCCACCAATCTGGCTCCTTCAAATACGCCTTCGGGAACACCGGCTCCGCGGACGATGAAACATGGCTTATCGCCTCTGGCCGGTAAGTGCCCATGGGTAGCCACAGAATATTTATAGTCCGTCGTATCCGTCCCTGCCAGCAGATCTCCGCATGCCGCATTGCCAAAGGCATAATTCGGCGCCGCCTCGATCACGTAAGAAAATTCTCCGTCTAAATGGAACTTTTCTTTCACCTCTTCTTTCGTGAAAATATCCCTCACATATCCCAAATCTTTTAAATCTCCCAGCAGACGAAGCACAATTCCCTCCGCCTCCTGCTTTTTAATGTAGACCTGGGCGCTGATTCCGCAGGACTGGATATACGCGTCCCATTCCCTTATATTGCCGGCGCCGTCTGTCCTCACGATACCTTCTCTTGCCAAAAGCACATTAGGGCAGATGTTGTAATCGACCTGAAGATGACCGTGATCACCCAATATGATAAATGTCGTGTCTTCAAACAGTTCTTCCTCTTTCAGTGCTTCAATCACCTGCCTGATCCATCCGTCGTGGAGCCGCAGCGCCTCCTGTACCTCCGGTGCATGCAGTCCGTATACATGGCGGGTGTGGTCGAGATGGGACTGGTGCATAAAGAGAACATCCGGTTTATACCGGTGAATAATATCGACTGCACACTGTACCTGGAAGCTGTCAAACCGCGGATTTTCCTTCCAGTTCATGATATTGCAGTTCTTTTCATAAATTTCCTTCATGGCCGGAGAACTGTTTGGAAGAAGCACTTCCCTCATATCCGGCGTATGATCGTAAGTCCACATTTCCGGAATCATGTAGTCTATCTCTGCTCCGGCTGTGACCGGCCATTCAAATGCCGCGGTCGTCAGGTTATTCTCCTTTGCATAATCAAAAATGGTTTTCACCGTCAAATCCTTATAGTTCCAGTACCATTCCCGGTTATTGGTCCCCGGATCCAGTTTTTCATTATGGCAGATTCCGTGGCGTTCCGGCCAGCATCCTGACATGATCGTTGCATGGCACGGGTAAGTCAGTGTTGGATATACGCATTCGATATTTTTATAGATTCCCGCATGATCCATGATGGCGGCAAAGCCCTCCATCCTGGCTGCATCCTCCAAGTCTGTCGTGAATAAAGCGTCAACACACATTACTACTAATCTGGACATTTTTTCTCTCCTCGCTGTCTAAACTGTCTGCTCTTCTGTTTTAGTTGTTTCTCAATCGGGTCTTGTGCCTGCATTCCTGTATCTGTTTTATTTTAAAAGGGAGTCGCAGGCCGCCGCACACTCGTCAAGCGCTTCCTGGATATCCGTATCGGTTGTCATGATTTTATCCATTCCTTCCTGATACGTTTTTGTCATCTCCGTATACGCCTGTGCCATCGGCCTTCCGCTTCCGTATTGGAGCTGGTCAAGGGCAACTTTGTACTGTGGTGTTTTTTCATATAATTCCACCAGGCGCTCATCGCTGCTGATGCTCTTCCTTGTCGGCAGATACCCCGTTTTAATATGGTTTTTCACCGCACTGTCTTTGCTTGACATGAAATTAATCAGCATTGCGGCAGCCTCCTTCTTCTTTCCCTCCAGGCGGCTGGTCATAACCAGGTTGCAGCCTCCGGTCGGTACTTTATTCTGGGTGTTTTTCGGTATAAAAGCCGTGCCGATCTCATACCCGTTATCGGAGGCAAGCTGAAGGTTATTAGACAGATTTGCAGTTGAAGCGACCCACATCGCCACTTTCTGGTTAACCTCATCTGTTTTAATGGCGTCGGAGGCATTATTTCCGCTGTAATATTTAAAATTGTTCTCCCGCAGGCCGTCCCGCAGAAACTGTGTCATCTCCACGCCCTGCTGCGAATTGAATACGGCCCGGGTCCAGTCTTCATTCACCGTGTCGCCGCTATTGCATCGAAGGAAAGCTTCATAAATCCAGATATCGGATACAAACCCATATCCGCTCACTCCTATATCGGCAAGCTGTTTTGACATGGAGGCCAGTTCCTTCCAGTCTGACGGCCCTTTCTCCGAAGCCAGTCCCGCCTTTTCAAAAAGCGTTTTATTATAGTACAGGACAGGCGTGCTTCTTAAATAGGGGACTCCATAAAGGACTCCGTCCACATAACAGTTCTCCATCAGGCCCGGGTAGAAATCATCCACGTCCTCCTGAGCCACCATCTCCTGAATCGGCTGTATAATGCCTCCGTCGGCAAACGGTTTGATGCTGGCTATCTCCATTACGCAGACATCCGGCTCCTCGTTGGCCACAAATGCGCTCTTTAACTTGGAATGCAGATCATCGTATGTACCCTGATACTCGGCAGTGACCTGAATCCCATTCTCTTTTCCGACCGTCTCGTTAAATTCCTGTATGCGCTCCACATTGTTTTCAGCAATTTTATCCTGCCAGGAATACCAGTAAGTCAACTGTATGATATCTGAACTTTCTCCCGATGACGTGCCCTGGGTCCCGGATGACGCAGAAGCCGAACCGGAAGTACCGGTCGAGCAGCCGGATAAGCAGGCGGACAAGGCCATCATTGCGGCCAGGATGCAGGTTGTAGTTCTCTTTTTCATGTCGATGTTCTCCTTTTGTCTTCTCATAATCGTTTGTGTCTTTATAGACTTTATATTTCCCATATCCGGAGAAGGACTATTTATCTCCAAGATAAGTGAATGCTTTGATAATCTGTTTATGGGCCAGCAGATAGACGGCTACAATCGGTATGGTGAGCATTACATTGCTGGCCATCAGGATGTTATAGTTAATGCCGCTCTCTATGTTGCGCAGGGAGGCGACTCCCACCGGCAGCGTTCTGACCGTGTCATTGGTTGTCATGACAAGCGGCCAGAAGTAATCATTCCAGGTGTTGATAAAAGTCAGGAGCGCCATTGTCACAAGAGTCGGCCGCGCCATCGGAAGAAAGAGCCGTGTGACTATTTTCCACTCTCCTGCCCGATCCAGTCTGGCTGCCTCCACAAGCTCTTTCGGCATCTGGTTAAAGGTCTGCCGGAGCATGAATATGCCGAATGCACTGGTTCCGAATGGAAGAATCAGCGAAGCATAGCTGTTAATAAGCCCCATTTTAGAAAACAGGACGAACAGCGGCAGAAATATCAGCTGCGCCGGCACCATCATCGTAGCTAAGGTCAGGCCGAATAAAAATCCTTTTCCCTTAAACTGGTACTGGGAAAATGCATAGGCGGCCGGTATCACGGTCATCATCTGCAGCGCCAGGACCGCGGCTGTGACAATGCAGGAATTAACCAGGAACCTGATAAAAGGAAATGCACTGAATGCTCCTGCATAATTGGAAAAATGGAACTGCTTCGGGAGCAGGGACGGCGGAAACACCATTGTCTCTCCCAATGACTTAAAGGATGTAATGATCATCCAGTAAAAGGGAAAGAAAAATATCAGCAGCAAAACGGCGCTTGCCAGATTTCTTGCCAGCTTCGCCGCACTGCGCGCCGCCTTCCTGTATATCCGCGTCCGGGCATTTTCCCGCACATTATTTGATATGCCTCCTGAACCAGGAATCAGAGGCTTTTTTTTATCTACTGCAATCATGGTTTACTCCTCCCTCTCTATTGGTAATGGACACGTTTTGACAGCACCGCAAAGTAAAGTATCGTAAACAGCAGCACAATGAAAAACAATACAACACCAATCGCCGCCGCATATCCCACTTTGTAAAACTGAAATCCGTATTCATAGAGTGAGAACACCAGTGTATTCGTTGAATTCTGAGGGCCGCCCTGGGTAATGATCTGAATTGTTTCAAATACTTTAAAAGCTGCGATTACGTCCACCAGGGCTAAAAAGAATACGGTTGGCGATATCATCGGAAACGTAATCCGGCTGAACGTTCTCCATGTATTGGCCCTGTCCAGCCTGGCAGCCTCATAAAGATGCGGCGGGATTCCCTGCAGCGCCGATACCAGGATCAGCGCATTATATCCGACGCTTTTCCAGACATTGATAATGATAAGAGACATCAGGGCAAATTTCGGGCTGCCCAGCCAATCTATGGCCGGAATGCCGAATACGGCCAGCAGGGCATTTAAAAATCCAAAGTCATTGTTCATCAGCCACATCCATAACAGCGCAATCGAGGCCAGTGACACGATATACGGTGAAAACGCCACGCTCTGCAGCAGCCCGTTCAGTCTCGTCTTTTTGGCCAGGAAGACAGCCAGAATCAGTCCGAAACCAACGCCGAAGCCGACGGTGCAGGCCACATAGATGACCGTATTAAGGAGCGTCTGAAAAAATTGTTTGTCGGCAGCCAGCTTTACAAAATTTTGCAGGCCTACAAACTTTTTAAACGGCGAGATCATATCCCACTCATAAAGGCTTAAGCCAATCATATTGAAGATTGGATAAATACAAAAAACACACAGAAGAACCAGCGCCGGAGCAATAAGCAGATAAGGCTTTACTGTTTTCAAACCCGCACCCTCCTTCCGGCTTTATCAAAGAAAAACATACTCTTTTTCATAACTGCTGCCCGGACCGTCTGATCCTCCGGGAGCTGTTTTTCATTGAATGTTTTAAAGGTAATTACTCCAAAGGGCGCCTGAATCCGGTATATGATCTCACTGCCCATCAATTCCCTCGTAAGAATCGGACCTGAAGTAACCAGTTCCCCTTCGCTGACCGTATCCCCTGTCTCCAGAAGCCGGACCTTGGACGGCCTGAAACCAATCGTTTCAATGTCTACAGGAAGCCTGAGAAGCGGATCCATTTCCTCTCTTTTAAAGAGATTCATCGTCGGGTTGCCGATAAATTGTGCCGCAAAAAGGTTATCCGGATCGTTATAGATTTTCTCCGGTGAATCCACCTGCTTAATTTCTCCCTGGTTCATCAGCACAATATCAGTTGCCATAGACATGGCTTCCGTCTGGTCATGGGTTACATAAACAAAGGTGGTTCCCAGTTGTTTATGTAATTCAATCAGCTCTGTCCTCATCTGGTTTCGCAGCTTGGCATCTAAGTTGGAAAGCGGCTCGTCCATCAGGAACACCTTCGGCTGTTTTACCATTGCCCGTGCCAGTGCCACTCTCTGGCGCTGCCCTCCGGACAGTTCTCCGGGTCTGCGTTCCAGATAAGGCGACAAGCCTACAATCTCGCAAATTTCCCTGATTCGCCTGTCTCTCTCCTCCTTCGGCACTTTCGCATTAATTAGGCCGAACTCGATATTTCCCCGCACGCTCATCGTCGGATAGAGCGCATAGTTCTGGAATACCATGGCAATATCACGCTCTCCCGGTTCCATGTCATTGACCCGGATTCCGTCGATATACAAATCACCGGAGCTTAAGCTCTCTAACCCGGCTATCATCCGCAGAGTAGTAGATTTTCCGCAGCCGCTGGGGCCTACCATAACCGTGAAGCTGCCGTCGGGAATCCGCAGGTTCAAATTATCAATCACACAATTGTTTTTTCCATAAGTCTTGTTCACATTCCGCAGTTCAATTTGTGACATTCTGCTCAGTCTCCTTTACTTCCTGTTCTTTCTCATTCATTATTTCTAACGTTCTTACAATAACACTGCACTATTGAGCTAACTATCAGAAAAAGGTTAAGTTTTATCGAAATTTACGTAAATAATTGTAAAATTATCGGAAATTTCATCTGCCGCCATGCCTCGGAAAGAATCCCGCCCGCGTGCTCCCCCGCGGAGCGGTTTTTATTTAACAGGAAATTTTTTCTGTTAAAATAACGATAATCTGTACGCTCCGCGCACAGGTTACCGTCATCAAAAAAAAGCACCGGTATATCAATATACCAGTGCCACAGACAGCTCTTTATTTACTTCAATCTATACGGAAGACTACTTAACTGATTGTTTACTGCTCAACTGAAATGAACGGAGGAAAGGTATCGGAACTGCCTCTGCGCCGCATCGTTTTCGTGTCCACATCAAAACACCTGCCATCGTACTCATAGTGCAGTTTTCCGTCTTCTAAATAAAAACAATGCTCCGATTGAAATGCAACAGATTTAAAACGCCCGTCTTGTACAGGCTGATCCCGATATAATACCTGATCTTCCGATAATTTTAACACTTCCATTTCAAGACGCACATCATAGATACCGCTTACGACAGCCTCTGCCGCCACATCTTTCCCTGAAGCCGAAATAAACCGGAAACAGCCTGTGATACCGCCTGTACTTTTCCGTTTTGCCAGCTCAAATCGAAATAAAGATACAGCGCTGAAATCTTTTCGTATATCCTCTCGCAATCCGTCTTTTCCCATAAGCCAGATCTTCTCGTTCGATACAATAAACATATCCAGTTGAAATCCGCTTTGTGAATATTTCAAATTAGAAAAAGATATCTGATCCGAGTATACGCCCTGTAACCCGCCGTTCTCAAGTTCATAAACCAATTCCTTTGTAAAAAGCGTCCTGCCATTCACATTCGCTTCAATGAAATCAATAATCTCTCTCATCTTATGCATTACAATTCCCTTCTCATATAAATCAGTTCCTGAAATCCTGCGGTACGGGAATTAAAGCCTTTGGGATTCCTGCCGAATTCAACAAAGCCTGCCCTTTCATACATCGATATGGCCCTTGTATTTTCAGCAACCACACTGAGTTCAAGCTGCGTATATCCAGCATTTCCCGCGCATTCGATACAGGCATTCATTAATGCCCATCCGATTCCCAATCCCCAAAACTCTTTGGCGATACTAATACCAAATTCGGCACGATGCCGCACCTTGTATTTCGTGCCTATCGCTTCAAGCCCGGCAGTTCCAGCCACTATATTATCGACCACTGCAATTATCTCAATCTCGTTTTCACTCTCGGACTTTTCCTTCAGGAATTTACTCTCCTGCTTCGAATCAAAAGTATTTTCATCCGGATAGGAAAGCAAATAATCAGTTTGAGAATGCGTTAAATTAAAATTATCCAATACAGCCGGTCCGTCGCTTTCACTGCCATTTCTCAAACAGCATTCCTTATTGTTCTTCAATAGTATGATCTTATTATATTTCAAATTAAATTCCTTTCTAATATAATAGGCCGGTAAACCTTACCATCTGTCATAATGCACCATTGCCGTTTCCCGCCGGGGAGGTAATTCTTTTTCTTCGTCCGGCCAGCCAAATGCAATCACAGAAACGGGCTCCAGCTTAGGGGGTTTAGCCTGCTGCCGTTTTCGATGTGTTAGTTCACATGTAATTTTCGACAAAAGATTGTTCAATAAATTTTTTCA
This sequence comes from [Clostridium] symbiosum ATCC 14940, assembly GCF_000466485.1. GTDB lineage: Bacteria > Bacillota > Clostridia > Lachnospirales > Lachnospiraceae > Otoolea > Otoolea symbiosa. The sequence goes on along the minus strand of NZ_KE992862.1, from coordinate 6,441 downwards.
TTGCATATATATCAGGAAACTCCTCATATTTAGGAAACCCATCTGAATTATGCGCTGAGTAAGTCAAATGAAAAATATAATAGGTGTCTGTCCCCAATTCATTTCCGTTAAAACTGAGCCGGGTCCAGCAGCCGTTTGCACACGGGCGCTTAACACTTCTTCTTTACCCTGTGGGCCGAATTATGGTATAGCTGTACGCATTGATTGTCGTAATACAGTTATCAATAGTTACATACCAGTTTTTGCCGTTTCTTGTAATAACGGCAGCGTTGGAGGCAATCTTCGTTTTGCACCATCCCACCACGTCTTCCACGTCTAAGGACAGGTTCCGCCGTATTCTCATAACGCCTAATTCCGTCGTATGCAACTGTTCCAAATTTGCCTGTAATTCAGTGTTTTTATTTATCATATTTTCCAGTCGGCGCACTCCGGCGGTGGCCCCTTCCATTACTTACATCGAAGACCGTGGCCTGTGCGCATTGTTTTATTCATTATATCATATTCTGATATTTTTTTCTTGTATGATCTTGCACTGGAGTGTGCTTGTAAATTCACCATATTGCTCCTTGTATCATAATAACACAATCAATACGACAACTGTATGTCATGTTCTTCCATTTGATATTATCCTTTTATATGCCAATCCCTTTCTCCCTGCCTCCGTCAATCACAACCAGGGTGCTGCCGCGGGATACAATCCGGTCAAACAGTTTTAGCAGGTTTTCAATATCAGACATATGCAGGCCGGTGGTCGGTTCGTCCATGATGATAATGTCTCCCTTTTTGCCCAGTTTCTTTGCCAGCTTGATTCTCTGGCGCTCACCACCGGACAGCGTACTCAGCGGCTGGCCCAGTGTCAGGTAGCCCAGCCCCATTCCTATAAAATAAGACAGATTAAATAATCACGCCGTCCTGTACCGTAATCAACCGTGTGCTGCTTTTTGCGGCTTCCGGGGAATGCGTCACCATAAGAATTGTTTGGCCGGTGTCTTGATTAATTTCACGCAGCAATGTCATAATCCCGGCTCCTGTTCTGCTGTCCAGATTTCCCGTGGGTTCGTCTGCAAATAGAATTTCAGGTTTGCCAATCAGTGCGCGGGCGATTGCCACTCTCTGCTGCTGTCCGCCTGATAATTCACGGGGCGTATGCCTGCGGCGTTCGGTCAGGCCGGCCATCTCCAAAATATGCTCCAGCTGTTCCTTGCAGCCGCCCATCTTTTTCCATCCAGTAACAGGGGGAGCAGGATGTTTTCCTCTACACTTAGGTTGGGGATGTGATTATAAAATTGAAAGACAAAGCCTATCTTATGACGCCTGAAACGGCTCATTTTTTCGTCCCCGAAACGGGAAATATCCATTCCATTCAACAGGACATGACCACTGGTTGGAGTATCCAGCCCCCCGAGGATATAGAGCAGCGTACTCTTTCCGGAGCCGGACGGCCCCATGATCGACACAAATTCCCCTCGCATAACCTGTAATGAAATATCCCTTAGTACCCTGGTTGTCGTGTCTCCGATACGAAAATCCTTAACGATATGTTTTCCCTCAATCCCACGGCCGCCAGCAGCAGAATGAAATAGGTCATGCTGTGCATAGGCTGTAAAAAGGCTCCTACAGTGGACAGGGCATCCGAATTAAATTCCTCCACCGTCCGGCTCCAGTTTTGCGTTTCTCCAAACAGGCTGCGGATCTGAACCATAACGGCGTCCGGATTGTCGGCAGTGTAGGCCAGGAATCCGAAATCGGTTGCGCCAAAATCTGAAACTGCATAAGCAGAAGAAATCACCGCTTCCACGTCGGTGGCCCTCGATTTGAAGCTGCCCGCAATCCAATACTTGTTTTGTCCGGAGCGGCCAGCCAGTGTGATGGTATCCCCCACTAAATGGCCGGTGCGCTCTAAGCTGCTCTCACTGAACAATACAGCCCGTTCCTCGCCAAAGGCGGTTAGAGCTGCTGCCTCCATGCCGTCATCCGTATAGTGAAGCGCCATCATCGAATTGTACCAGTCCAAATTGTCGGTCGCCTCCAGACGGCTTACAGTCATGCCGTCCGCCTGCATTTCATTTATAAATACATAGAGGGGCAGCACCTTTTGGATGCCTTCCATATCTTTCACCCGCTCCACAAATTCCGGCTCTATCCTGCCGTCTGCAAATCCCTGCAGTTTAGCGTCCCTGAATACGTCGCCCCATAGGCTGTCACAAAGTTCCCGACAACGGTAATGGCAATTACAGCGGAGATGCTGATAAACAGCAGCGTAACATTTTGTGCTGTATTTTTATTATCCCGCATGTTCCGGGCGGCGAGCCTGCCCTCATTTCCAAAAATTACCCCATAGAGCGCTTCCAGCACTTTAGAGAGCAGATTTGTCAGAAGTGGAACCAGCAGGATGGCGGAGGCAATCAGCCCCAGAAGGGAAATTCCCCCGGCTGGATAAAGCATTTTCCCGATCGCCAGTTTTGGGAGAATAACAGAGGCAGCAAAAAGGATTATTCCGGCCCCGACAATCCGGCGCCGGGAAATCTTCCTTTCCTCCGCACTGCCAAACACCACATCTTTAATTGGCAGCCGGCTTGCCCGGCGTACCGGCAGCCATGCAGAGAGCAGGGAAACAATTACCGCGACGGAAAAAGAAAGTAGAATGCCAACCTGGGAAATTACGACAGGTATCTGGATTCCCTGGGAAAGAGACTGTCCCATCCCCCGCAGGATCACCTTCGTGACAAGCGCGCCGGCAGGAACCCCTAGCAGGCCGCCTGTCACGCCATAAAGCGCGCTTTCCAACAGGAGAATACAAGTCACGGCTTTTTGTGTCGCGCCAATACTCCGGAAGGTGCCGATCACCGGCAGTCGATCCAGGGTAATGACTTTATAACTACCGTAAATAATAAAAATACTCATTGTCAGGGAGAAGAAACTAATCAGGAAAAACGGCATAGATTTTTGCCGTGCATCTGCGGCAATCTGTGCTTCGTTCACTACCTCCAAAACCCGGTATTCCCCGGCCGGGAGCAGCGATGCCAGCTCATTTTTCAGTTCCTCGGTAGAAGTCCCTCCGGCTGGCTCCACTAAAATTTCGGTATAACCGTCCGGCCGGTTTAATAATTCAGACAGTGTGGAAAGGGGCAAAAGGGCTGTGGCCCCTCTTGTATGCCGCAGAAAAACCGTATCATAAGCGGCAATTTCCGCAACTGTTAAAGAAACCGGCTCTCCGCCAATCTGCAGTGTGATGGTATCGCCTTTTTCAATCCCATATTTTAAAGTAAAGCGGTCCGGCAGGATGACCTGATTCCCGGTAAAGTCAGTAATTTCACCGCCGTCTGTCAAACGGGGTGGATTGATTTTAGTAAGCCTGCTTAAGTCAGCCGCAATCAGGTCGATGGTCTCATAATAGCCATTTTCATGATAAAGGACCGAACCCTCCACCAGTCCAACAGCAGCGCGAATGGAAGGCAGTTCCGGAATGCTGTCTGCGCCAATCCCTCCATCCACCGCTGTCACGGATAGAGTCGCACTGCCGGCCATACCACACGCCATTTTCCGTTGTGCGCTTTTATAGGATGCACCGATGGAAAACGACACAAATAACAGAGTGGCGGACAGCAAAATTGACAGCAGCATGACAGCAGTCCGCATTTTCCTCTCTTTGACATTTGTAAAAATATACTTCCATATGATTTTCAATTGAACACCTGCTTTCCGTCAGACAGCCCTCTCCTTAACGCAGAAAAAGGCCGGCAACTATCACTAAAACTATGATAGTCTGCCAACCTTAATCTAATTTTCAGGCAACCTTAATTAACCTTAACCGGTCAAAAATTCAATTTGAAAAGTTGTCCCGATATCAGGGACACTGGCAACAGAAATTCTGCCGCCGTGCAGCTCGATAATACTCCTGGCGATTGCCAGCCCCAAGCCGCTCCCCTCCGGCTTTTGCCGTGTATCAGTTCCCCGGTAATAGCGGTCAAAAAGATGCTCCGTTATTTCCGGTCTCATCCCCCTTCCATTATCAGACAAGTCTATTTTCAAAACGAAATCTGAGACCAGCACACGCAGGGTAATTTCAGTATTTTCATTCCCATGCACAAAGGCATTGATTATCAAATTACGGAAGGCCCTTGTGAAAAGAGTCTGGTCAAAGGTAAAAGAAACAACATCCGCTGCGGTCTCAAAATGAATGATACGATTTTCGTATTCCGGGGTATTCAGAATGTCAATCGCCAGCTCTTTCAGAAAACGGATCAGGTTCTGCTTCTCCCGTTTTACTGGGAACATTCCATTTTTTAATTGATAAGTCAGCTTGAGATCGTCGATCAGTGTCTCCATGTAAGAGACGTTTTTCAGCATAATTCCTGTATAACGACGGCACTGTTCTTTATTTTTAAAACCGGTCTCTTCCATCATTTCCGCATAGCCTCTGATGGGGGAAAGGGGCGCTTTCAGGTCATGGGTGATATTGGCGATCCATTCCTCGCGCATTTTATCTGTCTGCTCTCTCAACAGGTCGACGTCTCTGATTTCCTTGTCCAGTGTGTTTAAGCTCTCATATAAATCGTGGAAAACGCCATTGTTTTGGATGGGTAGATAGCGGCGGACAGAAATCTCCTGTACGGCAGTCATCAGCCGCTTCATCGCCTTTGTTATAAAAAATCCGTAGAGAAGGCCAGATAGCAGGACCAGCAAAAGCAGTGACAAAAGGATCGGCAGGAGTATGGCTTTGCCGCCTGCAAACCTCTCTCCGTTCAGATACATGGTTACTTTGGAGATATTCACAGGAAAGTACAAAACATAAGTGCATTCGTCTCCGGCATTTTTAACCGTGCCGATAAAGGCGGTTGTTCCTTCCTGTGTTATCCGTCCTGTTTGATTAAGCTCCAGCAATTCAACATTGGAATATGCGGTCTCAGCCTCTTCCGGTTTCTGATAACTGAATATTTCCTGGCCGAAAGCATCTAAAAGCTGTACTCCAATCCCATTGTCCTGTAAATCTGCCAGCCCCGCCTGTCTGATTTGCGGAACTGTATTAATAAAAATGATTTGATCCCCGAATCTCTCTGTAAATTCTTTTGGCCAGTCGCTTCTTGCAATCCCCTCTCCCGGCTTATGAATGGTGATTACCAGAAAGAGAAGACAGCCTGCAAACAAAACAGTACCTAACAGCGATAGAAAGACAATCAGGTATATATGAAATATGGTGCGGTAACCCGAGCGTTTCATTTATTCGATCCTCTTTTTGAGTTTATATCCTAAGCCCTTCACGGTGATGAGCTGCCGCGGATGGGATGGGATATCCTCAATTTTTTCCCGCAGATGCCGGATATGGACCATAATTGTATTGTCACAAATCGCGCTGTATTCTCCCCATACCTTCTCATAGAGCCGTTCTTTACTGATAATTTTATCTGCATTTTCCATAAGGCAGGTGAGCAGAAGATATTCACGGCCGGTCAGTCCAATCTCCGTCCCTGCTTTATAGGCCCGGCAGCTTTCCTTATCAAGCAGGAGCGGGCCAACGGTCAGACAGTTTTCCTCCTTTGAGGGTAAAACAGTTTGATACTGCTGGCGGCGGAGCTGTGCCTTAATGCGGAACACCACCTCCCGCGGACTAAACGGTTTCGTAATATAATCGTCACCGCCGCAGGAAAGGCCGAGGATTTTATCGACATCGTCATTTCTTGAGGACAGGAATAAAATGGAGCAATACGAAAACAATCGGATTTGTCTGCATACCTCCAGCCCGTCAATGTCGGGAAGCATAATATCAAGAACAATTACATCAGGTTGAAAGTCACGGCAGATTTGCAACGCATCTGTTCCGGTACAGGCTTTCCGGATATCATGGAACCCCTCTTTTTGCAGCGCCTCTTCTATTAAATCAACAATATCCTTTTCATCGTCAACAAGCAGAAGTTTATGATCCGTTTCCATCACCTACCCTCTTTCTCCGGTCATCCGCAGGCTGGTTTGCCTGCTTTTTAATAGTATCTCACCGAAACTCCCTTCCCGAGTCTTTTCAACACATCCTCAATCTGATCAACCAGCTTCTGGCGCACCCCCAATTGAAACGGCAGTTCCGTATTCTGATAGGCCGCATTCACGGCTTTTCCGACAAACAAATGTAAATCCGTACATTGCTCAATCAGAAGTTTTGCCAGCATCGACGCCCCGTTCGGCTTATCCAGCTCTATAAAGAATGCCTCATCTATCTCATCGTCTCTCGTATACTGCTCCAGAAGCTTAAGGACGCGGTTCATCGTCACCACTCCCTCCGTCACAAGATCGATTCCTTCGATACTGGCGGTCGGCGGTATATTCGGATCAATCTCCCCGGTAAACGCCACATTGATTTCTTTTTCCAGCACCCGCGCTACAATATTGGCGCTGGTTCCGCCGCAGACCACCTTTACTGCATTTTCATCGGCCATAAAGTCTGTTACC
>NZ_KE992861.1 GCF_000466485.1 [Clostridium] symbiosum ATCC 14940 | reverse complement strand
GCGGCGTCCTCACCTGCTTAACTAAATCTCCAAAATGACATTGAAGGCTGAACTGTAACTTCCCTCATGCTGCCCTTGACTTTAATTTACCGCTTTGTTAAGATTGGTATGTTTCACAACAACTGACGCACAGCATAACAGGAACATAAATACTATGGAAAAAAAACAATTCAAACGACTGCTGGCCGTTCTCGTTTTCTTCATTCTTGCCTGCGGCGCCGCTTTAGCACTCAGGCCGAGAAAGACGGAGCCCGTCAGCCGCTCCGATTTTTTGCTCAATACGTTTGTAACCGTCACTCTCTACGACAGCAGTGATGAGGAAATTCTGGATCAGTGCATGGCCCTGTGCCGCGAATATGAGAACAGATTCAGCAAAACAATTGCCACCAGCGAAATTTACGGGCTGAATCACCGGCCGGCAGGAGAAACTGTGTTCCCCCTTACCAAAGACACGGCGGCCCTGATTCGGGAAGGTCTTTACTACAGCCGTGTTTCGGACGGGGCTTTCGATATCACCATCGAACCGCTCAGCTCCCTCTGGAATTTCACAGACGGTAAAAAAGTAATTCCTCCACAGGAGGAAATCAGTGAGGCGGCCTCCCGTGTCGACTGGAAAAACCTGAGGCTGGATGGCGACGTACTCACCTTTTGCAGCCCGGACACCACCATCGACCTCGGCTCTATTGCAAAGGGATTTATCGCCGACCGGCTGAAGGAATATCTTGTAAGCAGAAATGTAAAGAGCGCCATCATCAATCTGGGCGGAAACGTACTCTGCATCGGTGAAAAGCCGGATGGCACTCCGTTTAAAATCGGACTGCAAAAGCCCTTCGAAGGACGCAATGAAATTATTTCCAACCTGAGCATCAATGATATGTCGGTCGTTTCCTCGGGTGTGTATGAACGCCATTTTGTCGTGGATGGTAAAAATTATCACCATCTGCTGAATCCCGCTACCGGATATCCCTATGACAACGGCCTGATTGCCGTAACTATCGTATCTCCACGATCCGTGGACGGTGACGCGCTGAGTACCACATGCTTTTCACTCGGGCTGGAAAAGGGGCTGGAACTGATTAATTCGATGGATGGCATCTACGGTTATTTTATAACCGACGACTATGAAATCCACTATTCTGACGGAGCGCAAAAGCTTGTGATTCCCGCCGCAGACTGACTAAAGGAGTTTTATGGAAAATAAAGAAAATAGAAAGAGCAGAAATGAACTATACCTGGTTTGCGGTCTTCTTGTCTTTGCCGTCATTTTCTTCGCAGGGTACCGTTTTCTAAACCGTGGTACTGCTTCCGTCGCAGTCGTCAGCGTAAACGGACAGACACTGCAGGAACTTCCTCTCGATCAGGATGCCGATCTGATAATCGAAGGCGTGAATGGGGGAACGAATCATCTGGTTATCCGCGATGGGGCCGTTTCAATCACAGAGGCCTCCTGTCCTGACAAGATTTGTGTCCATGAAGGGGCAAAGCGTGAGAAAGGCGAAGCGATCACCTGTCTTCCAAATAAAGTCATAATAACAATCAAGTGACCATTGAAGCAGAGGACATATTCCTATCCGGATACGTTCCCTGCTTCTATCTTTGTCCGGTTGTCCTTGTATTTTTCTCCAGCCAGATATATTCTTAACAAATTTTTATATTATATTAAATTTTTTTATTCTTTGTATTCTTTTCAAAAAATAAGTAATTGTTTGTTTCCCCATGTTTTTTTAAGCATTATTCAATTTTCCTTTAATTTCATTTAGTCCTATGTTTTTTCACATCAATTCAGAAAATCTTTAACATATTTTTTATTTGCTATTCTGTCTCTCAGCGTTTACAATGTAAGCATCATTCACCATTCTGAGAAAAGAAAAATATTAGTGTATGGGAGGGATCTCACATGAGTGAAGTTAAGGTAATGTTTAATACGCTCGAAGATATCAGAAAATACCTGCGTGCTTTGGATAGCTTTAATGGTGATCTGGATCTTCAGTATGAAAGCCAGATTGTTGACGGAAAGTCCCTGCTCGGGATATTGAGCCTCGGAATCGGAAAACTTTTAAATCTGAAGCTGCATTATGGAAATCCGGACGAACTGATGGAGAAAATTGGATTTTGCTGCTGCCGGTAAACAGCAGATTCCGGAAACCGTGCGCCAATGTCCGACATGGACGTTTTCATGCCGGTATCAAACCGGAAAAGGAAGGAAAACAGACAGCATGACTGTGATTTGATGTTACAGCCATACTGTCTGTTTTTCGTTTTTTATTTCCTGTCAATTCGTTCCGTTACTTCCGCCATCTTGGATAAATCCCCAATCAGAATCGCTCCCTTTAACTGGCCGTTGGCATAGTAGTATTTTTCATACTGTTTCCTGGCCTCGTCTTTTTTCTCTTCCGTGCGGTACGACAGGCCCCGCTCTTTCCCCGTATCGCCAATTGCATAGAGCGCCGTATTCATTCCATGGAAGGACAGGCCCATGGACGGCGGTTCATAGAAGGTTTCTTCACCGGCCGCATTGGCTCCGGCCGTTTTGCCCTGGGCCGATGCCTCTCCCCAGAGAGCATAGTTCATCCCCTGATACTGGGCGCAGTCTCCGCATGCGTATACGTCCCTGACATTGGTCTCCATCTTGTCATTGACAACAACTGCGCGGTCAACGGCAATTCCTGATTCCATCGCCAGGGCCGTACTCGGCCGGATTCCGGCGGAGATAATGACCAGATCGGCCGGAAGTGTCTTTCCGTCGGCAAGGCGCACGCCCTTCTTCGGCTCCAGTATTTCGTCAGCCTGCACGCCTGTATAGATTTTTATCTTCTCCCGGTCCGCAATTTCTTTCATCATATCGGAGGCCGCCTGGTCCAGCTGGCGCATCATCAGCCCCGGCGCCGCTTCCACCACGCTGACGTCGCGGCCGGATTTTCTGAATTCCCACGCAGCCTCGAGCCCCAGAACACCTCCGCCGATCACGCAGACACTTTTTATATCCGGCAGCATTTCGCATATTTTCTGTACATCCGCAAGACGTCTGACCGCGGCAACATGCTCCTGTCCGGCTCCCCGGATCGGAGGAATAAAGCTCTCTGCGCCCAGAGCATAAATCAGCTTTGTATAAACCATCTTTGTTCCGTCTTCCAGAACCACCTGTTTAATTTCCGTGTCCACCGAAGCCACACGGCGGCCCAGAACCCGGATAATATTATGCTTCTCATACCATTCCGGCTCATGAACAGCCGTCTGCTCCGGTGTCAGGCCCGCCAGCATGGATTTTGTCAGCATCGGGCGGTTGTAGGTGTCATAAGGCTCGTCTGATATCATGACAACCGAGGCAGTCTTATTTCTTTTGCGTATTTCCTCCGCCGCAGACAGTCCTGCAATGCCGTTGCCGATGATTACGAAAAAGTCCTCCGTATCGCGGCAAAAGTCCGTATCCTCTGCGTCCACCTCCACAAAATACTCCCGGCCGACGCCGCATACAGGACAGGTATCCAGGGAGGAATCAAAGATTTCCCCACAGACAAGGCATTTTACCAGCTTTCTGGCCCCTTTATCCGTTCCGGCCTGGCTGTTTTTCGACTCTTTTCCCTGAACGAGACAGCCAAACCGGTAACCGTATTCATAAGCATCCATCAGGGCAACCTCATCCGGCTTGAATTTTACTCTGAAGCCGTCATCAGGAACCTTCATTTTCAACTGCTTCAGACGGTCGATGATGTGCGGGACACCTTCCCCGCTCCAGCCGTAGCTTCCAAATGCAGAGGCGTATTTTCCTCCATGCGTGGCCGGGAAAATCGATGTTGTCAAATCCCATATCGGCTTAAGCGCTTCCCCCACAATCGTAGGAGTGCCGAACAGTATTCCGTCTGCAAATTCCAGTTCGCCAACCACCTTCGCTGCATCCGTCTCCACCATATCATAGGTTCTCACGTCCACGGGGCCGCTGTCACGGATTCCGCCGGCAATCTTTTCGGCCAGCTCTTTTGTATATCCATAGGCGCTGACATAGGGAATTATGACTGTCTTCTTGTTGTTCGGATTGGTGACGGTACACCACTCCTCGTACATCTTAAAGATTTCCCCTATTTTTGTGTCCAGCACCGGTCCGTGCCCCGTGCAGATCATGACAGGGTCCAGTTCCTTCACACGCTTCAGCGCTTTCATCATAAATCCTTTAAAAGGCCCTATTATACAGTCAAAGTAATATCTGGCCGCTTTGTTGTAATTTTCCTCGTTTCTGACTTCGCTTCTGAGCACCCCCTCCACACCGTAATGGGCTCCGAAGGAATCGCAGGTTACGAGTATCTTATCCTCCTCAATCCATGTATACATCGTATCCGGCCAATGAAGATTCGGTACCGTCATGAACGTAAGCGTCTTGTCCCCAATTTTCATCGATTCATTATCCTTAACCTGGATACTGTAGAAATCCCGGTTTACAATGTTTTTCAGGAAATTAACCGCACAGCCGGTTGCGATGATTTTCATGTTGGGATTGATGTCCAGCAGAAGCTCCACACTGCCTGCATGATCCGGCTCCGTGTGATCCACCACAAGGTAATCAATCTTTTCAATTTCCGTGATCTTTTTAAGCTCTCTCAAATACTCATCGAAGAATTTAGCCTTCGCCGTCTCAAAAAGCACCGTTTTATCCCCTGTTTTAAGTACATAGGAGTTATACGTGGTGCCGAATTCCGTCAGCATAATAATATCGAATACCCTCAGGTTCTCATCTATTATTCCTGTCCAGTAAAAATCTTCCTTTAATTTTATGGTCTGCATACACTGCCTCCTTTTGCCAAACTATATAAAATAGTATGGCAAAAGCGGCTAAATCCTATGTATTGCTTTTTGAACCGATGACACAAAATCTTTTAAAAACAGCTCTGTATTGACGTCAACACAGACTTTTACCGTTTTTTCCCTCTGTTTGATCCGTTTTAAATCACCAATGGTCCTCCCTCTCGACTCTCCGTCCGTCTCCGCGGTCAGGTTGAGTTCTACGGTCTCCACAAATTCCGGATGAAGAACGGCGGCCACAGCCAGCGGATCGTGGATCGCCCCCTCCCGGCTGCCCTCATCTCCTATCTCGTGGGAGCAGTAATAATGTACCATCGCAGCCATTTTGCATCCCGGTTCATTGCCGTCCGCTGTCCACGGCCGGATCCTCTCTTCCATGGCCCCGGCGCTCATCATCGTTTTCAGAGTCACGTCGAGCCCTACCATCAGCAGATTGATTCCGCTCTCCAGGACAAATTTAGCGGCTTCCGGATCGGCCAGAATGTTGGCCTCCGCAAAACGGTTCACATTGCCCGGAACGGTAACTGCGCCACCCATAACGGAGATCCTCCCTACTTTGGCCGCCTCCTCCGGATATTGCCTGATAAATCGGGCAAGGTTGGTCATGGCTGCCGTCGCTACGATAACAAGCTCTTTGCCATACTTTTGTGCCATCTCCGCCATAAAGGCTGCGGCATCTTTTTCTTCCGCTCCCTTATCTGCTTCCGGCAATTCGATTTCACCGATTCCGTTTAACCCGTGAACGCGTTTGCAGACCTCGTTCGGAACGAATTCTTTTCCCGTAAACATCTCAGGTGCTCCTGCATAAACAGGTATTTCACCGGCTCCGAAGAGCCGCAGGACCCGCAGCGTATTCTGAACCGCCTTATCAACCGTTACATTTCCAAAACAACAGGTGACTCCTATAAGCTGCGCCTCTTCGGAGCCCAGAGCGTAGGCAATTGCCAGTGCGTCATCGATTCCCGTGTCCACATCCAGTATCATTTTCATATATGTTCCATCCTTCCAGATTTTTAATATCCTCTTTCTTTCAAATCATGCACCAGGCGTACATAAAATTCCCTCACATCAAAGTCCCTGATATTCTCCCGATTCAAATCTATCATGTCACCGTGGGAAATCCCCCTGTGTTCTTTGGTCGTAAGCATTGTATAATTGCTTCCCCACCGGAATGAGTCCTCCGCTACCAGACCGTCGTTGGGGCCGTCAAAATATTTTACCAGACGATGGGAAAAGTTCAGGGGGAAGCGGCCTCCCGAAGCAATGTTCAGCCTGGATCCGGTACTCTGATAGTATACTTCCGGTTTATCCGGCGTCTCTTCATTAAAACGAAGGCAGGAAGACGCTCTTAAGTCACCGACTGCAGCCAGAAAATCCGGGTCGGGATCTCCCAGCTTTTTAAGGGCCTTGTTGTATCCGTCGGCAGCTTTGTCCTTCACCCCGGCCGGAATCTTATCCAGAAGATAATCAGCGAACAGGCATCCTCTGTGGGGCGTATTAATCGTAGTCAGCGTCGCGACGTACGGCTCCATTCCCAGCAGGCTGATCGCATATCTGCTGTCCAGCCCTCCTTTGGAATGTGCGATAATATTCACCTTTCCACAGCCGGTTTCACCGGTAATCTCCAAAATACGTTTGGCAAGCTCCTGCGCGCTGTCTTTAACTGAAGCGGCAGACTGGTGGTTTCCATAAAAAATCACGGCTCCATTGCGTTCCAGCTCCTTTGGCACCCTGCCCCAGTAATTGAAGTATTTAAAATCCCTGAAAAATACTCCGTGAACCATAAGGAGCGGATACCTGGTTTTGCAGAGCTGTTCCTGTTCCCGCTCACGGTTCAACAGGATTTTTCCGCTCTCAAAGGCTGTTTCCTCCGATGCAATCCTTATGATCTTGCACAGAACAATCAGGTTTGCTCCCGGAATCCATCCACAGATAATTCCGGCCATTCTCCATTTAAAGCCAATCTGCAGGGATGTGCCGTATACACGGATGATTCCGTTCCAGAACACAACCGCCTCCGCAAGTATAGCCCAGATAAGGCCGGCAAACCACCGCGGCGCATGCTCGGGCCAAAGAGCCGGGATCCGCGTCAGCAGATACAGGCCCGATAATACGGCCGATATCAGAAAGAGAATCAGCAGCTCACATCCGTCAGCGCAGAGCCTGAGCCTCCTGTCCGGCAGCCGTCTGTTGACATAGGAAGGAAATACATTCAGCAGGAAAAAGCAGGGTAGCAGCAGCCATAGCCACTGCGCCCCATGAGACTGAAAAACAGGAATAACGGCTGTCAGGAATAAGACAGCCGCGCTTAATATTCGTATGATTACCTTCAACCTTTCTCCTCCCCGCTTCCTTATACCGGCACTCTGTATGTAAGCATATTATACCTTTATCTTCTCCCATAGGCAAGGTTCTCTGCATGCTTTTCAAACATATCCTAGCGTGGGCGGAAGCTGTAATAAACGCCTCCGTTCTTCACTCCGCCCCGGAAACGGATCAATTCGCTCACGGTCACAAGCTGGAATCCCTGTTCCGTCAGGGTCGGAATGATTCTCACCGCCGCATCGCCCGACGCCGTATACAGCTCATGCATCAGAACAATATCCCCGTCCTTCACCTTTCCGATTACAGCCTGGACTGTCTTGTCCGCATTTTTGGTCTTCCAGTCAAGCGTATCAATATTCCACATAATCATCGGGTAATTGACGTTACCTAAAACCGTGTCGTTTTTATTTCCGCCGGGCAGACGTACCAGTCTCGGACTCTCGCCCGTCACGGCTGCGACCGCCTGATTGCACAGCTCCACCTGGCTTCTGATTTCATCAGCACCCAGCTTATTAAGATACTTATGGCCATATGTATGATTTGCAATTTCATGGCCGTTATCATGCATTCTTTTAATCTCAGTCTGATATTCCGCCACACGGTTTCCTACCACAAAGAAAGTGGCCCGTCCATTATATTTCTCCAGGCTGTCCATGATCCGGTTTCCCACCGGGGCATATGGCCCGTCGTCAAAGGTGAGGGCAATCATCGGTTTAGACGGATCGATATACCGTCCTCCGCTCCAGACAAGACCTGCCGCTTCCGCTTCTTTCTGAATTTCTTCCGCCAGTCCGGCTGCCGCCCGGGTTTCCTGAGCCGCCTGGGTATCCAGGGCCGCCTGAGTCTCCGGGACCGGCTGAGCTTCCGGGGTCTGCCGGGTTTCCGGGTTCTGCTGTACTTCCGGGGTCTGCCGGGTTTCGCCCTGTGTAACCGCCAATACGGCTCCTTCCCCGGCCTGCGTCGATTCCTGTATCTCCCCGGCCGGAGGCATGCTCTCCTGCTTGGCTTGTCCTTCTTCGCTCATCTGTCTCTCCTCGACAGTCCTGTTATCTGATGCAGGGCCTGAAGACGGAGCGCCGGCATAAGCGGCCGAAGCAGCCGCAACAATACAGCCGGTTGTCAGCATGAGCAATGCTATCTTTCTTATCCTTCCTGTTTTCCGTCTCATAATAAAAACTCCCTTTCTTCCGTTCTTATAGTTAGACGGAAAAGAAAGGGAAAAAGTTTCATTTATTTTTTAATTACCCGGATGCCCGCTGCCGCTGCCTTTCCGCACGGTCAGCACAGTAAATGCACAGACATGTCAAAACTGTTACATCCGCCTGACCATGACATCCTCACCGTGTATATCTTTTTCACCGTTGAAACGGAAACCGAATTCTTTATACAGCCCGGCAGCCACATCATTTCCTTTAAAAACGCTCAGATATATATCCTTATTCGGATATCTCCCAGTCAGAAGCTTTAGTAATCCGGCCAGTGCTGCTTTTCCGTATCCCCGGCCCTGAAATGCGGCATCAATCATCAGGCGGTCCAGCCACAGACGGCCATAGGGAAAATATTCCCACCAAAAATATCCGTACATGGCAAACCCCACCACCCGGTTTCCGTCGCAGATCGCGACTGGTTTCCATACAAGGTTTCTCCGTGCCTCTGAAAGACACTGTGAAACCGGCTCTATAAAATTCTCCTGCCCTTCACCGACTTCCAGCCGCAATGCTTCCAAACGGTTTTGCCGGGTTATCGGCTCAAAATGTAAATTCAATTATAGCAACTCCTAACTCGCTTATTTGCTTGTGTTAAACCTGCCCGAATAAAAGGCATCTCAGTAGATACAGCGCCATTATATGCACCGGATAAAACCAGTAAAAGAAATACTTCAGACGGAGCTTTCCTCTCTCCCCATTATAACGGGCAATGGGAATCAGGGCCAGTGCGGCTGCCCCGAACAGGGTCAGAGACTCGGCGGCGGCAAGGATTCCGGCCAGTATAAGTTGAGTGGTTCTCCGGTTCCTTAAGAGATAGAAAGACGCGATCATTAAAATCCCCATATAGCTGTAGTCGCTTTTCAGCAAAACGGAAAGTCCGCAGGCGGCCGCAACCGCCGCTCCCTGTATCACCGGCCTTCCGGCATATTTTTTAAGAAAGCACATCATCTCTACACCTAAAAACAAGGTAAAATATACATTTTGCGCCCCCGGAAAAAAGAGCCTGCCAAAAAACGCGAGATCGAACGGTATCTCTGAAATCAGTGCAAACAGAAGCAGATTCCTGGCATATTTGGCTTCGTTTCCCGTATGCGTAAAGCCTTCCACTAGAAGGAAACAAAATATGGGAAAGGCCAGCCTTCCGATGAGCCGTAGTACGATGTCCGCCAGATACCACTGCATTCCCCTTTCTGTCTCCAGTATTGCCATCATACGAGCCATATCATTGGAACTGAGAATCCCGGCTTCTATGACTGCCGCTCCGATGTGGTCGATGAGCATGGTAAAAATAGCAATGAGTTTCAGAGTGTTTCCGGTCAGGCCCACTTTTAAAGTCTTTCTCATATCTGTCATTGTTTTAGTCCCTTTGTCCTTCTGATACTTAATTGACCGGTATCCATCCGTTATCAATTGTTTCTGATTTAACTGTACTCCAGTTTTTATTCATAATTAAACAGGCATTTCCCTTGGCATCACGGTACCATTGTTTGCTGTCCGGATCGTAAATAAAATATGCCTGCCACTTTTGGCCGCTAATATCGTCCTTGGAGGGGCCGATATATGCAAAAACACTGTCTTTATTCGTATCGGATATATTCCCTCCTGATGTATTCTTAACATTAATATATGGCTGAATATACAAATCTCCCCCGTAATTCGCGCCGGTAAACAAGCTCTTGTCGACTTTCGGCCACTGGCCTCCATACACCTCTTTCAATAGATACTCCCGTATTGTGTCATTCCGAATGCTATTCGTCGGCAATCCGGCATCTTTAAACATTTTAATAATCTCGTCCACTGTATATTCTTCTGCAAATTTAAGAATCGTATTGTAAACACCGTCCCCAATTGTAATTTTCGGATCGCTGCTTACCCCTTCGCTGTTCCCGTGCACACTGCAGTTGACGACAAAAAGCTCATCCCCTGTATGAATAATGGAGTATTCGCCTTTCGAAGGACATTCCAGCCCTCTGTTTTTGACCATGTCATCCAGCACTTTTTCCGGTTTTATATCCCTGTCCTCAATAATGGCAACCTGATATTCCGAAATCACAACGTCCACATTATTCATGCAGACCGCTTTTCTTGATTTTTCAATATACTTCATGAACTGCGGAGCCAGAAGCCCGATCAGTATAATAAGAATTGCAATCGCAATTATAAGCTCAATCAGGCTGAAGCCCTTATCTGTATCTGTATTTTTCCCCATGCTCTTTCCCTCCGGTAAGCCGCCTTTTTAGACCGGTAAAAGGCCCGCTGAGCGTGCCAATCATTATTATCTTACCATGCTCCGGCATAATATTCAAATTGAATTATTATTTGCTCCACGCACAGGTCACCGCCAGTAACAGTTCAGACAGCATGAACTGTTACTGGATCCGGCGCTTATTCAATCCGAAATGTGTAGTCTGTATTATAAGTCCTTACATATAAGATATTGTCTTTTAAAATCAGATAGTCCGCCTTTGATTTTACCGCAGTTTTGTCAATCACCTTGCCTGAACCCAGATCCAGCTGGTAAATATAATCCGGCTCCGCCGTAAATCCGTAGCCGCACAGCAGAACATCTCCCTTAATCACAAAATTGGCCGCGTTGCTCACAAGAGGCTGGCTTTTCCACAGCAATTTTTTCTCCGCTAGATCCACCGCCGCCACATAAGCATTGTGGGGTGAGGATTCAGCGTAGGTGAGATGGCCGATGGACAAATAAAGGATATGATCTTTTACCTGGGCATACCGGATCTGCTGTCTGACGAATTCCTTTTCACTCTGCTTAAAATCACCGGCATACTCGAAATCGCTGAAATCCAGCTCAAAAACTTCACCTTTTTCCCCGTCCACCACCTGAATACGGCATTTACCGCCGTTTTCGTCCGAAGGAATCCCTAAGCCGTATTTACCGCTGTCCTCCACATTAAGGCTCAGATTGTTTTTCTCAAACCAATCATCCGTATCAGTAATCTGGTTGGCTTCTTGCGTGAGCTTTGTCAGCTTTAACGGTGCCGCCAAAGAGGCCGGTTCCGTTGCACAGTAGTATTCCCATGACGGATTTTCCATATGAATCTGTCTGATTGCTCCCAGATCTGCAGGCGCCGCCATCGAGATATTCTTCTCCTGTGAACTAATATCCGGCTCCGGCATCCCTGTGGACTCTGCCGCCGTATGATTGCCGCAGCCCGCCAGCAACATCCCTAAAATAATCATAACCGCACATCCCGCGTTACGTTTCATTTTTTCCTTCCTCCAACTCATTTTTTATAAACATCATGATAAATCCTGCAAACATCAGCGCCGCCGCTATCCATATGGCCCTGTTGCCCAGTTTGATTGAAAATACAGCTCCGATTGCAGCCCCGACCGCAAAAACCAGGATTATAAAATAGTAGTGAAACGCCTTCCTCTTAAGCTCCGGCTCCCTGGTAATATGATACCTGCCAAGCATCTCCGTGGCGCTCCTCATATTTCCGATACACATCGTGGTTGCGCAGGGGATTCCCCGGAACTTCCGGAAGCTGTTAACCTGCATCGCACAGGCAAAAGACAGCAGAACATTAGCCGGGGTATCCATGGTATGCGGCAGAAGTCCCGCCGTCATCAGAAGTACGATTTCTATAAAAAGGACGATCTGTCTCCAGTGAAGCAGGCGGTGTTCTTTATACAGCTCACGTATCCACTCCGTCACATACACGCCTCCGATAAATGCCAGAATGGGAAGCAGATACCTTACGGCGCTCTGCCAGTTTCCTGTCGCCAGGTTCTGTCCCAGCAGCACGATATTGCCTGTCTGGGCATTGGCAAATACCTTTCCTCTGCAATTATACGAGTAAGCGTCCTGGAATCCTCCGGCCAGAGTCAGAACAATCCCAAGCGCCAGCGATTCCGACATCTGCCATTTACGGTCTGTCACCCAATCGGATATCCGTCCTGCCATATTTCTCTCCCCTTCGTCATGTCATGCCATTTTGGGGTCATTATACCGCATTTTCCTTCTCTTTGCCATAAAAAATTTCCGCACTGTCCCGGGAATTCTGCCGGCGGGTAATCATTCCCGATTTCCACACTCCCCCTACGGAAATGATGCAGGTTATAAACTCCGCCAGAGGAAAGGAAAGCCACACTCCATTCATTCCGAATATTCTTGAAAGAACCAGCACCATTGGCAGGATGGCGGCTCCTCCCCTGACAACGGATATGATAAAAGCCAATTTGGGCTGCATAACGGCGCTCAGGAAGGCCGCTGCCAGAATATTAATCCCGGCGAATAAAAATCCGGTGAAATACAGTCTTATTCCGCTTCTGGCTATCGGTATCAGCGCCTGGTTCCCCTCGCTGTTGAATATATGTATAATCGGATCTGAAAACAGGCTGACCACTATGTAAACAGATACCGCCAGTATTACGGCCAGTCCCGCGGCATACCCCAGCACCTGTCCCAGCATCTTCTTATCATCTCTGCCGTATCCGGTGCTGGCAAGCGGCTGGATTCCCTGTGCAATCCCGGTAAATACCGCAATAACCACCAACGCGAGGTTTGCGACGATTCCATAGGCCGCCACCCCTGTATTTCCTGCAAGTCCAATGATAACGAGATTAAATACAATCAGAACGATTCCGGATGAAACCTCGGTGATAAACGATGACAGCCCAGGCATCAGGATGTTTTTGCTGCGCCCCAGGGCAGGACGTACGTTTTTAATCCGGAATGTGTTCTTCTTTTTAATAAAATGCAGTGACAATACGGCCAGGCTCATGGCCGGAGCCAGCCCCGTTGCAAATGCCGCGCCGAAAATCCCCATGGACAGCGGAAACATAAACAGATAATCGAGAATCACATTGCCGATGCTTCCGGTCAGCATGGCGGTCATGGACAAAGCCGGGTTCCTGTCATTGCGCACGAATGCCAAAACCACATTGTTGAGGATAAAACAGGGGGCAAAGCACAAAATCACCTTCAGATACGTATCTGTCATCTCGAACGTTTCTTTGTCCGCTCCCAGCCTCATTGCAACCGCTCCGGAAAAAAACAGCCCCAGTGCGGCAAATATTAAGCCGGTTATAAGCCCCATCACCGCAGTCCAGGTAAAAACGCGGCTTGCCTCTTCGTCCTCCCTCTGTGTCTTGAGTATGGCGAAGCGGGTCGCCCCTCCGATTCCAAACATCAGGCCTGTGGCGCTGATAATACTGTATACAGAGATAGCCAGATTTAAGGATGCAAGCCCCGACGCCCCCAATGCCTTTGAAACAAAATAGGTATCGGCTAGTATGTAGCAGGACAGGCCTATCATTCCCATCACATTCAGGCTGACGTAACGGGCGAACAGCACCGGTACGCTGTCGTTTTTTCCCCCTTCTTTCTTTCTCTTTTTTCTTGTGCGGATCATTTTCTTACTCCTCCCTGATACCGTTAAGCAAAAAAGTGCCTGAACACGCTCCTTCTTTGACCTAACGGAGTATGTTCAGACACTTGATTATTTACCCGGTGGCAAATAACGGTGTTTTTTGTTTTGATTTTTTAATAGGATAGCACAGTTTTTTCTATTTTTCAAGTTCAATCCACACTTGGTAATTTAATAATATTGACACCGTTATTGAATTTTAATAAACATGGCTTCTTCCGGAATCTTCTGCATCTCTGCATCCCAGTCTTCTTTCCTGACGTCCTGCACGGACACGGAAACCACCGATTCGCTGACTCCCAGCTCTTTTACAAGGGTCTCTTTCATTTTCCCGGCAAGCGCTTCCTTTGTTTTATCATCCCTGCCCGGGAACATTGTAATGGCTATATGTGGCATATTCTATCCTTCCTCACTATCAATAACCGTAGAAAATCTGTGTTATCGGTGAATCTTTATCCAGAATCAATGTATTGTTCCCGTTTTTCAGGGATACCTTCGCAGCGTCCAGGGAACGGACAAAGTTATAGAAATCCGCTTTGCTGGAATCATTATAGGCGTTTGAAAGAATCTGCATATACTGGGCCTCGCCCTCTGCCTTAATCTTCTCGCCTTCAGCCTTTGCCTCCGATTTCATAACCGATACTTCCTTGGTCGTGTTATTTTTTATCATCTGGGCAGAGGAATTACCCTGGGCGGAATAGGAAGCTGCAATGTTATTGCGCTCTGAAATCATACGGTCGTAGACGGCCTGCTTATTGTCGTCCGGCATATCAAGTGACTTCGTCTCGACAGCCAGGACAGTGATCCCGTATCCGTCCAGCGCATTGCTGATATTGGCGCTGATATCCTGCGCCAGCTTGCTGTCCCTGTTCTCAATAATCTCAGCCTGATCCATATTGGAGATGACCGACTTCATCGATGAGAAGACAGAAGCCGAAATTCTGGACTGGGCCTGCGCTACCTGACCGTTTAAATGTCTTGTGAATAATACGGGATCCGAAATCCTCCAGAGGACAAAGGCGTCCGCGATCATGCTCTTCTTGTCTTTTGTGATAACGTCTGATTTCGGAATATCATAAATCTGAAGTTCCTTCGGTACGGATGCGCTCTCCTGGATAAACGGGATCTTGAAGGATACCCCGGGAGCCTCTACAACATCTACAATCTCTCCAAACTGCTTGATTAATTTATACTCATTCGGATATGTGACAACAATGGAGGAAGCCAGTACTACGACTACCGCGATTGCTGCGAAAACACCGATTATCTTACTGCCTGTTTTTTTCATGCTGCCTCCTTAATTACCCTGCTGCTCTGTGTTCTGTGTCTGTTCCTGACCTGCTCCGGCTGCCGGCTGCTGCGGTGACGGAACCGGCTGGCTGCCCTGGCCTGCAGGCATATCCATGAAGCTGTCCAGAGGAAGCATCTTCTGTGTTCCCGCTTCATCCACAATATAGACTTTCAGGCTGGGAAGGACATCCTCCATTGTCTCGTAGAACATTCGCTGCTTTGTGATTAGAGGGTATTTACTGTATTCCGCATACATCTGTTCAAAACGCGATACCTGGCCCTGGGCCTCATTGATTCTCGACTGCTTCTCTGCCTCGGCCTCTTTAATTATCTGATCGCATTCGGCCTCAGCCTGCGGAATCTTTTCGCTTCTGTCCTTATTCGCATTGTTGATCGCCGTTTCCTTGCCCTGTTTTGCATTTTCGACGTTCTTAAAGGCGTTCATAACCTCTTCTGTAGGCGGAAATGCATCCTGGATTGTAATGTTTACAACAGAAAGCCCGATATCCTCCTGGATCATACGGTTCGTAAGCTTCTCCTTAATCTCGGACTGGATTGCGGCCTTGCCTGTGGTGATAACATCGTCCACGGTATAGATTCCGACCGTATCACGGATGTAGGACTGGGCCAGCATTTTAAGTGTAGCCTCAGGGTCCTGGGATGCATAGAGATATTTAACCGGATCGCTTACCATATACTCCAGGTAGAAATCTGTATTGACAAAGTTAAAATCCTTTGTAATCATGACTGATTCTTCGTCGATGGATGCCTTTGTCTCAATGTCGTAGCCGATTGGCATGCCTGTGATAATTTTCGATACCAGCCTCACATTCTGGACATAAGGAATCTTAAAATGAAGCCCCGCCTTTGATACTGCCTGAGGATTTCCGAGGGTTGTCACCACCGCATAATTATCCTCATCAAGGACGTAGTAGGAATTCATTCCTGTGATTACGGCAAAAATGACGATGAGCGCCGCCACCATCCTCTTATAGGGAGGTTTCTTCCTGATTTTCTTTCCGTTGCTGTCGTAGGCCTCCGGCTCTTTCTCTTTTTCCTTTTTCTTCTTCAGCAAGTCATCAAATGGGTTCTGGTTTCCAAATTGATTGCCGCCAAAGGGATTCCTGTTAGTGTACATTTTCACTCTCCTGTTCTTCTATCTGCTGTTAAATATCTGGCCTTCGTTCAACTATCCCTCGTTTTGCTTTTTCCGCTCCTCTCTATTCTATCCTTTTGTGCATGCTATTGCAATTACATTTTTTAACATATCCTTAACACATATTAGTCCACCCCCTGAAATCACCGCATTTTCACAGGGATCGCCAATTTTTTCGTCCGTTGATAAGAGGGATTGGCCAAGCGCAGCTTTACCTCTTTTTCCCCTTCCTCATAGGGAATTATAAAGCCGGACAGCCGGATGCCATCTCCGCTGTCATTGCTTACCGGTTCCAGGGCTTTGTCTGAAAATGGCGGGATATCCGGTTCCAAGTCGGCTTCACCTTTAAAACCACGGATGTAATAAAATCCCACGTCAGGGTTCTTTGACCCGGCCGAGATATCGATGCGGAGGGCAGGTTTCATGATTTTCTCCCCGCTCTCATCCGTTCCCGCTTCCCTGTCTTTTATGCGTTTTCCGGTCAGCGTCAGAACGGAATCCCTAAACTCTACCTTCTCCGGGGCAGATTCCCCCGTCTCCGGTATCCCGACCGTAATTACATCTGAGATTTCGTTGGTCGTTACATACACTTCCCCGGTAAAAATTTCTGCTTTTTTCAATTTCCCGCCTTCCTGAAGCGTATCATCCGGAATACGGTACAGGTACTGCGTGCTGTAACCCTCCATGAGCCCTTCCAGCTTATTATTGACTGAAACAATATGCTGCCGTTTGCCCGGCTCAATTATTTCCCACTCCCCGGCTTCTTTAGAATCTCCTTTTACTTCCTCTCTGTATCTGAGCCCCGTTCTTCCAAACGACAGGCGGGAACCATCCGGCGAATAGGAGGACACCGAAACCATCAGACCGTCCTCTGTCTCCGCCCCTAAAGCCAGGATATACCATCCGTTTTCATGGACCATTCCCTCCACGTCTTCCAGGGATGCATATTCCGGAGCTTTTTCAAATTCAAACACCAGCGGTTGATCAAAGCCTTCCACCATAAGTTTGTAGAGTCCTTCCGGCTTGTCCTCCGTAAATCCGATCGTGTCCGAATACTTGACACACTGGATTGTCATTGTGCCCTTCTCAAAAAACTCTTCGTAAGACCTGTTGTTACCGCCTGTGCTGAAGCGCCTTCCGCCAGCTGCTATTCCCTGCCCATAGATTCTGGCATCCGCCGTATATAATTTATTTGTTGCATCTTTTAATATGCCTGATTCAAATGCGCTCCTGCCATATATTCCTTTCTCTTCATCCAGCCTGATATAGGAAAAATCCCACTCCGCTTTTTCTCCCTTTTCTTCTTTTTCTCTGTTTTCCCGTTCCTTCCTGCGCAATTCTTCAGTCTCTGCCTCGGACAGAACCTCCACGGAATAATCGGTAATTTCATACCGCACAATCAATTTGCCGTTCTGAAATACAGCATCTAAAAGTCTGAGCTTTGCCATGCCGTTCTCCGCTTCCAGGCGGACATCGGCACCGGAGACATCCTTATGGGCCATCTGATAGATAACCGGACTGCCCGGCGCACATATCCCGTAACTGTCCGTCAGCTGGAATCCCCGTGCCGTCGTCCCTGTCTCTCCCGCCTGCGCCGGCTCCGCCGCACTTGATTCCGGTGCTTTGTCCTGCTCCGTCACCGTCGGCGGCTCAGACAATACCCGGTCTGCCGGACCGGCGGACCGGCGTTTGCCGCAGCCGGAAAGAATGTTGATTGAGGACAAGAGTATCAGCGCAGCAGCGCTTAACCGGATTATTTTCTGTCTATTCATACATTCACTCCCCTTCATTCTAAATCCAATATGGATCATTTTCGCAATTCTTCATTTCCTTCTTTATATTTTAACATATTCTGACATTTCACTTATTGCATAATAATTAATGAATTCTTACAGTTTCCTGCAGGATATCAGTTCGGCGCCCAATACAGGTTCGGAAACGTTTCGCCGCCGGATGATCTGATGCGGCGGACTTATCGTGTTATGAATCACAATAAGTCCGCCGTAGAATAGACGGTATTCGCAGGTTACAGCAGGGCCTTTGTCCGGCGGTACAGCTCCCGGTATTTCCCAAAGGCTGACTCATATACTGCCGCCCTCTCCTTATCCGGTTTATATGTCCTTTCCTCCATCGTGACAAACCGCCTGCCCGCTTCCTCCAGGCTCTTAAAAATCCCCGCCGAAACGCCGGCCAGCATACAGGCTCCGAGACATGCCTGCTCAGAAACGCGGCAGACCTGAATTTCCCGGTTAAATACGTCAGCCTGAATCTGAAGCCACACAGGACTTGCGGCTCCTCCGCCGGAAGATATCATTCTGCTGCAGGGATTACCGGCCTGTTCCAGGATCTCCATCGAATCCCGCAGGGCAAATGTGACTCCCTCCATCACGGCCCTTGCCATATGCTTTGCTGTATGGGACAGATGCAAACCGAAGAACATCCCCCTTGCCGCCGTGTCCATATGAGGTGTTCTCTCACCCGTCAAATAGGGCAGAAAAATCAGTCCTTCGCTCCCTGACGGAATCTCACCGGCCATCTCACTGAGCTTTTCAAAACTCTGCTCCCTAAGAATATTGTCCTTCAGCCATTTAAGCGACATACCGGCATTCAGAACGGCTCCGTAGAGGGTCCAGGCTCCTTCTATCCCGTGACAGAAGGTCTGCGTCCGAAGCGCCGGATCAAAGGACGGCTGTCCGCAAAAGGCGGAAACCTGGCCTCCCGTCCCGATATTGCAGATAAACGTTCCCTCAGAGAAGACACCGTTTCCGATGCTCTGTGCCTGCTGATCGCCCATGCCGTAAATCACCGGAACCGATTCACCAAGCCCGGTCAGGCAAGCGCATTCACGGCTTACCCGCCCCTGAATTTCTCCCGACTCATGGCACTCCGGAAAAACAGAGGGCGGAAAGCCGCACATCCTTTGGAGTTCATAGGACCAATCGCGTTTTACGATATCAAACATCAGGGAGGCCGACGCATCCGTCACCTCAGCGCCGAACATTCCCGTTATTTTATACCGGATATAATCTTTTGGCTGCATCACCTTATGGATCGCGGCAAAATGCTCCGGCTCATGCTTTTTCACCCACAAAAGGGAAGGCAGGGCAAACCCGGTAAAAATACGGTTTCTCAGGCTGCCCGTGATCAAGTCCTCCGGAATCCGTTCATTCAGATCGTTACATTCTTTTGTTGAACGCTGATCCAGCCACAGGATCGCCGGACGGATTGGCCTTCCGTCTGCATCAACCATGACAAGCCCGTGCATCTGGCCGGAGAAACCGATTCCCGCAACTTCACTGTAGCATTTACCGTATTTTTCCCTCAGGCGCGAAAGGCAGCAAAGCACGGCCTCCCACCACACATCCGGATTCTGCTCTGCATATCCCAGCCGGGGTATGGAGACTTGATACGTCTCGCTCTCTATGCCGGCCACCCCTGTTTTTTCATCCAGAAGCATGACTTTTGTTCCTGAAGTCCCTATATCGATTCCCAATAATGACGCCATCCGTACTCCCCCGTTCCCTTTTGTATCATGTTATTACCGTTTCGCGCCGCCGGACTCGGGATTTTCGCGAAAAACAGCGAAAACACCTTGCAAAATGCATCATGTCTAAACTGTTGCCACCGCCCTGCCTCTGATACGGACATAATCTGAAAACCATTTTCCGTCACGGAACAGCTTGTCCCTCAGCCGTTCGACGGCATCGGCAATGATTTCCTTTCTCATCCCCTCATCCACCCCGCCAAAAGGCGTCCTGATAAACAGATCGATCCAGTCGTAAAGACCGTTATCTCCTTTTAATTCGGTTGGCCTGTCAAAGAGAAGGGCATACTCCACCCGGAATCCGGCGCGCTCCATCAGGGAAGCGTACTCACCGATTGTCGGAAAATAAAAGGGCATTTTATATTCAAGACCGCGGGCAGCAAATGCCTGTCTCAGCCCCTCATGGGTCAGGGCGTTATTTTGGCTGCCCCCAAATTCAAAGACAAATTGTCCGTTTTCATTCAGCGCATGATAGACGCAGCGAAGCAAATCCGGCTGCTTGTCCTTTGCAATCCAGTGCAGCACCGCGTTGGAAAAGATAACGTCCACCTTCCCAGGCAGCTCAAATTCCGTTGCATCTCCCTGGTAAAAGGTCAGCTCCGGATAATTCTTCCTCGCGATTTGAAGCAGCTCCGGGGATGCGTCCAGCCCGGACGCCTTAAATCCCAGCTCCGACAGCTTCTTTGTCAATGCTCCGTTTCCGCAGCCCAAATCCAGGACAGAAGCTCCCTCCTCCCGGTTAATTAACCCGATTACTTCATTGCCGTATTCATGGACAAAGGAAAAATCCTGTGTGTATTTGTCCGCGTTCCATTTGATGTTCATCTTTTTGTACCTCCTGACTGCTGCCTTTCCATTTTAATAATGCCGGTGTCGATATCATCCCGTATACTGCCGTACTTCCAGACAGTGAGGGACTCAATCCTGACGACGGACGGATGACTTATTGCTTTCAGTCCTTCAAAGATTTCCCGATACGTGTCATCAAGCGCAATATATCCCGGTTCATCAAAAATATGAAGGAACTGTTCTTCTTTCACTTTATTATGCTCCGGCCAGAATTTAGCTGCCTTATTTCCTTGGTATTCCCTGCCGGATAATTTTTTATAAAGTGCTTTCATAGCCAGAAATTTGAAACCGCCATACTGGTCTCTCGCATCATAAAAATATGCTTTCAAAATTCCCTTCGAAATATAGCTGATAATATTGCCCTCAATCATATCAGAAATCTCACTTTTCGAAAGTTCCGCTTTAAAAAGATATAAGACATTTTCTTCTAAATCGTTCAGATTTATCAACGGATATCCTGCGTATCCGTATACCATGACAACTGTTTTATACCTTCCGATACCTTCCAGCGTCTTTCTGGAGTAAATGCCAAATCCCTCTTTACAGAAGAAGAGCGGTATATTACACAAATACTTGTTATCGCAGTTATATCTCCTGATATTAAGCTGTCCATCTACAAATTGGTTCCTTGATTCATATAGCTCACGAAGCCCCAGTTTAATAAAATGCTCCTGCAAAGCGGATAGCACGGGGGGCAGGCCGCCGACTATCCTGTTTCTCTCCAGGTTTAACTGAATTGAATTTCCATAGCTTTTTATCGATATGTAAGGTTTCAGCGCTATATGTCTGCACATAAAGTCATAGTTCTCCTGCACTGTCAATCCATTCAGGATAATCTGCCCTCCATAGTTTTCATAAAGATAGCTCACCTCCGTATCCTCCAGCGGCGTCTTTACTTTTATCCAATTGTGTCCGCTTCCTCTGAGACAGCGAATTTCTCTCCTGACACCATTTATGTATAATTCAATCGGGACGTCGGGCAGTCTGTACCACAAATCCAGCTTTAAAGCATTTATCAATTGATTGGCTCCCATTTTTGACAGACTGCCGTTTAAATCTACCATAACTTCCGTACCGTGGGTAAAACTGCTGTCCTCTTCGATTGAAATATTAATGCTGCTCTCTCTGTTTGAGCTGAATGAATAGAAAAAATGATAAAGATGTTTTTCACCATAAGGTTTTGTCCTGACCTCCACCGTGTCTCCCAACAGGAATGCAGCCAACGCACCGATTCCAAACTGCCCGACCAAATTCAGGGGACTGTCTTTTTTCGAGCTTTCGCCGATGACAAAGTACTTTTGGAGCAAAATATCCTTAGTCATCCCAATTCCGTAATCTCTTACACATAGCTTATTCATACCGCCTGTCTCTTTTAACAGATACACTTCAACCGGTTTTCCCGGTTTTTTACCACAGAGGGCCGCCAGTTCTTTCATTGCGTCGCATGCATTCTGGATTATTTCCCTGAGACCGCATTCCGGTTTGTCGCCGTACAGCGGTTTAATCAGATTGGGAATGATTTCATTTGATACACTGAATTTGACATCCTCCGTAAAGAACGGAGCGCCGGTAAGCTCCTCCAGATATATATTATTGAACTGGAAGAAATTGCCGTACTGAGTTGCGCAGTTCAGGTACGGCGCCAGTTCCTTCTGTATCTCCTCCGCCCTTTTTTTTGCCTGTTTATATTGCTTAATGGTTGTAATTTCAGATGAATACTTCAGTTTCAGGCCCGTGTTGACAATCTCCGCCAGCAGATATTCTTCATCTGTATCCAAATCATTATCATTCTCTCTCATCCTGAAATGACGGATGACTGCCGCGATACAGAAAATAACCGATTTATAGCCGTCATCCAGAAAATCCGGACGGAATTCATCCCGGCTGCCTGCGCTATCGCCGACAAAGCCGGCCAGTTCATCATATTTATAATTCGCTCCGCCAAAACGCTGCCTTAAATTATCTTTATTAACCATAAATTGCAATACCTGAAATACCGGCTTTAATTCCGGTCTTTCCTGCACCTTCTTATCACAATAAAATTTGAGGGGCGCATCAAAGATATTGTAATTAATCTGCTCTGCATTATTAATCGTCGAGTTATCCTTCGCCGTCTGATATCCGATATGGTTCATATGAATTACCTGTAATTATGATTGATGATTCCTGCATTCACGATAGTTCCCGAGCCCGTATTTTCCTGATGTCCGATTCTGACGGAGACCGGCTGCACGTTTCCATCCCTCATCTGCTCAAAGCTTATTTTACTGGCCTCAATCCACTGTTGAAATTCCGCTATGAAGTCTTCATCGGGATTTTGCGCATAATCCTCATAAATAATTTTCACGTCTTTATAAGGATTTTTCCTGCTGTTGGGCGTCTTCTCCGCCAGCTCTTTTAAAAATTCTTCGCATTCCTCTTCCCCGGAAAATCTCTTCTTTTCCCCTGAAGCGAATCTACTTTTAAACGACCGGATAATTTTTGCTCCGCTGTGTTTCAAAATATCCCAGGTAAGCCCTCCCGCAATGCTTGAGCCGGTAAATCCTGCCAGGGATAATACCGCTTCTAAGATAGTCATTTGTCCCATTCCCTTCTCTCTTTTGTGGTATATGTTTCATTACTTGCCGGATTTCTGAGGTAAACGATAACCTGACGCTCCGCGCACAGGTCACCGCCTTCAACACAGAAACCGCTTAAACGCGATACGGCAATCGTTCTGCGGTTATTATAACATAAACAGAGACACAGGGACAGAAGAGAATGGAAAACGGTGTCCTTCTACGTAACAGTACATCCATGATGTATTCCGCGAGGTGTTTTCGCTGTTTTTGCAAAAATCCCGAGTTATGCGGCGAGCTCTGCGCACAGGTCACCGTCGTCATGAAAAAACAGGCTCCGAAGAACCTGCTTTCCTAATCTTTTATTCCGGGCAGCATTTTGTCTTTTCCCATCTCTGCCAGCTTTCTGTTCTTTTCATTGAGTGTCCCGAACGTTTCAAGACAGCAGATGACCTGACTGCAGGAATTTAATACAGCGGCGGCCCTCTCAAATGTCTCCTCCCGTATCGGTTCAAACGGTGCCTCCGAAACCACCTCCGACGCAAGCGCCCTGGCCACCGGATAATCGATGTCATTCTCGCTCAGGATTCCGGCTGCGAAGGGAACCCCCTGACGCTGCAGTTTCCTGTAAACCGGAATCCCGCTTCCGCCCCCGCCGATGACAAAAACCCTGGGGACTCCTCTCACCGGCTCCATTTCGAGACAGCCGAATTCTGCCTGGTAACTGCCTTTCGTGATATCATACAGCTTTGTGATATAAGATTCCGTAAAAACTTCCTCCGGCGTACCGCAGCGTTCTATCCTGTCTCCTTTTATGCAGATGATATAATCGGACAGTTTCTGGGCCAGATCCAGTTCATGGAGCGACATCAGCACAGCCACCTTTTTTGTCCGCACCAGCTCCTTTAGAATGGTCAGAAGCTCCAATTTGTGCCTGATATCCAGAAATGATGTCGGTTCGTCCAGGACGATCGCCTCCGGCTCCTGGCAGACTGCCCTGGCGAGGAGAATGCGCTGCCTCTGGCCGTCGCTGATCTCCATGAAATCGCGCTCAG
This sequence comes from [Clostridium] symbiosum ATCC 14940, assembly GCF_000466485.1. Lineage (GTDB taxonomy): Bacteria > Bacillota > Clostridia > Lachnospirales > Lachnospiraceae > Otoolea > Otoolea symbiosa. The sequence continues at coordinate 1,549 of NZ_KE992861.1, read as the reverse complement.
CAAAATCCCGGGCATGCACCAGTGCAATTGCCTCCCGGACCTTTTGCCTGTCCTTCTCTGAAAGAATTCCCAGTCTTCCGGTATAGGGATACCGTCCGGTGGCAACCACATCTTCGCAGGTCATAAGCTCCGGACGGATCCGCTCCGTCATCAGGACAGACATCTTTGTGGCTATCTCCTTTTCCGTCATATCGCACATCGGTGAGCCTGCGAGATAAACGGCTCCGTCTACCAGGCCGAGCTGCCGGATGATGCTTTTTAAAATAGTGGATTTGCCGGAGCCGTTCGGCCCAATCAGCGTCACGATCTCCCCCCGCTTCACATGTATCTTAATCTGACGGATAAGGGGAACCCTGCCATATCCAACGGCCATATTATCCGTATAAATATAATCACCAGTCACGGCTCTCCTCCTTACTGTATATTCTTCCTGCCGCGCACCATCATGTAAATCACAACCGGCGCGCCGAAAACTGCCGTGACGGAGCTGATGCTGACCTCCGTCGGGGCAAATGCCGTCCTGGCAATCAGATCGCAGAACAGACAGAATACCGCGCCGCCCAGAAAGCAGCCCGGAATCATCAGAATCGGCTTAGCCGTTTTAAACAGGCTCTTCGCCAGATGAGGAACCGCAATGCCGACAAAGGAGACCGGCCCTGCAAATGCGGTCACGCAGGCCGACAAAATACTGGATAAAAGAACCAGGGCCAGCCGGAACCGCCTGATGTCCACTCCCATGTTCTGTGCGTAGACCTCCCCCATCTGATAGGCGCTGATCGGCTTTGCCATCAGAAAGACCAGCACCAGGGATACGGTTATCACCGCTGCCATCACCCTGATATTCTCCCAGGACATCCCCGAAAAGCTTCCCATGGACCAGTTGTGGAGATTGACAATATTGGCGTCGTCTGCAAATGTAACGGCAAAATCGGTTGCCGCCGAGCAGACGTACCCAATCATCACGCCGCAGATAACAAGCATTGACATCTTCTTGACCCGGCCGGCGATCAAGAGGACAAATCCCATTGATATCATGGCTCCCGCAAAGGCGGCCAGTATCATGAATGCCGAATTAACGGCAATCCCTTTTCCCAGGAGAACGATCATAAGAAGCGACACCACCAGTTTCGCTCCGGAGGAAATTCCCAGGACAAAAGGGCCTGCTATAGGATTGGCGAAAAATGTCTGGAGCAGAAAGCCCGACACCGACAGCGCTCCGCCCAGTATCGCCGCGGCCAGAATACGCGGCAGACGGATATCCCATACGATGCGGTACGCCGTCTCCTCCCCCGTTTTCTTAAAAAGAATCCCGCCGATCTCCTCCACGGTCAGATGAACGCTGCCGGAATTGATATTCCAGATAATCAGGCAGCACATCATAACCGCCAGAACGGCAAATGAAATTCCATATCTCGTGTATGCTCTTTTTGCCATAGATGCAGCTCCTCGTTATTGTTCAAAGATAGTATCCCGAAAGGTGTTTTCGTGCGTATCACGCGCGTGAACCAATGTCATTATGGAGATTTAACTGAGGTTGGGAGGACGCGTC